>CAZLSU010000009.1:0-57854 GCA_964562225.1 uncultured Sphingobium sp.
TGTCCCTTCATCAATTCAACAATGTCAAAGATCCTCACCAAATATAAGGCGGACAGTCCACATTCCCCGCTATTGCTATCGGAGAACGCTTGCGTCCGTTTAGTTTTGGCGACCGTTGCGATGCTGACTGGAAGGCCGTCACCGCGTCGGGAGGGCAGCAAATAGGAGCGACTTCAGATTCGGTCAAGCGTTAAATGACAGAAAAAATGCACATCGCTTTTTAGCCCTTTTGCTGCCCTTCCCGCGCGCAGGATCAGGCGTCCAGATCGACCTTCAATTCGCGCGGCCAATATCGCAGCGCCCGGCAAGCCGTTAGAAAGGCTGGCGCATCCTGTGCGGACGACAGCGCCATGCAGGCTTCGTCCAGGTCTTCGGCGATGCCCGCCTTCACGAACAGCGGCTCGGCCTCCGCAGTCATTCCGATATATTTGCAATGGGCAAAAGCGTCGGTCACGAAGTCCTTCGCCGCCGCGTCGATCGCCAGCAGCGCCGCGCCGTCCTTCGAGGCGACGACCGCCACCGCGTCGAACAGGACCGATGGTCCGCCGTCGATCTTCTGCTTGGCCGCGACCGCCGTGCCATCCGACAGGGTCACCCCGCCGATCTTGGGCGCGATCACCTCATAGACCGCCCCTTCCTGTTCGACCGCCTTCACCAGCGCGGAAAAGATCGCCGCGTCGGCCCCATCGGTCAGCAAGATGCCAAGCTTGCGCCCCTTGAAGCTGTCCGGGCCGTTCTTAAGGATGCTGAGCGCGTCCGACGTCGGCAGGTCCATGATCGTGGGGCGCGCGGCCTGGGCGGCGACCGGCAGGTCCATGCCCAGACCATCGGCCACCGTCGCCGCCAGCGCCTCGTCGATGTTCAGCAAATGCGAGACGGTGCGCGAACGGATGTCGGGCCGTTCGACCTTGCTCAGCTCGAAGACGATCGCGTCGCCGATATGCTTCTGTTCGATCGGCGTCTGGCTCATGAAGAATTGCCGCGCCTGGCTATAATGATCGGCGAAGCTTTCCGACCGGACGCGCTGCTTGAGACCGTCCGCCTCCTGCGCATAGCTGGTGAAGCCGCGCACCGGGTCTTCGCGCGGGCCGCCCTGCGCCGCCCCCCAGCTATTGGGTTCATAATTGGCGCGGCCCTTGGGATTGCGCATCGCCATATGCCCATCCTGCTGGAAATGGGCCATCGGGCATTTGGGCGCATTGATGGGCAAATGGGTGAAGTTGGTGCTGCCCAGCCGCTTGATCTGAGTATCGAGATAGGAGAAATTGCGCCCCTGGAGCAGCGGATCGTTCGAGAAGTCGATGCCCGGCGGCACATTCTGCGTCATGAAGGCGACCTGCTCGGTCTCGGCGAAGAAATTGTCGACCACCCGGTCGAGCACCAGTCGCCCCACGATCCGCACCGGCACCAGCTCCTCGGGGATCAATTTGGTCGCATCCAGCACGTCGAAATCGAAACTGTCGGCAAACGCATCGTCGAACAGTTGCACGCCCAATTCCCATTCGGGGAAATCGCCACTGTTGATCGCATCCCACAGGTCGCGGCGGTGGAAATCGGGATCGGCCCCGTTGATCTTGACCGCTTCGTTCCAGGCGACCGATTGCAGACCCTGCTTGGGCTTCCAGTGAAATTTGACGAAGGTCGATTTGCCGTTTGCATCGACCAGCCGGAAGGTGTGGACGCCAAAGCCTTCCATCGTCCGCAGCGAGCGCGGGATGGCACGGTCCGACATCGTCCACATGACCATGTGGAAAGCTTCGGGCGTCAGGCTGATGAAATCCCAGAAATTGTCGTGCGCGGTCTGCGCCTGGGGGAAGTCGCGATCCGGCTCGGGCTTGGCGGCGTGGATCAGGTCGGGGAATTTGATCGCGTCCTGTATGAAGAAGACCGGGATATTATTGCCGACAATGTCCCAATTGCCCTCCTGGGTATAAAGCTTGACCGCAAAGCCGCGCACGTCGCGGGCCAAATCGGCCGACCCCTTGGATCCGGCGACGGTGGAGAAGCGCACGAAGGCGGGCACGCGTTCGCCCACGCGCTGAAACACATCGGCGCGGGTCACGTCGCTCAGCGATTGCGTCAGCTCGAAATAGCCATGCGCGCCATAGCCGCGCGCATGGACGACGCGCTCGGGGATGCGCTCATGATCGAAATGGAAGATCTTCTCGCGGAAATGGAAATCCTCCACCAGCGTCGGGCCGCGCGAACCCTGTTTCAGGCTGTTCTGGTCGTCGGCCACGGGGACGCCATGCGCGGTCGTCAACAGGGCGACATCGCCGCCCGCTATTTGATGCGTCTCGCCGCCATTGCCCTGTGGTTCAGCATAGCTCTTCGACAGGGCCTCAGCGGGCGCAGCCGACGGTGCCTTGGCAGGCGATTCGCCGGACTTTTTATCGGCGCGGGGTTTGGATTTGACGGATTTGGCCATGGTGCATCCTCTTATGGGCTAAGACGCCAGGCAGTCCGGCGCAGGCGAAGGGACAATCCGCCGGCCGCAAGGGGCCAGCCGCAACCGGACGGCGGATATCGACGAAATAACCCGCCATGGCCGCGCAAGTTGCCGCCTTGGGATGAAAACTGATCTACATCAGGACGATTGATCGGCGGTGCGATACATGGGTCTGCCCAGAGGGCAATCACTGGAAAATCCTCCCCTGCAAAGGCGGTGGCTGGCCTGGCCAGACGCAGGGGTACGCCGCCTCGACAGGGTGGCTCCCTCACCCTTCGTCGCACCCAGATGTCGTTCGTCGAAACGTGGCCATCCGATTGACGGACACGTCAAAAAGCCGTTTGACCTTGGCCTGCCGCCCGGCGATGATCTGCCATCCGGGCCGTCCTGGCCTGCCGACCCCGTCGGCACATTCTTTCCCGATCCCGCATTCGCGGGCGCATGCAGGTGGAGACGAACCTTGCACAGACGAGATTTTCTGGCCTTTGGCGCAATGGGCGTGGGCGGGTTCGTCCTGCCTTCGATGTTCGGCAAGCTGATCGCGGCCGAAGAATTGGGCAATGCGATCGACGTCGCACTCAAGAAGACCCTGGCCGACACGGCGATGAATGCCGCCAAAAGCGCGGGCGCGACCTATTGCGACGTGCGCGTCGGCCGCTACCTGCGCCAGTTCGTCATCACCCGCGAACGCAATGTCGAAAATGTCGTCAACACCGAATCGAGCGGCGTCGGCATCCGCGTGCTGGCCGACGGCGCCTGGGGCTTTGCCGCCACCAATGCGATGACCACCGATGCCGTGGCCAAGGCCGCGCAGCAGGCGGTCGCCATCGCCAAGGCGAACGCACCGACCCAGACCGCGCCTGTTCAGCTTGCCCCGGTCAAGGGCGTCGGCGAAGTATCCTGGCGCACGCCGATCGCCAAGAACAGCATGACCGTGCCGATCAAGGACAAGGTCGACCTGTTGATGGGCGTCAACGCCGCCGCCATGGATGCGGGCGCGGACTTCATCCGCTCGATCCTGTTCCTGGTGAACGAGCAGAAATATTTCGCCAGCACCGATGGCAGCTATATCGACCAGGATGTCCACCGCATCTGGGCACCGATGGAAGTCACCGCCGTCGACAAGAAGACCGGCAAGTTCCGCGTCCGCGACGGCCTGTCCGCGCCCATGGGCCTCGGCTTTGAATATCTCGACGGTCGCGCGGCGGACAAGACCGTCGGTCCCAATGGCATCATCAGCTACGGCATGTCCTACGACATGAAGGAAGACGCGATCGCCGCGACCAGGCAGGCGCGCGAGAAGCTGACCGCCAAATCGGTCAAGCCAGGCAAATATGATCTGGTGCTCGACCCCAATCATCTCGGCCTCACCATCCATGAAACGGTCGGCCATCCGCTCGAACTCGATCGCGTGCTGGGCTATGAAGCCAATTATGCCGGCACCAGCTTCGCCACGATGGATAAGCTCAAGGCCAATTTCCAGTACGGCAGCGACAAGGTGAATATCGTCGCCGACAAGACCCAGCCCGGCAGCCTGGGCGCGGTCGCTTTCGATGACGAGGGCGTCAAGACCAAGAAGTGGGATCTGATCAAGGACGGCAAGCTGGTCGGTTATCAGGCGATCCGCGATCAGGCACATATTGAGGGCAAGAGCGAAAGCGATGGCTGCGCCTATTCGGATAGCTGGTCCAACGTCCAGTTCCAGCGCATGGCCAATGTCTCGCTGCAACCCGGCAAGGCGAAGCTGAGCGTCGCGGACATGATCGCCAATGTCGAGGACGGCATCTACATCATCGGCGATGGCAGCTTCTCGATCGACCAGCAACGCTATAACGCCCAGTTCGGCGGCCAGCTTTTCTTCGAGATCAAGCAGGGCAAGATCACCCAGCAGATCGAGGATGTCGCCTACCAGATCCGCACCCCGGAATTCTGGAACGGCTGCGCGGCGGTGTGCGACGAAAGCGATTATCGCCTCGGCGGCTCCTTCTTCGACGGCAAGGGCCAACCCGCCCAGGTCTCGGCCGTGTCGCACGGGTCATCGACCGCGCGCTTCAACGGCATCAACGTCATCAACACCGCCCGTTCGCTCGGCTGATAGGGAGACCCTAGATGAGCATTCTTCCAGAAGCGCAGGCGAAAGCCATATTGACCAAGGTCGTGGGCCTGTCCAAGGCCGACGAATGTACCGCGCAACTCAACGGTTCGATCCGCGGCAATGTCCGCTTCGCGCTCAACAATGTGTCCACCGCGGGCATCCTCGATAATATCGAGTTGCAGGTGCAGGTCGCGTTCGGCAAGCGCGTCGGCATCGCGACGATCAACCAGTTTGATGACGCATCGCTGGCGCGTGTCGTCGCGCGGGCCGAGGAACTAGCGAAGCTGGCCCCGGAAAATCCGGAATTCATGCCCGCCGTCCCCAAACAGACCTACACCCCCACCCCCACCTATAGCGCATCGACCGCAGGCATCACCGCCGACTATCGCGCCAAGGTCGCCGTCGATTCGATCGCCCCGTGCAAGGCGAACAAGCTGATCGCGGCAGGCTATCTGGAGGATCAGGCGGGGTTCGTCGCTTTCCTCAATAGCAAGGGCAATTACGGTTATCAGACCGGCACCAGCGCCGATTATACCTGCACCGTCCGCACCGAGGACGGGCGCGGATCGGGCTGGGTCGGCGACAATGTGCAGGACGTCGCGGCCTTCAAGCCCGGCGAGGACATCAAGGTCGCGATGCGCAAGGCCAGCGCTTCGGCAGACGCAAAGGCGCTGGAACCCGGCAAATATACCGTCATCTTGGAACCCGCCGCCGCAGCCGGTCTCATCCAGTTCATGTTCTTCTTCTTCGACGCGCGTTCCGCCGACGAAGGCCGCAGCTTCCTGTCGAAAAAGGGCGGCGGCAACAAGATCGGCGAGCAGGTGTTCGGCCCGCAGGTCAATTTCTTCGCCGACCCGGCCTATCCGGGCGCTGCGGTCTATCCTTGGGACGAAGACGGCCTGCCGCGCGGCAGGATGCCGATCGTCGAGAATGGCAAGCTCATCAACATGGAATATTCGCGCTACTGGTCGCAGAAACAGGGCAAGCCCGCGATGGCGCAGCCCGGCAACCTGATCATGACCGGCGGCACCAAATCGACCGCCGATCTGGTCAAGACCACCGAACGCGGCATCCTGGTCTCGCGCACCTGGTATATCCGCATGGTCGATCCGCAGACCGTGCTGCTTACCGGCCTGACCCGCGACGGCACTTTCTATATCGAAAACGGCCAGATCAAATATCCTATCAAGAATTTCCGTTTCAACGAATCCCCCGTCATCATGCTCAACAATGTGGAAGAACTGGGCAAGCCGGTCCGCGTAAAGGGCGACGAGGCGGACGCCCCGATGGTCATCCCGCCAATGAAGTTGCGCGACTTCACCTTCACCTCGCTATCCGACGCGGTTTGACCGTATCGGACGCATGACCCGTGCGGATTTTCTGAAGGCGATGGCAGGCGGCCTGGCCAGTGCGATGCTGGCCGGGCCGCAGCGCGCGCTCGCCGCCGCGACAGGCTACGACTTCTGGTTCACCCGGCTGCGCTACGACTCCGGCGACTGGGACGTCGACCAGCGCATGCCGTCCAACATGATCACATCGCTGATCGATTATACGACGCTGCGGGTCGATCCCAAGGAGCATGTCATCGCCCTGTCGGACCCGAAAATGCTGACCGCGCCCTTCTGCTACCTTGCCGGGCACAAGCTGGTCGAATTTTCCGCCGCCGAACGCCGCAATTTCGAGGCTTATGTCCGCAACGGCGGCTTCGTGATGGTGGACGATTGCAACCACGACATAGACGGCCTGTTCGCCAAATCCTTTGAGGCGCAAATGGCGAAAATCTTTGGGCCAAAGGCGCTCAAGACGCTGCCCAAGACCCACCCGATCTATCGCAGCTTCTTCACATTCGACGACGGCCCGCCCAACACGGGTCTCGAACTCAACGGCTGGGGCGACGACCTGGTCCATGATTATCTCAAGGGGATCGAGATAAATGGTCGCCTCGGCATCCTCTACAGCAACAAGGATTATGGCTGCGAATGGGACTATGACTGGCGCAACAAGCGGTTCCTGGCGGAGGATAATACCAAGTTCGCCGTTAATATCGTGATGTATGCGCTTAGCTCGTGACGATCGTCAGTCCGCACCCCACCCCCGTTCGCCCTGAGCTTGTCGAAGGGCGCGCGCGCCCTTCGACAAGCTCAGGGCGAACGGGGCAGATACTCGCGCCAACGAGAGACAATCCATGACCACCATCACCGAAGCCCAGATCGAAACCCAACTCGCCCGCCTCGGCGACCTGCGCGCCGCGATAGCCCAGGCCATCGTCGGCCAACAGGACGTGGTCGAACAATTGCTGATCGGCCTGCTCGCGGGCGGCCATTGCCTGCTCGAAGGCGTGCCGGGCCTCGGCAAGACATTGCTCGTCCGTTCCCTTGGCGAAGCGCTCAAACTGGAATTCCGCCGCGTCCAATTCACCCCCGACCTGATGCCCAGCGACATTCTCGGCACCGAATTGCTGGAGGAGGATCATGGCACCGGCCATCGCAGCTTCCGCTTTCAGAAAGGCCCGGTGTTCACCAACCTGCTGCTGGCCGACGAACTCAACCGCACCCCGCCCAAGACGCAGGCCGCGCTGCTAGAAGCGATGCAGGAGCGCACCGTCAGCTATGGCGGCGTCACCCATATCCTGCCCTCGCCCTTCTTCGTGCTGGCGACGCAGAATCCGCTCGAACAGGCCGGCACCTACCCCCTGCCCGAAGCGCAGCTCGACCGCTTCCTGCTCCACATCCGCGTCGATTATCCGACCGAGCAGGAGGAACAGGACATCCTCTCCCAGACCACCGGTGCCAGCGGCGGCGCGGTGCCCGCCGTCATGGGCGCGGACGAAGTGCTGGCGCTCCAGAAATGGGTGCGCGAGGTGCATTTCGGCGAAGACCTGCTCCGCTGGGTCACGCGCATCGTCCGCGCCAGCCGCCCCGGCGACGGCGCCCCCGAAGACATCCGCAAATATGTCAAATGGGGTGCCGGCCCGCGCGCCGGCCAGTCGCTGATCCTCGCCGCAAAAGCCCGCGCCCTGCTCCACGGCCGCCTCGCCGCCACGCGTGAGGATATCGTCGCGCTCGCCGGGCCGGTGATGCGCCACCGCCTGCTGCTCTCCTTCGCCGCCGAAGCGGAAGGGCGCTCCGCCGACGATATCGTCACCGCCCTGGTCCGCGCCGTCCCGCTTAGCTGACCCAAGGCGATGGCCGACCTCATCCCCCCAGACGTCCGCAGCCGCCTCAAAAGCCTGCGCCTCGTCACGCGCCGGGCGGTGGGGCAGCACGGTATCGGCCTGCACCAGAGCCACAGCCGCGGCGCGGGTCTCGAATTCGCGCAATATCGCGCCTATGAACCGGGCGACGAACTGCGCCAGATCGACTGGAAACTCTACGCCCGGTCGGACAAATTCTTCGTGCGCGAGGCCGAGCGCGAAAGCCCCGTCGCCGCCTGGATCATCATGGACGCCAGCGCGTCGATGGCGCAGGCCGACGCCACCCGCCCCGACCATAGCCGTTTCGACGCCGCCAAGGGCATCGCCGCCTGCATCGCCGACCTCGCCATGCGACAGGGCGACCGCTTCGGCTGGATGGCGCTCAGCGACGGGGCCATGAAACTGCTCCCCCCCGCCACCGGCCTGCGCCAGCGTGACCGGCTGCTGCTCGAACTGCTGCCCTTGCGCGCGACCGGCACCTTCACGCCCGAAGACCAGCTTGCCCCGGTCTGGGAACGGATCGGCGCGCTCGATCTGGTGATGATCCTGAGCGACTGTTTCGATCCCGGCGTCATCGACCTCGCCGAAAAACTCGCCGCCGCCGGGCGCGAAGTCCTCGTCGTCGAAATGCTCACGGCCAGTGAACGCGATTTCCCCTTCGACGGCGGCTACCGCTTCCGCGATCCCGAAACCGGCGAGGAACTGCTGGGTGACGGCGTCGCCCTGCGCGCCGAATTCCTCCGCCGCTTTGCGCAAGCGCGCGCCGATCTCCACGCCCGGCTCGACGCAGCGGGCGTCCGCCACGCCGCCCATATGCTCGACGAGCCGATCGACCTTCCCCTGCGCCGCCTGTTCGGCGCGCACGACGCGGCGGAATATGCATGACCCCCGCGCTGCTCCTCCCCGCCGCGCTCGCGACGCTGCTGGCGGTCATCATCCCGCTCGCCATCCACATCGCGCGCAAGAGCGAGCAACTGCCGACCGATTTCGCTGCGCTGCGCTGGCTGCGGCAAAAGCCCAAGCCCCGTTCCCGCCTGCGCTTCGACGAACGGCTGCTGCTTGCGCTGCGCCTGCTGCTGATCGCGCTGCTGGCGCTGTGGCTGGCCAGGCCGGTGATCTTCGGCGCAGCGAGCAACGCGCCCTATGTCGCCGTCATCCCCGGCGCGGACCCCACCGGCATCGCAGACGGCCACTGGCTCGCCCCCGGCTTCCCGGCGCTGGACGAACCCCGGCCCCCCACCAGCGCGCCCGCCAGCCTGATCCGCCAACTCGACGCCGAACTGCCCGCAGGCACCCCGCTCACGATCATCGCCCCGCCCATCCTGCAAGGCGCCGACGCCGAACGCCCCCGCCTGTCCCGAAAGATCACCTGGCGCATAGCATCACCGTTCCCCGGCGCAGGCCGGGGTCCAGTTCAGACCGTGGGACTGGACCCCGGCCTGCGCCGGGGAACGGCACCCATCCAACTATCCATCCGCCACGACGCCGCCCACCGCGCCAACCTGCGCTATCTCCGCGCAGTCGCCCTCGCGTGGCAAGCGCCCCTCGACATCGCCACCACCGACGCCTCCCTCCCGGCCACCAGCCGCCCGCTGATCTGGCTCGTCACCGGCACCCTGCCCACCGCCCTCACCCAATGGGTCGAACGCGGCGGCACCGCGCTTGTCGCATCCGACGCGCTCTTCCCCGATCGACCCGCCCGCGCGGTCCTGTGGCGCGACGATCAGGGCCAGCCGCTTGGCGAAACCATCCCGCTGGGTAAGGGCCGCCTGATCCGCCTCACCCGCCCCCTCGTCCCGTCCGACATGCCCATGCTGCTGGACGCCAGCTTCCCCGCCCAGTTGCGCGCCCTTTTCGCACCCCCCGCCCCGCCGCCGACCCGCACCGCCGCCGCCCACTATGCCCCGCTCACCGGCGGCCCTGCTTATGATCAGCCACCGCAAGACCTGCGCCCCTGGCTGGCCGCATTGATCGCGCTGCTATTCCTCGCCGAACGCTGGATCGCCACCCGCCGCAGCCGAGCAATCAGCCCATGAGCGCCGACGCCCTGCTCGCGACCTGGACCGCCCCCGCCCGCAAGCGCGGCCTGTCGCGCGACCTGCTGCTGGCGCTGCCCCTGCTCCTTGCCTTTGCGACGCTGGCATGGCGCACCCTCGGCCCCACGCCCGCCATCGTCACCGTCCTCATCGGCCTCGCCGCAACGCTGCTCATCGCCCGCCATCGCGCCGCCCGCTTCGACCGCCGCTGGCTCGTCCGCCGCCTCGATGACAGTCGGTTCGACATGGAGGATAGCGCCGCGCTGCTCTTCGCCGACCCGCAAAACCTCGGCCCGCTGCAACGCCTTCAGCAGGCCCGCCTGTCCGACCGCATCGACGCTGGCATCCCCGAAACGCTCGCCCCCGCCTGGCCCCGCCGGACGATCGCCGCCACATGGGTCGCCGCACTCGTCATCATCGCCGCAACCTTGCTCTGGCCCGCCGCCAGCGACCGCCCCGTCATACTCGCACCCAGTGCGGAGGGTCTGCCCGCCACCCCCGGCGTCCCTCGCCTGATCGCCCAGAATCTGCGCATCATTCCGCCCACTTATACCGGTCTGCCCATCCGCGACGTCGCCATGCTCGACGCCCGCGCGCCGCAGGGTTCGCGCCTCGAATGGACGCTGCGCTTCGCCCCGCAACCCGCCGCACCCGCGCTCACCCTGCTCGGCAACCAGCACCTCCCCCTTCAGCGCATCGCCAGCGACTGGACCGTCAGCCGCACCCTCGACGCAGCCTTCCTCTACCGGGTCGAAGCCACGCGCGGCGCAAAGCCCCTGCCCCCGCTCCACCGCATCGACGCGATTGCCGACACCCCGCCACAGGTGAAAATCGTCTCCCCCGCGCAAAGCCTGACGATGGTCAAACCCGGCCAGCGCAACTGGACCCCGGTCTTCGCCGCCACCGACGATTATGGCGTCGCCGCCACGGCGCGGCTGCGCATCACGCTCGCGATCGGCGAGGGCGAGAATGTCACCTTCACGGAACGGGAGATCGCCCTGCCCGGCAGCGGCCCCGCGCGAAGCCGCCGCTTCGCCCCCTCCCTCGATTTCGCCCGGCTCGGCTTTAGCGCGGGCGGCGATCTCGTCGTCCAGCTCATCGTCCGCGACAATCGCGCGCCCGGCCCGCAGGAAGCGCGCGGGCCCAGCCTGATCCTGCGCTGGCCCTCGCCCAAAGACCCCGAAAGCAGCGGCATGGAGGGCATGGTCAACACCGTCCTCCCCGCCTATTTCCGTAGCCAGCGCCAGATCATCATCGACGCCGAAAAACTGATCAAGCAAAAGCGCAGTCTCGCACCCGACCGCTATCTCGCCCGCTCCGCCAGCATCGGCAATGATCAGGAAATCCTGCGCGGCCGCTACAGCCAATTCCTAGGCGGCGAAAGCGAAGGCCAGCCCGAACTCCCCACCAGCGACGCCCATAGCGAAGGGGACGGCCACGACCATGGTCCACCGGCCTCGCCCGCCCCCGGCTTCGGCGCGCCCGAAGATGTCCTCGCCGCCTTCGGCCACCCGCATGACGAATCGCAGGCGTCCAGCCTCGACCCCGAAACCCGCGCTACCTTAAAAAAAGCGGTCGATGAAATGTGGCAGTCGGAACGCGAACTCAAGACCGGCCATCCCGACCTCGCCTTGCCCTACGCCAACCGCGCGCTCCGCTTCATCAAGGAGGTGCAGCAGGCGACCCGCATTTTCCTGTCGCGCGTCGGCCCGGAACTGCCGCCGATCGACCCGTCCCGCCGCATGACCGGCAAGCGCGACGGCCTCGCCAGCCGCACCCTTCCCGTCCTCCCCGTCGAGGGCGCGGATGGTCCCGCCGCCGCCGCGTGGCGCGCGCTGGGTCAGGGCGCGATCCAACTGGACCCGCTCGACCGCTGGGCGCGCGCCAATGCCGCCCGCCTGCCCGACGCGCTGGCTCTGTCCGGCGCGATCGACGCCGCGCGCCGCGATCCCGCCTGCGCCTCGTGCCGCCAGAAACTGCGCGCCCTGCTCTGGACCGCGCTGGAACGCCCGCCTGCCCGACTGCTCCGCCGCCGCCCCGCCGACGCGGGCGGCGCGCGCTATCTGGGCGCGCTATGAGCGCGGAGCGGATCGTCGGCGGGCTGCTGGCCCTCGCCATGCTCATCGCCTGGGCGCGCCTCGCCTTGTGGCACCGCGCCTCCCCCTCGCGCGCCTGGCGCATCGCCGCACTCGCCATCCTCCAGCCGGTCTGCGCAGCTTTGCTTTACCTCACCCTGTTCCCGCCGAGCATCGCGGTTCCCGCCGCCACCCTCACCATCGCCACGGCAGGCGCACCGCGCGCCGCCGATATCGTCCTGCCCGAAGCCTCCCCGCGCCCCACCGATCCCGACCTCGCCACCGCGCTGCGCCGCCGTCCCGGCACTCGCGCGATCATCGTCACCGGCAACGGCCTGACCCCGCGCGACATAGACGCCGCGCGCGGCCTGGCCGTCGCCTTCGATCCCGCCCCGCTCAAGCCCGGCATCACCGCCCTCGCCCCGCCAGCCCGCACCGCCCCCGGCGCGCCTTTCACGATAAGCGGGCAACTCGCCGCCCTCCCCAATGCCGTTGTCGAACTGATCGACCCCGCAGGCCGCGTCACCGACCGGCAGAAATCCGACGCGCAGGGCCGCTTCGCCCTCACCGGCACGACCCGCGCCGCCGGCCTCGTCACCTTTAGGGTGCGGACGCCGGGCCATCAGGCGGACGTGCCGATCATCGTGCAGGACAGCCCCGCCCCACGCCTGCTCATCATGGCGGGCGCGCCGGGACCGGAGGTCAAATATCTGCGCCGCTGGGCGATCGACGCGGGCTTTGCCGTGACCACCATGACGAGCGCGGGCGGCGGCATCGCGCTCGGCGATACGCCCGTAGCGATCACCCCGGCCAGCCTCAGGCGCTTCGACGCCGCGATCGTCGACGACCGAAGCTGGGCGGGCCAGCGCGGCGCGCTGATCGCCGCAACGCGCGATGGCCTGGGCCTGCTGCTCCGCCCCAGCGGCCCGATCGACGCGGCGACCCGCGCCCAATGGCAGGCGCTCGGCTTCGCGCTGACCGGCGGCAATATGCCCGCCCCCATCGCGCTGCCCGCCGAAAAGGACGCCGCCATCGCCCGCACCCGGCGCGGCATCCCCGGCGCCGACGCGCCCGACATGGCGGCAGACATCCTCCCCGACATCAGCCGCCTCGGCCAGATCCCCGGCGGCAGTGACAGCGTGCCGCTGATCCGCGATGCGGCCGGAACCCCGCTTGCCGCCTGGCGCGCGATCGGCTCCGGGCGGGTCGCACTCTTCACCCCGCTCGACAGCTACGCCCTCACCCTCACCGGTCGGCGGGAGCTTTATGGCGACTGGTGGAGCGCGATCCTGTCCGCCATCGCCCGCCCAATTCCCACCCCGCCGCCCGCGCTCACCGCCCCGGCCTGGGTCGGCGAACGGATGGCCCTGTGCGACGCGGCGCGCGTCACCCAGCCCAGCGGCCGGACGATCGCTCTCACCCCGGACCCGGCCGCCCGCAACTGCGCGGCCTTCTGGCCCGGTGCACCGGGCTGGCATCTGGCGAATGGCACCGCGCCCTTCTACGTCCAGCCCGCAAACGCCCTGCCCGGCGTCCGCGCCACGCGCGATCGTCAGGCGACACTGCTGCTCCGCGCCACCACGCCCGACGCCCTGACCACCACTCGCAAAGCCCCCGGATCGCCTTGGCCCTGGTGCCTCGCCTGGCTCGCGGCAAGCGCGCTGCTCTGGTGGTTGGAGCGCGCACGGGCGGGAAAATCCCCGCCCGCACCGGCAGCATAGCGCTTATCCCCCACGGCTTCGTTCAGGCATATTCGCAATTATGCCCCCGCTGAGTGGCCCAAAGACTATGATAGCCTGGACTGCGAAAGGGTTGCGTTCATAGGCGGCCGCGTCCCGCCGATCAGAAGCGCAGCCCCCTGGACACGAACCACATACCCGCAAAAGCAACCACAATAGCGACGGCCAGGTTAAGCAGCGGCGCGCGCGTCATGCCGACGCCTTCGCCCTTTCGTCGCCACCCGCTGATCATCGGGCCGATCAGATTGTCGCGCTTGTAGAAGAGGTAGAACAGGATCGCGGCGATGTGCAGCCCGACCAGCAGTTGCAATATCGTAAAGCTGCTTTCATGCAGTTCCGCCAGCCAGCGTCCCTGATCGAAGCTGATCCGGTCCGCCAGCGGCCCGGATTCAAGGCCATCGACATCGACTGCGAACAGCCCGGTGACGACCTGTACGATCATGATCAGCAGCAGCGCCAGCACGCTGAGCGCACCGACTGGATTATGGCCGACACCCGTGCCTGGCGCGCGCCTGCCCAGCGAACCGGCATAGCGGCGGATAGCGGCAGGGCCTTTGACGAAAGTGCCGAAACGCGCGGTGCTGGAGCCGATAAAGCCCCACAGGATGCGAAACAGCAGCAGGCCCAGGATCGAATAACCGGAATAGCGGTGCCAATCCATCAGATGGTTTTCCGCCGAATACCAGGAAAAGCCGATCAACCCGACGATCGCCCAATGGACGATGCGGATCGGCGCATCCCAGACCGCCATGCGACCGTCGCTCTTCTCAGCCATATTCATTTCCCCGATCGCGATTCGCACCCAGTCTGACGTATCGCCCGTGCGTCGTCCATGGCTTGCGCGCGTGCGCGGAGCGGTTAAAGGCCGAGCAGGGCGATGGTCCGTCTGGGGAGAGCGCATGCGCAAAGCGGCGACGATGATGATATTGGCGTCCGCATGGCCGCTTCCGGCCTTCGCGCAAACCGTACCGGCTGAAGGCGATGAAACGATCATCGTCACCGGCGCGGGCCTGCCGCTGCCGCCGGGCACCCCGGCCTATGGCGCGATGCTGATCGGGCAGGACCGGCTGGCCAACAGCGCGTCGGGGCGGATCGAAAGCGTGCTGGCCGATGTTGCGGGGTTCCAGCAGTTTCGCCGATCGGACAGCCGCTCGGCCAACCCTTCGGCGCAGGGGGCGACGTTGCGGGCGCTGGGGGGCAATGCGTCGAGCCGCACGCTGGTCCTGCTCGATGGCGTGCCGATGGCCGATCCTTTCTTCGGCTATATTCCGTTCAGCGCGCTGGTGCCCGACCGGTTGTCGCTGATCCGGGTGACGCGCGGCGGCGGGGGCGGTGCGTTAGGCGCGGGCGCGGTGGCGGGGACGATCGAGATGGCGAGCGCGATCCGCGATCAATTGCCGCAGAGGAGCGGCAGCGCCTTTTACGGCAGCCGCGAGTCCACCGAACTTGCCGCCAGCCTCTCGCCGGATCTGGGTGGAGGTTATGTGTCGCTGTCGGGCCGGTGGGACCGGGGTGATGGCTTCCAGACGACGCCGAAGGACCAGCGCGTCGCGGCGACCGTGCCCGCCGCTTATGACGGCTGGTCGGCGGGGCTGCGCGCGGTCGCGCCGATCTTTGGGGACGCCGAAGTGCAGTTCCGCGCGCTGGTCTTCCGCGACGACCGGACATTGCGCTTTGCCGGGGCGGACAGCCGGAGCCAGGGGCAGGATGCCAGCATCCGGCTGGTATCGCGCGGCCGGTGGCAGGTCGATGCGCTGGCCTATGTGCAGGCGCGCAACTTCGCCAATATCGTGATTTCATCCTCGACCTTCCGCAAGTCGCTCGACCAGCGCAACACCCCCTCGACCGGGATCGGCGGCAAGATCGAGCTGCGGCCGCCCGTGGGGCGCGCGCATGTGCTGCGCATCGGCACCGACGTACGGCTGGCGTCCGGCGATATGTATGAGGACGCCTATAACGCCAATATCGCGGCCAATCCGGTGACCAGTCGGCGTCACGCCGGGGGCGACCAAAGCACGCTCGGCCTGTTCGCGGAGGATGACTGGACGATCGGGTCGGTCGTGCTGACCGGCGGGGTGCGCGCCGACCGCTGGACGATCCGCAACGGCTTCTACAACGCAGTGAACGCAGCGGGGGCATCGACCCAGGCGTCGCGCTATCCCGACCGGTCCGACTGGGAATTCACCGGGCGAGCGGGGGTGCTGGTGCATCTGTCCGACGCGGTTGCGCTGCGCGGGGCGGGCTATACCGGGTTCCGCCTGCCGACATTGAACGAACTCTACCGGCCGTTCGTGGTCTTCCCAATCACGACGCGCGCCAATGACGCGCTGACGCCCGAGAAGCTCAAGGGCGTGGAGGCGGGTTTCGATCTGACGCCGGCCGAAGGGGTGACGCTGGGCGCGACCGCCTTCTACAACCGGCTGAACGACGCGATCGCCAATGCGACGATCGACGCGATCACGCGCCAGCGGCGCAATGTCGATGCGATCATCGCCAAGGGCATCGAACTGACCGCGAACGCACGCAGCGGCGAATGGATGCTGGCGGGCAGCTATGCCTATAGCCGGGCGAAGGTGCGCGCGCCGGGCGCGGCGTTCGACGGCCTCGCGCCGTCGCAAAGCCCGCGCCATGCCGCGTCCGCCACCCTGGCGTGGGAGGCGCAATCGGGACCTGCCCTTTCCGCCACGCTGCGCTATGTGTCGAAACAATATGAGGATGACCTGCAAAGCGATGTGCTGCCCGACGCCCTCACGGTGGACGCGGTCGCGCGGCTGCCGATTGGGCATGGCATGACGCTGGTGGCACGCGGGGAAAATCTGTTCGACGAAACGGTCGTGACGCGCAATGCGGGCGGGTCCATGGATCTGGGGACGCCGCGCACCTTGTGGATCGGGATACGCTTCGCGCAATGATAGGAGAGACTGGTGGCCGACGATTATTTCCCCGTTCCGGAACATTGGGCCAAGGATGCGCTGATGGACGGTCCGGCGCGGGCGGCCGACTATGCGCGCTCGATCGACGAGCCGGACGCCTATTGGCTGGATCGCGCGCAGCGGCTCGACTGGATCACGCCGCCGACCCGCGCGAACGATAGCAGCTTTGACGAAGGTGATTTTGGCGTCAAATGGTTCGCCGATGGGGAACTTAATGTCAGCGCCAACTGCATCGACCGGCATCTGGCGACCCGCGCCGATCAGACCGCGATCATCTGGGAACCCGATTCGCCCGACGCGGCGGTGCGGCGCTTCACTTATGCCCAGCTTCACGAACAGGTGTGCCGCTTTGCCAATGTGTTGAAAAGCGCGGGCGCGAAGAAGGGCGACCGGATCACCATCTATCTGCCGATGATCCCGGAGGCGGCCTTCGCATTGCTGGCCTGCGCGCGGATTGGCGCGGTGCATTCGGTGGTGTTCGCCGGCTTCTCGCCCGAGGCGCTTGCCGGAAGGATCATAGATTGCGATTCGACGCTGGTGATCACCGCCGACGAAGGGCGGCGCGGCGGCAAGGCGGTCCCGCTCAAGACCAATGTCGATGCGGCGGTGAAGGATTGCCCCGGCGTCAGGACCGTGATCGTGGTGCAGGCGACCGGCGGCGCGGTGACGATGGAAGCGGGCCGCGATGTCTGGTTGCACGAGGCGGCGGCCAAGGCATCGCCCGATTGCCCGCCCGAACCGATGAACGCGGAAGACCCGCTATTCCTGCTCTACACGTCCGGGTCGACCGGCAAGCCCAAGGGCGTGCTGCACAGCAGCGGCGGCTATCTGCTATGGGCCGGCCTGACCCACGAGCTATGCTTCGATTACCGCCCCGGCGACATTTATTGGTGCGCCGCCGATATCGGCTGGGTCACGGGCCACAGCTATATCGTCTATGGCCCGCTGGCGAACGGCGCGACGACTTTGATGTATGAAGGCGTGCCCAACTGGCCGACGCCCAGCCGCATCTGGGAGGTGGTGGACAAGCATAAGGTGCAGACCATCTTCACCGCGCCCACGGCGCTGCGCGCGCTGATGAAGGAAGGCGATAGCTTCGTCACCGCCACCGACCGCTCCAGCCTGCGCCTGCTGGGCACGGTCGGCGAACCGATCAATCCCGAAGCCTGGCGCTGGTATCATGGCGTGGTCGGCGAAGGGCGCTGCCCGATCATCGACACCTGGTGGCAGACCGAGACCGGCGGGGCGATGATCGCGCCGATGCCGGGCGCGACCGACCTGAAGCCGGGCAGCGCGACGCTGCCCATGCCCGGCGTCGTGCCGCAGATCGTCGATGCCGAAGGGCATGTGCTGGATGGCGCCGCGGAAGGCAATCTGGTGATCGCGGCGAGCTGGCCGGGGCAGATGCGCACCGTCTATGGCGACCATGACCGTTTCTTCCAGACCTATTTCACCACCTTCCCCGGCAAATATACCACTGGTGACGGCGCGCGGCGTGACGCGGACGGTTATTATTGGATCACCGGCCGGGTCGACGACGTCATCAACGTGTCGGGCCACCGCATGGGCACCGCCGAGGTCGAAAGCGCGCTGGTGCTGCATGCAAGCGTGGCCGAAGCGGCGGTCGTCGGTTTCCCGCACGACATCAAGGGCCAGGGCATCTACGCCTATGTAACGCTCAACAATGGCAAAGAACCGAGCGACGATCTGCGCAAGGCGTTGGTCAAATGGGTCCGCACCGAAATCGGCCCGATCGCCACGCCCGACGCCATCCAGTTTGCCCCCGGCCTGCCCAAGACACGGAGCGGCAAGATCATGCGAAGGATTTTGCGCAAGATCGCCGAGGGCGAAGTGTCGGCGGCGGCACTGGGCGACACCAGCACGCTGGCGGACCCGGCGGTGGTTGACAATCTGGTGGCGAACCGGGTGGGGTGAGTGGGTTCCCCAAAAAAACCCTCGCAACCGCCGCATTCTGTTGTAACGCCCACCTATCCATCCACGCCCGCGAGTATGCCATCCATGAAACGCTCCACCCTCACCCGTTTCCTGATCGAACAACAGCGCCAGGCCGACGCGCTGCCCGCCGAACTGCGCCTGCTGATCGAGACCGTCGCGCGCGCCTGCAAGACGATCAGCCATGCGGTGAGCAAGGGCGCGCTGGGCGAGGTGCTGGGCAGCCTGGACAGCGAAAATGTGCAGGGCGAAGTCCAGAAGAAGCTGGATGTGATCGCCAACGAGATGCTGCTGGAGGCCAATGAGTGGGGCGGCCACCTCGCCGCGATGGCGTCGGAGGAGATGGAGACGATCCACCGCATCCCCAATCGTTATCCCAAGGGGGAATATCTGCTGCTGTTCGATCCGATCGACGGGTCCAGCAACATCGACGTCAACCTGTCGGTCGGCACGATTTTTTCCGTGCTGAAAGCGCGCGAGGCCGTGTCGGGCCGCGACGTGACCGAAGAGGATTTCCTCCAGACCGGCCGCAAGCAGGTCGCGGCGGGCTATGCGATCTACGGGCCGCAGTCGCTGCTGGTGCTGACCGTGGGCACCGGCGTCTATGAATTCACGCTGGACCGCGAAATCGGCGCCTGGGTGATGACGGACTCGCAGATGGTCATGCCGCAGGGCAAGTGCGAGTTCGCGATCAACATGTCGAACCGGCGGCAATGGTCGCCCGGCGTGCTGCGCTATATCGAGGAACGGGTCGAGGGCAGCGCGGGTCCGTGCGGCAAGGATTATAATATGCGCTGGACCGCATCCATGGTCGCGGACGTGCATCGCATCCTGAAGCGCGGCGGTGTGTTCATGTACCCCGCCGACCACCGCGAACCGGGCAAGGCGCGGTTGCGCCTGATGTACGAGGCCAATCCGATGGCGTTCCTGATCGAACAGGCGGGCGGCGCGGCGACCGACGGCTATGGCCCGATCCTGGATGTCGAACCTACCGGCCTGCACCAGCGCGTCGGCGTTGTGCTGGGCGACAAGGCTGAGGTGGAGACGGTGACGGCCTATGGGGCAGGTTGAGCGATAGTTGGCGCGCTGTTCCCCGGCGAAGGCCGGGGTCCAGTCCCTCCGTCTGAACTGGACCCCGGCCTTCGCCGGGGAACGTCACCGCGCTCATTTTTGCAACATTCCGTGCCGATCATTGCGGTGGATCGCTAGGGGCTAAACGGGCATGACCGGCGGGACATGCCACCCTTCCCTTCCCTTTCAACCGATACCCTGCCCCGGACCGAAGCCGAAGTCGCCGTTGCCGCCGCTGCGATCGGCCTGACGGTCCCCGACGCCTGCCTGCCCGGCGTCCTTGCCAACCTTGCGCTGCTCGCCAGCCACGCCGAACGGCTGCTGGCGGACGACACATCTCCATGCGACTAAATTCGGCGCTCGCCATCGCCGCAGCAGTGCGCGCCGGTGAAATCACAGCCACTGCCGTCACCGAACAATGCCTTGCCGGGCTGGCCCGCGAAGGCGGCGCACTCGTCGCGGTCACGCGCATCCTGGCCGACCGCGCCCGCGCGGAGGCCGCTGCCGTCGATGCGGTCATCGCCGCCGGCGGCGACCCCGGCCCGCTGGCGGGCGCGCCCTATGGGGTGAAGGATTTGTTCGACGTCATCGGCTTGCCGACCACGGCCGGTTCCAGCCTCTACGCCGATGCCCCGCCCGCCACCGCCGATGCGCAAGCAATCGTCCGTCTGAAAGAGGCGGGCGCGATATTGGTAGCCACACTCAACATGGACGAATTCGCCTATGGCTTTGCGACGATCAATGCGCGCCACGGCACTACACGCAACCCGCATGACCCGGATCGGCTGGCGGGTGGATCATCGGGCGGATCGGCGGCGGTAGTCGCGGCGCAACTGCTCCCCTTTTCGCTCGGCTCCGACACCAACGGATCGGTGCGGGTACCCGCCAGCCTGACGGGCACCTATGGCCTGAAGCCCACCCATGGCGCATTGCCGATGGGCGGCGTCTTTCCCTTCGCCGACAGTTTCGACGATGTCGGGCCGTTCACTCTGTCGGTGGCGGACATGGCCTGCATCTGGGACGTGTTGACCGATGCGCGGGCGGACGCGGGCGGCGATATACGCGTCGCGCGGCTGGGCGGGCGCTTCCGCGACAACGCCGATCCCGAACAGATGGACGCGATCGCGCCTGACGCCCCGCTGATCGTTCTGCCCGATATATCACGGGCGCGATCGGCCGCTTTCCTGATCACCGCGTCTGAAGGCGGCACCCTGCATCGCGAAGCCTTAAGCCGCGACGCGATGGCGTTCGACCCGGCGACACGCGATCGCCTGATCGCGGGCGCGCTGATCCCGCCCGCTTTGGTTGAAACGGCGCAGGCATTTCGCGCACGCTACAAGCAGACCATCCTCGCCCTGATCGCCGATCATGACATATTGCTCGCCCCCGCCACGCCCTGCGTCGCGCCGCTGATCGCCGATCCGCGCATCATGGTGGACGGCGCGCTGTCGCCCGCGCGCGCGGACCTCGGGCTGCACACCCAGCCGATCAGCTTTCTCGGCCTGCCGTCGCTATCCGTGCCGTTGCGGCGGCCGGGCCGCTTGCCGCTGGGGCTGCAACTGATAGGCAGGCCCGGCGGAGAAGCGGCGCTGTTTCGTTTTGCCGCCATGCTGGAGGCGCGGGGGCTGACCGGCGTGTCTGCGCCTGGCGCTGGTTTTTGGGGGGACGAAACATGACCGATATAGTCGCGGTGGAAGCCAAAGGCGGGTTGCTGGAACGCATGTTCGGCTTGGCTGGGCGGGGGACCAGCGCAAGGACGGAGGTGCTGGCGGGCTTCACCACCTTCCTGACCATGGCCTATATCGTGCTGGTCAATCCCGCCATCCTGGGGCAGGCGGGCATGCCGGTGGCGTCGGTGGCCGCCGCCACCTGTTTCGCCGCCGCCTTCGCCTCCATCCTGATGGGGCTGGTCGCCAACACCCCGCTGGCGCTGGCGCCGGGCATGGGACTGAATGCCTATTTCGCCTATACGGTCGTCGGGCAGATGGGCGTGCCCTGGCCGGTCGCCCTGGGATGCGTGTTCATTTCGGGCGTCGCCTTCCTCATCCTGACGCTGACCGGGGTGCGCCAGATGATCGTCGCGGCGATTCCGATGCACCTGTTCGCGGCGGTCGCGGGGGGCATTGGCCTGTTCATCGGCTTCATCGGCCTCAAAAATGCGGGCATCGTCGTCGCCAATCCGGCGACCTTCGTGGCATTGGGCGACCTTAAGGCCCCCGGCGCGGCGCTGGCGCTGCTGGGCCTGTTGATCATCGCGGTATTGAGCGTGTGGCAGGTGCGCGGTGCGATGCTGATCGGCATTGTCGCCACCACGATCGTCGCCTGGATGACCGGGCAGGTCACGGTCTCGGCCGAACCCTATAGCCTGACCGCGCTGACCGGCACCTTCTTCAAGCTCGACATCCCCGGCGTGTTCGGCCTGACCGGCAGCCATGGCATCGGCCTCATCGAAATCCTGTTCGTCTTCCTGTTCGTCGACCTGTTCGACAATATCGGCACGCTGGTGGCCGTGACAAAGCGCGCGGGCCTGATGAGCGCGGCGGGCAAGATCCCCGGCCTCAACCGCATCCTGACGACCGATGCAGTCGCGACCATGGTGGGGTCGATGGCAGGCACCAGCACCGTCACATCCTATGTCGAAAGCGCCGCAGGCGTCCAGGCGGGCGGGCGCACCGGGCTGACGGCGGTGGTCACAGGCATATTGTTCCTGCTCACCATGTTCGTCGCCCCCTATGCGCAGATCGTCCCGCTGGCGGCGACCGCGCCAGCGCTGATCGTGGTCGGCGGCCTCATGCTGCTGCCGCTGACGGAAGTGGAGTGGGAAGATCCGCTCTCCGCCATCCCGGCCTTCCTGACCGTGGCGATGATCCCGCTCACCTTCTCGATCGCCAACGGCCTCGCCTTCGGCATCACCGCCCATGCGGTGCTCAAGCTGCTGCGCGGCAGTGCGACGCGAGGCGACTGGTTCCTGTTCCTCCTGGCCGGGCTGTTCGTCGTCCGTTTCGTCTGGATGACCGCCGGATGACGCTCACCACCGTCTCGGGCCGCAACGGTATGGTCACCGCGCCGCACCATCTGGCGGCGCGGGCGGGGTGCGACGTGCTGAAGGATGGCGGCAACGCAGTCGAGGCGGCGGTCGCGGTCGCGGCGACGCTGGCGGTCGTCTATCCGCACATGACCGGGATCGGCGGCGACAGTTTCTGGCTGGTCGCGGAACCCGATGGCGCGATCCACAGCGTCCATGGTTGCGGCGGCGCGGCGGCGACGGCGGATCTGACGCTTTATGCCGGGCATGACGCGGTGCCGACGCGCGGGCCGCTTGCCGCCAATACGGTGGCGGGCACGCTGTCCGGCTGGGCGGCAGTGCTGGAGGGCGGCGGCGCGTCGCTGCCCCTCGCCCGCCTGTTGCGCGATGCGATACGCTATGCCGAGCAGGGCGTTACGGTTACGGCGGGCGGCGCGGGAATCGCAGCGGCCAAGGGCGCTGAACTGCGCGTCCAGCCGGGTGCCTATGCCGCGATCTTCGAGCCGGAAGGGCACCCCCTGCGGCAGGGCGACACACTGCGCCAGCCCGCGCTGGCCGCGACGTTGAACATGATCGCCGAGCGCGGCATCGCGGATTTCTATACCGGTGCGCTGGCCGACAAAATCGCGCAGGATCTGGCCACAACGGGCAGCCCCGTGAGCCGCGCCGACCTGGCCGCCCATGCAGCGACCCGACCCGCGCCGCTGCGCACGCGCATCACCGGGATCGACCTCTATAACAGCGCGCCGCCGACGCAGGGGTTCGCGTCGCTGCTGATCCTCGCTTTGTTCGACCGGCTGCGCGCGGATGCGGCGGACGGGTTCGATCATATCCATGGCCTGGTCGAGGCGACCAAGCAGGCATTCCTGCTGCGCGACATATATGTCGGCGACCCGGCCTGGCATGATTTCGACTATCAGGGCCTGCTCGACGATCCCGCGGCATTGGCTGCGCTGGCGGCGAAGATCGACCCGGCCAAGGCGCTGCCTTGGCCGCAGCCATCGCAACAGGGCGATACCTGCTGGTTCGCCGCCGCCGATGGCGAGGGCCGGATGGTCAGCGCCATCCAGTCGACCTATCATGAATTCGGATCGGGCGTGGTGCTGCCCCAGACGGGCATCACCTGGCAGAACAGGGGGTCGAGTTTCCGGCTGGCGGAAAGCGGCTGGAATGCGCTCAAACCCGGCCGCAAACCGTTCCACACATTGAACCCCGCGCTGGCGAGGTTCGATGACGGCCGGGTCTTGGCCTATGGCACGATGGGCGGAGAGGGCCAGCCGCAGACGCAGGCGGCGCTGTTCACCCGCTACGCCCGGTTCGGTATGGACTTGCAGGACGCGATCAACCGCCCCCGCTGGCTGTTGGGCCGCACATGGGGTGAGGACAGCACGACGCTCAAGCTGGAGGACGGGTTCGATCCCGCGCTCTACGATGCGCTGGCGGCGGCGGGCCATGATGTCGAGCGGGTCGGGCCATTGACGGCGACGATGGGCCATGCCGGGGCGATCATACGCCATCCCGACGGCGCGCTTCAGGGTGCGACCGACCCGCGCAGCGATGGCGAGGTGGCGGCGTGGTAAGCGGCGGCGCAAGGGCGGTGGCGCGCTGCGATATGCTGGGCGTAGCGCCCTATAGCGACATGGCGGGCGGACTGTTCCGCGCCTATCTGACACCATCCTACGCGGCGGCGCAGGCGGCGCTTGGCGGATGGATGACCGACGCGGGCATGGCCGTCCATCACGATCCCGCCGCCAATCTCATCGGTCGCTATGAAGGGACCATTGCCGATGCGCCCGCCCTGCTGATCGGCAGCCATCTCGACAGCGTGCGCGACGGGGGCCGCTATGACGGGCCGCTCGGCATCATGCTGGGCGTAGAAGTGGTCGACGCCCTGCACCGCGCGGGCAAGCGTATGCCCTTCCCCATCGAGCTGATCGCGTTCGGCGACGAGGAAGGATCGCGTTTTCCTGCCGCGATGCTGACCAGCCGGGCGGTGGCGGGGACACTGGAGGCGAGAGCGCTCGACCTGACGGATAGCGATGGCGTCACCTTGGAAGCCGCCCTCTCCCCACCCGTTTGGTTCGAGCCTGTCGAGAACGCTGCGCGCGGGGTTCTCGACAGGCTCGAACCGAACGGAGGGTGGGTTGATTCCTATCTCTCCGCCGCTCGCTCCCCCAACACCACCCTCGCCTATCTCGAAGCCCATATCGAACAAGGCCCCGCGCTCGAAGCCGATGGGCTTGCGGTCGGCACCGTCACCGGCATCGCCGCGCAACTGCGTTATCAGGTGAGCGTGCGCGGCATGGCGGGTCATGCGGGCACGTCGAGCATGACCCTGCGCCGCGATGCGCTGGCGGGCGCGGCGGAGATGATCCTGGCTATCGAGACAATCGCCCGGGCCGATGCGTCCGATCTGGTCGCCACCGTCGGCCGGATCGAGGCGCTGCCCGGCGCGCCCAACGTCATCCCCGGCGAAACCCGTTTCACCATCGACATAAGGTCGGGCGACGCCGCCCGGCGGGATCGCGCCGCCTCGGTCGTGCTGGACGCGCTGGCCGATATCGCCGCCGCCCGCGACCTCGACTTTGCGGTCCAGCAGATCCACGACCTGCCCGCCAGTCCCTGCGACCCGGCGCTGATGGCTATGATGGATGCCGCCATCGCCGACGCGGGCCAGCCGCCGCGCCGCCTGGTGTCGGGCGCGGGCCACGACGCGATGGTGATGGCGGCGCTGTGCCCCACCGCCATGCTGTTCATCCGTTGCCGCGAGGGCATCAGCCACAATCCCGCCGAACATGTCGATCCCGCCGACGCGCAAATCGCGCTACAGGTGATGCTCGGCTTCATCGACCGTCTGGGAGCGCAATTTGATCAATCTTGACCCCCTGCTCTTCGGCGAGATCGACCCGCCCCAGCGCCTCCTGATGGGTCCGGGTCCGGTCAATGCGCATCCCCGCGTGCTGCGCGCCATGTCGGCCGACCTGCTCGGCCAGTTCGACCCGGAAATGACCGGTTACATGAACCAGGTCATGGCGCTCTATCGCCCGATCTTCGGCACGACGAACCAATGGACCATGCTGATCGACGGCACCGCGCGCGCGGGCATAGAGGCGGCGCTGGTCTCTCTGGTCGCGCCGGGCGACCGGGTGCTGGTGATCAATTTCGGTCGATTCGGATTGCTGCTGACTGAAATCCTCTCTCGCATCGGCGCGGTCATCGAAACGGTCGATGCGCCCTGGGGCGAAACCGTGCCGATGGACGCCATCGCCGCCGCCATCGAGCGGTTCGCCCCGAAGGTCGTCGCGTCAGTCCATGGCGACACATCGACCACCATGGCGCAGCCGCTCGACGGCCTGGGCACCCTGTGCCGTGCGGCGGGCGCGCTATCCTATGTCGATGCGACCGCGACGATCGGCGGCATGGCGATCGCCGCCGACCGATGGGGTGTCGATGTGATCACCGGCGGCTTGCAGAAATGCCTCGGCGGTCCCTCCGGCTCCGCGCCTATCACTATTTCGGATGCGGCGGCGGCGCATCTCCAGACCCGCCGTCATACCGAGGCCGGCATTCGCGCGACGGGCATGGTGGACGGCGCGGGGCCGCGCATCGCCTCCAACTATTTCGATCTCGCCATGATCATGGATTATTGGTCGGACAAGCGGCTGAATCACCATACCGAGGCGACGTCGATGCTCTACGCCGCGCGGGAATGCGCGCGGGTGATGCTGGGCGAGGGGCTGGAGGCAACCTATGCCCGGCACGCATCGGCGGGCCGCGCGATGGCCGCCGGGCTGCGCGCGATGGGGCTGACGCTGTTCGGCGACGACGCGCACCGCATGACCAATGTGACCGGCGTGTTCATCCCCGACAGCGTCGATGGCGAACGGGTCCGCACCGCCATGCGCGACCATTTCGAGATCGAGATCGGCACCGCCTTCGGGCCTTTGGCTGGGCGGATATGGCGGTTGGGCGCGATGGGTTACAACGCGCGCAAGCATAAGGTGTTGATCACATTGGCCGCGCTGGAAGCCTGCCTGATGCGCGAGGGGTTCGCGCTGCCCGCTGGCGCGGCGGTGACGGCGGCGCTGGGGGCTTGGGGGTGAGTGTCCGCCAGACAGCAATCGCTTTTCTTAAGCCCCTCCCCTTCAGGGGAGGGGTTGGGGTGGGGGCTTGCCCCAAGCGCAGCGCCAAGACGACAGTCCCCACCCCCTACCCCTCCCCTGAAGGGGAGGGGCTATGATGCCCCGCAACCTCACCGGCTATGGCCCAACCCCGCCCGACCCCCGCTGGCCGGGCGGCGCGAAAATCGCCGTGCAGTTCGTTATCAACTATGAGGAAGGCGCGGAAAACTCCGTCCTCAACGGCGACGCAGGCTCCGAAGCCTTCCTGTCCGAAATGGTCGGCGCGGCCAGCCATCCCGCGCGGGCGATGGCGATGGAAAGCCTCTACGAATATGGCAGCCGCGCGGGTTTCTGGCGGCTGCACCGGCTGTTCACGCACCGCGGCCTGCCCGTCACCGTCTTTGCCGTCGCCAACGCCATGGCGCTGAACCCGCAGGCGGTGGAGGCGATGCTGGCCGCCGACTGGGAAATCGCCAGCCACGGCCTCAAATGGATCGACTATCAATATGTCCCCGAAGCGGTGGAACGAGACCATATCGCGCAAGCCATCGCGCTGCACGAAAAGCTCACCGGCACCCGCCCGCTCGGCTGGTATCAGGGCCGCACATCGCCCAACACCGCGCGGCTGGTCCGCGAGGAAGGCGGCTTCATCTATGACGCGGACAGCTATGCCGACGACCTGCCCTATTATGATCAGGGGCAATTGATCGTCCCCTATACGCTGGACGTCAACGACATAAAATTCGTGGCGCTCAACGGCTTTACCGAGGGCGAACAATTCTTCCATTATCTGCGCGACACGTTCGACCAGTTACGGGGGGAGGGCGGCCGTATGATGTCGGTCGGCCTGCATGGCCGCATCGTCGGCAAGCCCGCCCGCGCCCGCGCGCTCGCTCGCTTCCTGGATCATGTCGTCGCATCGGGCGAAGCCTGGGTCGCGCGCCGCATCGACATTGCCCGCCACTGGATGGAGGTTCACCCCTATGACAATTGACGATCCCGCGCTGCTAGCCGAAATCACCGCCGCCTTTGCCGAATATGAGCGCGCGCTGATGGCGGACGATGTGCCCGCGATGGACGCGCTGTTCCACGACGCGCCGACCACCAACCGCTATGGCGTGGGCGAAGTGCTCTATGGGATCGAGGAAATCCGCGCATTTCGCAAAGGCCGGGGCGGCTCCCCCCAGCGCAAATTGGGCAAGGTCGCCATCACCGTCTATGGTGACAGCTTCGCCACCGCCGACGCCGAATTTTTCCGCGAAAATAGCGACCGACGCGGCCGCCAGACGCAAAGCTGGGTCAAATTCGCCGATGGCTGGAAGGTCGTGTCCGCCCATGTCAGCCTGGAGGGAGCCACGCATTGATGAGCGGTGGGAGCGCCCTTTTCGAGCATAGTCCCTGGATAGAGGCGCGCGCCGATGCCGCGCCGTCATCGGGTAATCGCCATGCCGACCTGATGGCGGTGGTGTATGCCGCAACGCCCGATGAGCAACTGGCGCTGATCCGCGCGCATCCCGAACTGGCGGGCAAGGCGGCAATCGACCGGACGCTGACCGACGCGTCCGCCGCCGAGCAGGCGTCGGCCGGTCTCGATCGGCTGACGGCGGACGAATATGCGCGCTTCCATGCGCTCAACGCCGCCTATCGGGCGCGGTTCGATTTTCCATTCATCATCTGCGTGCGGCTGACCGACAAGGCGGGTATATTGGCCGCGATGGAAAGCCGGCTGGGTAATGACCGCGAGACCGAAATTGCGACGGCCATCGCCCAGATCGGCGAGATCGTGCGACTGAGGTTGGGGGATATGGGATGAGTATGGCGCAGACCCTCCCCGCCCTCGAAGCCGAACTCGCCCGCCAGCTTGCCCTGATCGGCCATGGCGGCACCGACTGGACCCGCCCCCGCACATCGCCCGAAGGCCATGTCCATGACGTCGTCATCATCGGCGGCGGGCAGAGCGGGCTTGCCGCCGCGTTCGGGCTGCTGCGTGAGCGGGTCTCGAACATCCTGGTGCTGGATGAAAACCCCGAAGGCTTTGAAGGGCCATGGGACACCTATGCGCGGATGATTACGCTGCGCACGCCCAAGGAGCTGAACCCGATCGACTTCGGCATCCCCGCGCTCAGCTATCGCGCCTGGTGGGAGGCGCAGCATGGCGTCGCGGGCTGGGAGGCGGTGGACAAGATCGCGCGGGGCGACTGGATGGCCTATTTGCGCTGGTATCGCCGCGTGCTCGACCTGCCGGTCCGCAACGAAACGCGCGTGACGCTGATCGAACCGATGGGCGAGGGACTGTACCGCCTGCATGTCGCGGACGGCGCGCCGCTGCTGGCGCGCAAGGTCGTGCTGGCGACCGGCATACAGGGCGGCGGGCAATGGCACACGCCCGACATGATCCGCGACGCCCTGCCGCGCGATCGTTACGCCCACACCAGCGAACCGATCGACTTTGCGGCACTGGCAGGCAAAAGCATCGGCATATTGGGCGGCGGCGCGTCGGCGTTCGACAATGCCAATGCAGCGCTGACGCTGGGCGTGGGGAAAGCGCATGTCTTCATCCGGCGCAAGATTCTGCCGCGCATCAACCCGATCCGCTTCATGGAAGCGGTCGGCTTTACCGGCCGTTATCCCGCGCTGGACGACGCGGAAAAATATGCGGTGATGGCGTCCTTCCTGGGTCACAACCAGCCGCCGACCAACGACACGTTCGACCGCGCGGCGGCATGGCCGGGGTTCCAACTGCATCTGGGTTCGCCCTGGCTGTCGGCGGCGATGATTGACGATCAGGTCCGGGTGATGACCCCGCACGGCATGTTCGATTTCGATTTCGTCATCCTGTCCACCGGCCTCGTCAGCGACCCCGGCCTGCGCCCGGAACTGGGTGCGGTGGCCGACCGGATCGCGCGCTGGAGCGACCGTTTCACGCCGTCATCGGGCGAAGCCAACGCGCTGATCGACGCGCACCCCTATCTCGGCCCCGGCTTTGAACTGCTGCCCCGCGCAGACGCTGACGCCCCGGCGCTGCATGGCCTGTTCGCCTTCAACTATAGCGCGCTCATCAGCCTGGGCCTCTCCGCCTCCGCCCTGTCGGGCCTGCGCACCGCGCTGCCCCGGCTGGTGAAGGGCATCACCGACCAGTTGTTCCTCGACGATCGCACCGATCTGGTCGCCGACCTGCTCGCCTATGACGAGGCGGAATTTATCGGCCAATGGCCCCGGCCAGCGGAGGCAGCCCAATGACCAGCCTCTCCACCCATGTCCTCGACACCGCCGCAGGGCACCCAGCGGCGGGCGTGACGCTCCGGCTGATGGCGGGCGATGAAATGCTGTTCGAGGGGGTAACCAACGAAGACGGCCGCTGCCCCGGCATGCCCCCTATCGTCCCCGGTCGCTATCGGCTGCTATTCGCCGTCGCCGCCTATTTTCGCGCGGCCGGCGTCGTTCTGCCCGACCCGCCTTTCCTCGACATCATCGCCATCGACTTCGGCGTGTCGGGAAAGGGCCATTATCATGTCCCGCTGCTGGTCTCGCCCTATGGCTATTCGACCTATCGGGGCAGCTAGATGACCGTTCGTTTCCTCCTCGACGGCGCGACGGTCGAGATCGCCGACGCCGATCCGACCGCCACGCTGCTCGATCATCTGCGCTACAAGATGGGCCGCACCGGCACCAAGGAAGGCTGCGCGGAGGGCGATTGCGGGGCCTGCACCGTGCTGGTCGGCGATCTGGATGGCGATGCGCTGGTCTGGCGCGCAGTCAATGCCTGCATCACTTTCCTGCCGATGCTGAACGGCCGCGCGCTGATGACGGTCGAGAGCCTGGCGCAGGACGGCGCGCTCAATCCATTGCAGGCGTGCATGGCGGCCAATGGCAGTTCGCAATGCGGTTTCTGCACTCCCGGTTTCGTCATGTCGCTCCATGGCCGCAGCATCGGCGCGACTGGCCATGACCTGCCGGTGGCCGATATAATCGCGGGCAATCTGTGCCGCTGCACCGGCTATGGCCCGATATTGGCGGCGGGCGAGGCGACCAAAGCCGCGCCGCAGGATGACGCGCCGGTCATCGCGGCGCTTCAGGCGTTACCGGCGTCCGCATCGGGCACATATGGCGACCGCCGATGGTTCGCCCCCCGAACCTGCGAAGAGCTTGCCGACCTGCTCGCCGCCCATCCCGCCGCGCGCATGGTCGCGGGCGCGACCGATGTCGGGCTGTGGGTAACAAAGGGTCTCAAGACCCTCGACACGCTGATCTTCCTGGGTGCCATCGCCGAACTGCGCGCGCTAGAGGAAACCTCCGACGGCCTGCGCGTGGGCGCGGGCGTCCGTTATGCCGATGCCCATGCCGCGATGGCGCGGCTCCACCCTGACTTTGGCGAACTGGTCCGCCGCATCGGCGGCTTGCAGGTGCGCAATGCCGGGACGGTCGGCGGCAACATCGCCAATGGCTCCCCGATCGGCGACGGCCCGCCCGCGCTCATCGCATTAGGCGCGACGCTGACGCTGCGCAGCAATGAGGGCAGCCGCACGACGCCGCTGGAGGATTATTTCCTCGACTATGGCAAGCAGGACCAGCGGCCCGGTGAATTCGTCGAGAGCCTGTGGATACCCCGCCCCGGCCCGGACGCTGTCATCCATATCTCCAAACTCTCCCGTCGCTTCGACAGCGATATTTCGGCGGTGTGCGGCGCGTTCAACCTGACCGTCAGCGCGGGCCTGATCACTGCGGCGCGTATCGCTTTCGGCGGTATGGCGGCGATACCGCGCAGGGCGACCGCCTCCGAAGCCGCGCTGACCGGCCAGCCCTTTACGCTCGACACGATAGAGGCGGCGATGGCCGCGCTCCGCACCGACTATGCGCCGCTGACCGATGTGCGCGGCACCGCGGCCTACCGGATCGACGCCGCCGCCAACCTGCTGCTGCGCCTATGGCACCGGGCGCAGGGCGACAGCGTCTCCGTCCTCGACCTGCAATCCGCCCATGGCTGATCGCGATCCCGCCTGGCCGGTGCTGGCCAAACCCTCGCACCCGCATGACAGCGCCCGCCTGCATGTCAGCGGACAGGCCCGCTATGCCGACGACCTGCCCGAACCCGCCGACACGCTCCACCTCGCCTTCGGCCAGAGCAGCCAGGCCCATGCCCGCATCCTCGCGATGGACCTGTCTGCCGTCCGCGCCGCGCCGGGCGTGGTGGCCGTGTTCACCGCCGCCGATATTCCGGGCGACAATAATGTCGGCCCGGTCGCGCATGACGATCTGCTGCTCGCCGATGGCGACATATTGTGCGTCGGGCAGGCGATCTTCCTCGTCGCCGCCACCAGCCAGATCGCCGCGCGAAAAGCCGCGCGCCTCGCCAGGATCGACTATGCTCCCCTCCCCGCACACATCACGATAGAAGAGGCGCAGGCGGCGCAATCGCTGATCGAGCCGACACAACGCATGGCGCGCGGCGACGCCGACGCCGCGCTCGCCGCCGCCCCGCGCACCCTGACCAACGGTTTCGACATTGGCGGGCAGGATCATTTCTATCTCGAAGGGCAAGTCGCGGTCGCGACGCCGGGCGAGGATGGCCAGATCCACATCGTCAGTTCCACCCAGCATCCCAGCGAAGTCCAACATCTGATCGCCCACATGCTGAACCGCAGCTCGGCCGACGTTACTGTGGAGGTGCGCCGCATGGGCGGCGCGTTCGGCGGCAAGGAGACGCAGGCGGCCTTGTTCGCCGCCGCCGCCGCCCTCGTTGCCGACAAGACGGGCCGCCCCGCCAAATTCCGCTGCGACCGCGACGACGATATGATCATGACCGGCAAGCGCCATGCGTTCCGCATCGGCTATGATGTCGGCTTCGACGACACCGGACATATCCTCGCACTCAAGCTGCGCCTCGCCTCGCGCTGCGGCGCGACCGTGGACCTATCGCCCGCGATCAACGACCGGGCGATGTTCCATGCCGACAATTGCTATTATCTGCCCGATGTCGAAATCCTGTCGGAGCGGCTGAAGACCAATACCGTGTCCGACACCGCCTTTCGCGGTTTTGGCGGGCCGCAGGGCATGATCGCGATCGAGCGGATCATCGACGATGTCGCCGCGCATCTGGGCCGCGACCCGATCGAAATCCGCGCCGCTAATCTCTACGGTCCCGGCCGCGATACCGCCCCCTATGGCATGACCATCGCCGACAATATCGCGCCGCAACTCATCGCCCGCCTGCGCGCCGACGCCCGCTATGACGAGCGCGCTGCGTCGATCGCGGCCTTCAATGCGCAAAGCCCGGTCATCAAGAAGGGCATCGCGCTGACGCCTGTGAAATTCGGCATCAGCTTCACCACCACCCACCTCAATCAGGCGGGCGCGCTGGTGCTGGTCTATGCCGATGGCAGCATCCAGATCAATCATGGCGGCACCGAAATGGGCCAGGGCCTCTATGTGAAGGTCGCGCAGGTCGTGGCGGATGTGTTCGCCGTGCCGATCGGTCAGGTCCGCATCACCGCGACCCGCACCGACAAGGTGCCCAACACCTCTGCGACAGCCGCCTCGTCGGGCGCGGACCTCAACGGCATGGCCGCCTATAATGCCGCGATGACGATCCGCGACCGGCTGACCGCCTTCCTCGCGCGCAGTTTCGCCTGCGCCGACGGCGATGTGCATTTCACCCTCGACGGGGTGATCGCAGGCACCGAAAAGCTCAGCTTCGCCCAGCTCTGCCGCAAGGCGCATATCGGCCGCATCTCGCTCGCCTCGACCGGCTATTACGCCACCCCCGATATCGAATATGACCGCGCCGCGCATAAAGGCCGCCCCTTTTACTATTTCGCCTATGGCGCGGCGGTCTGCGAAGTCGCGATAGATACGCTGACCGGCGAACATAAGGTGCTGGCGGTCGATATCCTCCACGATGTCGGCCGTTCGCTGAACCCGGCCATCGACATCGGCCAGATCGAGGGTGGCTTCCTTCAGGGTCAGGGATGGCTGACGACCGAGGAACTGATCTTCGACGAAAAGGGCCGCCTGCTCACCCATTCGCCCGCCACCTACAAGATCCCGACCGCGTCGGACCGCCCCGCCCATCTGTCGATCAGCCTGTGGGACGGCCAGAATGTCGAACCCACGATCAACCGGTCCAAGGCGGTGGGCGAGCCGCCCTTCATGCTCGCCATTTCGGTCTTTTCCGCCCTGACCCGCGCCATCGCCGCCGTCGCGCCGGACGTGCGCGCCCTGCCCGCGCTCGATGCCCCCGCCACGCCGGAGCGCGTCCTGCGCGCGGTGATGGAGCATCGCGCGCGATGATCGACTGGCTGGGTTGGCTGCGTGATATTGCCGGGACGACGCCCAGCGCGCTGGTCAGCATCCTCGCCAGCGAAGGCTCCGCCCCGCGCGGGGCGGGCACGCGGATGCTCGTCACCGCCGATGCGCAGCACGGCACGATCGGCGGCGGGCAGCTTGAATATCGCGCGGCCGAACAGGCGCGCGCGATCCTGACTTTGCCCCCTGGACACTGGCGGGTGCAGGATTATCCGCTCGGTCCCCTGCTGGGGCAATGCTGCGGCGGGCGCGTGCGCCTGCTGATCGAGCATGTCGATTCCGCCCGGCTGGAATGGATGACCGACGCGGCGGAGGAACGCATGCTGGTCTCGACCTTCCGGGCCGACCGGATCGATCGCCACCTCAACGCCCATGCCGTCCCCGCCGCCCTTTCCGCACGGGGTGACCGGCCCCGTGAGGGCACCAGCGTCGCGGAGATCATCGGCCAGCACCGCACGCCCGTCTATCTGTTCGGCGCGGGGCATGTCGGGCAGGCGATCGCGCGCCATGCCGCCAACCTGCCGCTGCGCCTCGCCTGGTTCGATACCCGCCCGGTGTTCGAGACGATCGACGGCGTGGCCGTGGTGCCGGAGGAGGCGATCGAGCAATGCGTCGCCGAAGCCCCCGACGACGCCGCGATCCTGATCCTGACGCACGACCATGCGCTCGACTATCGACTGACCAAGACGGCGCTTGGCCGTGCGCCGATGGCATTTGTCGGCCTGATCGGATCGGCCACCAAGCGCGCCCGCTTCCATGCGCGCCTGGAACGCGACGGCCTGTCCGCCGAAGCCCGCAATCGCCTGACCTCGCCCATCGGCCTGCCCGGCGTCACCGGGAAGGAACCCGACGTCATCGCCATCGCCACCCTCGCCCAACTCCTTCAATTGAGGGCCGCATGACCCTCAAAGGCTTTCGCGGCGAACTCCTGTCGGTATCGCGCGACCCACGCGCCGATCCCGACGCGGTGCGGCACGAGCCGGACGGGCTGTTGGTGGTCGAAGATGGCGTCGTGGTCGCGCGCGGCGATCATGTCGCGCTGATCGCGCGCTATCCCGGCCTGCCGATCGAAACTCTGCCCGGCCTGATCGTGCCGGGCTTCATCGACGCTCATGTCCATTATCCGCAGATGGACCGCATCGCCGCGCATGGCGAACAATTGCTCGACTGGCTCGACCGCCACATCTTCCCCGCCGAACAGGCGTTCGCCGACCGTGCCCATGCCGACACCGTCGCCGCGCTGTTCCTTGACGAACTGCTGCGCAACGGCACCACCAGCGCGCTCGTCTTCCCGACCGTGCACGAACAATCGGTCGATGCGCTGTTCGACGCGGCTCTGGCGCGCCGGATGCGGATCGTCTCGGGCAAGGTCCTGATGGACCTCGGCCCCGAAGGCCTTGCCGACACCCCGGACACCGGCCGTACCCAAAGCGAGGCGCTGATCCGCCGCTGGCGCGGGCGCGGACGGTTGGGCTATGCGGTGACGCCCCGCTTCGCGCTCACCTCGTCGGATGCGCAGCTCCAGGTGGCCGGAGCATTGCTGGCGGATCATCCCGATGTGCTGCTTCACACCCATCTATCTGAAAACATTGATGAATGTTCCGCCGTAGCCCGCCGCTTCCCCCGTTCTGCCGACTATCTCACCGTCTATGATGATTTCGGGCTGGTCGGCCCACGCTCGGTCTTCGCCCATGGCATCCACCTGCCCGACCGTGCCTGCACCCGCCTGCATGACAGCGGCGCGGGGATCGCCGTCTGCCCCAGCTCCAACCTGTTCCTGGGGTCCGGCTTCTTCGACTTCGGTCAGGCCGACGCGCACGGCGTCCGCATGGGTCTCGGCACCGACATCGGCGCGGGCACCTCCTTCTCCATGCTGTTCACGGCGGGCCTCGCCTATCAGGCGTCGCTGGCGCGCGGCTATCCGCTCGATCCGTTCCGCGCCCTCTATCTCGCCACCGCAGGCAGCGCGTCGCTGCTCCATATCGCCGACCGGGTCGGCGGGCTGGAACTGGGGCAGGAGGCGGACTTCGTGCAACTCGACTGCACCGCCACCCCGCTGCTCAAACGCCGAACGGCGAACGCCACCCTTGCCGAACGCCTTTTCGCGCTGCAAATCCTGGGCGACGACCGCGTCATCGCGCGGACCTACATCATGGGCCAATGCGCCTGGGACAGACAAGGCACATCATGACCGACCTCGACCGCTTCATCACCGGCCTGCCCAAGGCGGAACTGCACCTGCATATCGAAGGCAGTCTGGAGCCGGAACTGATGTTCGCCCTCGCCAAACGCAACGGCGTGACCATCCCCTACGCGTCGGTAGAGGAAGTCCGCGCCGCCTATGCGTTCGGCAATCTTCAGGATTTTCTCGACATCTATTATGCCGGGGCCGACGTACTCCGCACCCGACAGGATTTCCACGACCTCGCCACCGCCTATTTCGATCGCGCGGCGGCGGACGGCGTCGTCCATGCCGAAATCATGTTCGATCCCCAGACCCATACTGATCGCGGCATTGCCTTCGCGCAGGTGATCGAGGGGTTGCTGTCCGCCATGGCGCAGGCGCGCGCGACGCACGGCATGACCAGCGGTCTCATCCTCTCCTTCCTGCGCCACCTGAGCGAGGAAGCCGCGTTCGAGACTTTGGCGCAGGCCGAACCCTGGCTAGACCAGATCATCGCCGTCGGCCTCGACTCCTCCGAAAACGGCCACCCGCCAGAAAAATTCGCCCGCGTCTTCGCCGCCGCCAGAGCCAAGGGCCTGAAACTCGTCGCCCATGCCGGGGAGGAAGGCCCGCCCGCTTATGTCTATCAGGCGCTCGACATCCTCCATGTCGACCGCATCGACCATGGCAACCGCGCGCTGGAGGATGACGCGCTCGTCGCCCGGCTGGTGCACGAGGGCGTGACGCTCACCGTCTGCCCGCTCTCAAACCTCAAACTCTGCGTCATCCCCGCGATCGAGGATCATCCGGTCGACCGGATGCTGAGCCTCGGCCTGCGCGCGACGATCAATTCGGACGATCCGGCCTATTTCGGCGGCTATATCGCGGACAATTACCGCGCGGTCGCGACAGCGCGCAGCCTGACCAAGGCGCAACTCGGCCAACTCGCCCGCAACAGCTTCACCGGCTCCTTCCTGCCCGCCGATGCCATCGCCGCGCATCTGGCAAAGCTCGACGCCTATATGGCGGCGGATGCGTGAAAAATCCCGTCGCCAGCCCAACTGCCCGACGCTAAAGACAAGCCCATGACGATCAAGCTTATCTGCATCGATGCCGACGACACGCTCTGGCACAATATGCGCCATTTCAACGCGACCGAAGAGGCGCTGGTCGCGATGCTCCAGCCCTTCGCCGACGCCCATGTCGCGCGTGAGGCGCTGACCGCCTGTGAAGTGCGCAACCTCCACCTCTACGGCTATGGCGCGAAGGGCTTCACCCTGTCGATGATCGAGGCGGCGGTGCAACTGGCGGGCGACCGTCTGACGAAATCGGTGATCGAGGATATTCTCGAAGCAGGCCGTGCGCTGCTCGCCCATCCGGTCGAACTGTTCGACGATGTCGCCGACACGCTGGAGGCGCTGGCGCAGCGTGGACGGTTGGTGCTCGTCACCAAGGGCGACCTGCTGCACCAGGAAAGCAAGCTCGCCGCGTCAGGGCTGGGCAGCCTGTTCAGCGGCATCGAAATCGTCAGCGACAAAAATGCGGATATATTTCGCCGCCTGTTCGCCCAATATGACGTCGCCCCCGGCGAAGCGATCATGGCTGGCGACTCCATACGCTCCGACATCCGCCCCGCGCTGGAGGCCGGCGCCTGGGCTGCCTATATTCCGCAGGACGGCGCATGGGTCCATGAAATCGCCGACACCCCGTCCGACCATGGCTGCTTTCGCCAGCTAGACCGGCTGGCCGAATTGCCCGACCTGATCGACATGATCGGCTGACTGATCCCCTCCCGCTTGCGGGAGGGGGGAAAGAGTCACTCCGGCTTCTTCGCCACGCCGACCAGCGCGGGGCGCAGCAGCCGATCCTTGATCATATAGCCCGCCTGCATCTCGGTCAGCACGGTGCCCGGTTCGGCGTCGGCGGAGGGCATTTCCATCATCGCCTGGTGCTTGTTGGGGTCGAGCGGTTCGCCGACCGCGACCAGCTTTTCGATGCCGTTCTTGCGGAACACGCTTTCCAGTTCGCGACCGGTGGCTTCCAGGCCCGTGACCAGGCTTTTCCACTTGTCGTCCTCGCGCAGATCGGCGGGGATCAGCGAGAGGGCGCGGCTCAGATTGTCCGCGACCGACAATATGTCGCGCGCAAAGGCGGTGGACGCATAGGCGCGGGTGTCGGCCAGTTCCTTTTCCAGCCTGCGCCGCACATTCTGCGTATCGGCGGCGGCATAGAGAATATCCTGCTTGGCGGTCGCGAGTTCCGCCTCCAGCGCCACGATACGATCGGCAGCAGCATCGGTCACAGGGGTCGCATCCTCGGGCAGTTCGTCCACGATTTCGCTATTTTCGACGTTCGGATTTTCTTGGTTCATCTCATCAATCTCGACAGGGTCTGTGCGGTGAAATCCACCATGGGGATCACCCGAGCATAGTTCAAGCGGGTGGGACCGATGACGCCGACCACGCCGATCACCCGGCCGTCGCCGCCACGATAGGGCGCGGCTATGACCGAAGAACCCGACAGGGAAAAGAGCTTGTTTTCCGAACCGATGAAGATTTTGGTCGCGCTCCCCGCCAGCGCGCCCTCCAGCAGCCGGGCGATTTCCTGCTTGCCCTCCAGCTCCTCCAGCAATTGCCGCACCCGTTCCAGGTCCGCCGCCGTGCCCTCGTCGATCAGGTTGGCCTGCCCCCGCACGATCAGCACCGGGCGATTTTCCGCATCGCTCGACCAGACCGCCAGACCGCGCTCGACCAGTTCGCGCGCCGCGCCCTGCAACGCCGTTTCGTCCGCCGCCAGTTCGCGGGTCAACTGTTCCCCCGCCTGGCGCAGCGTCAGCCCGGCAAAACGCGCCGACATATAATTGGCCGCCTCGTTGAGCATCGAGGGCGTGACCCCGCCCGGCAGATCGACCACGCGATTTTCGACCGACCCGTCCTGCCCGACCAGCACCGCCAGCGCCTGCCGGTCGTTGAGCGGCACGAAACCGAATTGCCGCAGCAGCGCCTCGCGCTTGGGCACCATGACGATCCCGGCACAGGCCGACAGGCCGGACAGCGCGGCGGTCGCGGCGGACAGCGCCTCCTCGACCCGCCCGCCTTCGGCTATTCCCGCCTCGATCGTGCGACGCTCCTCGATCGACGGTTCGGTCGCCTGCATCATCCCGTCGACGAACAGCCGAAGCCCGCTTTCGGTCGGCATCCGCCCCGCCGAGATATGCGGCGCGGCGAGCAGCCCGACCTCCTCCAGATCCTGCATCACGTTGCGGATCGACGCGGGCGACAGGCTCAGCCCCACCAGCTTGCTGATCGTGCGCGATCCGACCGGCTGGCCCGTGCCCAAATAGCTTTCCACCACCACGCGAAACACGTCGCGGGCGCGGTCGTTCAATTCGCTGATCGGGGTGATGCTCAATCCGCCCGCCTGATGGTGACGGGAATCGATTTATAGGCGGGCGTGCCGCTCTTGGGGTCGTGTCGGTCGAGCGGCACCAGCCCGTTGGCCTCGGGAAAATAGGTGGCCAGCGATCCGCGCGTGATCGCATGCTCGACGATGGTCAGCCCCGCCAGCACTCGGCCCGGCGCGGCCTCGATATCCACCCGGTCGCCATGGGCCAGCCCCAGCGCCGCGATATCCTGCCCATTGGCGAACAGGATGTCGCGCCGCCCGCTAATGCCGCGATAACGGTCGTTCAGGCCGTAGATGGTCGTATTATACTGGTCATGACTGCGCACCGTGGTCAGCATCAGCCGCTCGCTGGCCGCGCCGATCGACTGCGGCAGGAAATGCGCCCTGCCGGACGGTCCCCATTGCCGCTGCGACGCGCCCACCGTCAGGCGAAAACCGCCCGGCACGCGGATGCGCGCATTATAATCGTGGAAATCCGGGAATATCGCCTCGATAGCGTCGCGAATCCGGTCATAATCAGCGACCATCCCCTCCCAATCGACCCGGCTGTCGGGCAGCGCCGCGCGCGCCAACCCCGCGACGATCGCCGGTTCGGACAGCAGCGTCGGCGCGGCGGGCCTGAGCTTGCCGCGCGAGGCATGGACCATCGACATCGAATCCTCGACCGTCACCGATTGCGGGCCGCCCGCCTGCACGTCCAGTTCGGTGCGCCCCAGACAGGGCAGGACGATGGTTTCCTTCGCGATCAGCAGGCAACTACGGTTGAACTTGGTCAATATTTGCACCGACAGGTCCAGCCTGCGAAACGCCGCGAAACATGCCTGCGGATCGGGCATCGCCACCGCCAGATTGCCGCCCAGCGCGATCAGCGCCTTCGACCGGCCATCGCGCATCGCGGCCAGCGCCTCCACGGCGTTATGACCGGGGTCGCGCGGGCTTTTGAAACCGAAGGTCGCGTCCATCCGGTCCAGCATCGCCGCAGTCGGAATCTCCGTGATGCCCACGGTGCGGTCGCCCTGTACATTGCTGTGGCCCCGCAACGGGCAGATGCCCGCGCCGGGCTTGCCGATATTGCCGCGCAGCAGCAGCAGGTTGGCGATCTGCTGGACATTCTGCACGCCATGGCTGTGCTGGGTGATGCCCATGCCATAGCAGATGATGACCCGCTGCGCGTTCGCATAGACCCGCGCCATCTCCTCGATCGCCACCCGCTCCAGCCCGGATCGTTCGATGATCGTCGCCCAGTCGGTCGCGTCGATCTCTGCCTTCAGCGCATCGAACCCGCTGACGTGCTGCGCGATGAAATCATGGTCGATGACCCCCGCCTCACCCACCATGTCACGCTCGAACAGAGCCTTCATGATCCCCGCCAGCAGCGCCAGATCGCCGCCGATCTTCACCATATGATAGGCCGACGCCAGTTGCGTCGCACCGGGGGCCAGCATCTCCGTCGGGTGCTGGGGCGATTTGAACCGCTCCAGCCCGCGCTCCTTCATCGGATTGACGACGATGATCGGCACGCCGCGCCTGGAGGCCGCCGCCAGCGTGGACAGCATCCGCGGATGATTGGTGCCCGGATTATGCCCGATGCAGAAAATCGCGTCGGCCGCGTCGAAATCCTCCAGCGTCACCGTGCCCTTGCCGATGCCGATCGACTGGGGCAGGCCGACGCTGGTCCCCTCGTGGCACATGTTGGAACAGTCGGGGAAATTATTGGTGCCAAACTCCCGCGCGAACAACTGGTACAGGAACGCCGCCTCGTTGGACGCGCGCCCGGACGTATAAAATTCCGCCTGATCGGGATGGTCGAGCGCCTGCAACCCGGCCCCGACCCGCGCAAACGCCTCGTCCCAGGCGATCGGCACGAAATGATCGGTCGCCGCATCATAAGCCAGCGGATGAGTCAGCCGCCCGGCATCCTCCAGCGCATGATCGCTCCAGTCCCACAGGTCCGACACGCTGTGCCGCGCGAAGAAATCAGGGTCGACCCGCTTGACCGTCGCTTCCCAGGTCACGGCCTTCGCGCCATTTTCGCAGAACTCGAAGGACGATGTATGTTTGGGATCGGGCCAGGCGCAGCCGGGGCAGTCGAACCCGTCGGGCTGGTTCATCTGCAACAATGCGCGGCTGTCCGTGCTCGCGCCCATCTGGTCGCGCACCGCCAGCGCGACGGCGCGCAATGCGCCCCATCCGCCCGCAGGCCCGTCATAGGGGGCGACGCCGGTCAGGCTATTCTCTCGGGGATCGCGATCGGCCATGGTCGGTTCCTGCGCTCAACCCGCCATAGCGTCAATGGCATGCGCCATGTCGATGTCCCGTTGCGACAGGCCGCCCGCATCATGGGTCGTCAGGACGATTTCGACACGATTATAGACGTTGGACCATTCGGGGTGATGATCCGCCTTTTCCGCCAGCAACGCCACCCGCGCCATAAAGCCGAACGCCTCGACAAAATCCTTGAACGCGAATTTGCGCATGATCCCGTCCGGCTCGGCGACGCTGCTCCATTCCGGCAGGCCGTTGAGCGCCAATGCGCGTTCGTTATCGTCCAGTTTCGCGATCATCGGCCTCTATCCTCCTTATGGGCTTTGCCCTATGTCGCAGCCATGTCAGCACCGGGTCAACCTTCACGCCTCATCCCGATCAACGCGCCCACCGCCGCGCAGATCGAGGCGCTCGCGCTCGAAGCGCTGAGCCGCCTGCCCGATCCGTTCAACGCGCACCTGCACGATGTGGTCCTGTTCGTCGAGGATTTCGCCAGCGAAGCCGTGCTGGCGGAAATGGAGATAGATGATCCGTTCGGCCTGACCGGTCTCTATAGCGGCCGTCCGGTGGGCCAGGAAGCGCAGAGCGGCGACCTGCCCCCGACCATCCACCTCTATCGCCGCCCCCTGCTCGACGAATGGGTTGAAACAGGGGTCCCGCTCGACGCGCTGATCACCCATGTCGTCGTGCATGAGGTCGGCCATCATTTCGGCCTATCCGACATCGACATGCATGTGCTGGAGGATATGGTCGGGCAATGATGGAGCGGGGGAGCGACCCGGCCCTGACGCTGTCGCGGGTCGCCTGCCTGCGCGGCGGGCGGATATTGTTCGCGGGGCTGGACCTTGACCTTGGCCCCGGCGACGCGGCCCTGCTCATCGGTCCCAACGGTATCGGCAAATCCAGCCTGCTGCGCCTCGCCGCCGGTCTGCTCCCCGCCTGTTCCGGCACGGTCCGACGCATAGGCACCGTCGCGATGACCGACGAGCGGCTGGCGCTCGACCTCGACCAGCCGTTGCGCGACGCGCTCGCCTTCTGGGCCAGGATCGACCGCGCGTCCCCCTCTACCCTCGACGCCGCGCTCGACGCCCTTGCGCTCACGCCCTTGCGCGAAGTCCCCGTTCGCATGCTCTCCACCGGCCAGCGCAAGCGCGCGATGCTGGCACGGGTGCTGGCCAGCGGCGCGCCGATCTGGCTGCTCGACGAACCGGGCAACGGCCTCGACGCCGCCTCGCTCGCCCTCCTGGGGCAGATCGTCGCCGCACATCTGGCCGGTGGCGGCCTGATCCTCGCCGCCTCGCACCAGCCGCTCCCGCTGGGCAAGGCGCAGCAGATCGACCTCGCCGCCTATCAGGCGCAAGCGGCGTGACCCTCCTCCTCACCCTCATCGCACGCGACTTGCGCAATAGCTGGCGCTCGGCGGGGCTATGGCTGCCGGTCGCCTTCCTGCTGCTCGTCGCCAGCCTTTATCCCTTCGCGGTCGGCCCGGACGCCGCGCTGCTGGGGCGTACCGGCGGCGGCATGTTGTGGATCGCCGCCCTGCTTGCCAGCCTGCTCCCCATCGACCGCCTCGTCGCCCCCGACCGGGAGGCGGGCCTGCTCGATCAGCTCGCCCTGCGCGGCGTGACGGAGGAAGTCCTCGTCATCGCCAAACTGGTCGCCCACTGGATCGGCTTCGGCCCGCCGCTGATGATCGCCCTGCTTCCCGCCGCCGCGCTGCTGAAACTGGACGCCACGACCATCGCGCGCCTCGAATATGGCCTGTTGATCGGCACCCCCGCCCTCGCCGCGCTCGCCCTGCTGGTCGCCACGCTGACGGCGGGGCTGCGGTCCAGCGGCGCGCTCGCCGGTCTGCTCGCCTTGCCGCTGGCCGTCCCGCTGCTCATTTTCGGCGCGGGCACGCTCGGCGATGGCAGCGGCGCAGCACTCAAATTCCTCGCCGCCGCCTCGCTGCTGCTCGTCGCGATCGCGCCGATCGCGGGCGGCGCTGCGATCCGGGCCGGGCGGGAATAGACCGATGATCGCTCTGCTCGCCGCCATCGGCTTCATCCTCATCTGGTCGACCGGCTTCATCGTCGCCCGCGCGATGGTGCCCCACGCCTCGCCCGAACTGATCCTGGCGATCCGCATGAGCCTCACCGCGCTGCTGCTCGGCCTCGCCGCGCTCAGCCAGCACCAGCCCCTGCCCGATCGCCGCCGAATCGGCCTGCATCTGGCGGCGGGCGCGATGCTCCATGGCCTCTACCTCACGGTAAGCTGGTGGGCGGTCAGCCAGGGCATGCCCGCCGGGATCATGTCCTTATTGGGGTCGGTCCAGCCGCTGATGGTCGCAATGTTCAGCGTCGCCCTGCTGGGCGAACGCCTGCCGTCGCGCGCCTGGGCCGGCATCGCGGTCGGCATCGTCGGCGTCGGCTGCGTGCTCGCCCCCGCCATCCTGAAATCGGGCGTCGGTGCGGTCGGCATCCTGCCCGCCGCTGCCGGCATCGTCGCCGTGCTGGGCATGGCGGGCGGCACGCTCATCCAGCGCGGCGCGATCGCCGGAGACCCCATCCTGCTGTCGGGCGCGCTCCAGAATGCGGGCGGCGCGGCGGTGGCGATGTTCGCCATGCTGATCGTCGGCCAATATCATTGGGACGGCGCACCCATCTTATGGGCGGGCCTCGCCTGGTCGGTGCTCGGCCTGTCGGCGATCGGCCTGTCGCTGCTCGTCTGGCTGGTGCGGCATCAGGGGCCGACCCGCATGTCGATGCTGCTGCTGCTCGTGCCCCCGCTCGCCGCGATCGAGGCATGGCTGCTGTTCGGCGAGCGGCTCGGCCCGGTCCAGCTTGTCGGCTTCGCACTCGCACTCGGCGGCGTCCTGCTCGGCCGATCGCAACCCCGGCGCGGTACGATCATCGCCGAACCAGCCTGACGGCTCGACTCACCGCACCCCTGATTCATTCCATCGCAGGATGCTGGGCAGTGCCATGCTGCGCTGCAACCATATTCCCGGCCGTGATTTACCCCCGCCAATGCCTATTTGAGGGAGGGAATATATGAGCTTCGACCGCAGCTATTATGAAGAACGCCTCGCACGCAACCGCGCCCTTGCCGCCCAGTCGCGCGATCCCGGCATCCGCAACATCCATCTCGACTATGTCCGCCTGTACGAACAGATGCTCAGTTGCGACCTGGTTCTGGCGGGCGCCTACGCCCGCTAGAACCGTCTATTCGTCGCGAAGCCGCTCATGGTGGCGGATCACTTCGTCGATGATGAAGCGCAGGAATTTCTCGGTGAAATCCGGGTCCAACTTGGCGTCCAGCGCCAGTTGCCGCAGCCGCGCGATCTGCCGCTCCTCCCGCCCCGGATCGGCGGGGGGCAGCGTGTGCAACGCCTTGTGCCTGCCCACCGCCTGCGTCACCTTGAACCGTTCGGCCAACATGAACACCAGCGCGGCGTCGATATTGTCGATGCTCTCGCGATAGCCCTGCAATATGTCGTCCACGCCTGTCCTCCGGTGATGATGGCGGTGTCTGAACCGGTTTTTGCCCCATCCGGCGCATGAGGCAAGCTATTGTGCTTGCCAACCGCCATGACCGCCGCCACATGGCGCAGCATGACCGCATCCGCCAGTGAAAATGTGCATCAGATAGCCCGCGTCGCGCCGCCGACGCTCGACCCCATGATGGCCCTGGTCGCCGACGGCATGCACCAGGTCAACGCCGTGATCCTGGACCGGATGCAGTCGCGTATCCCGCTGATCCCCGAACTGGCCGGCCACCTCATCGCAGGCGGCGGCAAGCGGATGCGCCCCATGCTCACGCTCGCCAGCGCCGAACTGCTCGGCTATTCGGGCAACCGCCAGCATAAGCTCGCCGCCGCGGTCGAATTCATCCACACAGCCACCCTGCTGCACGACGATGTGGTCGACGGCTCCGGCCTGCGGCGCGGGCGCAAAACCGCCAATATCATCTGGGGCAACAGCGCCAGCGTGCTGGTCGGCGATTTCCTCTTCTCGCGTAGCTTCGAACTGATGGTCGAGGACGGCTCCTTGAAGGTGCTCAAGATCCTGTCCAACGCCTCGGCCGTGATCGCGGAGGGCGAGGTCAATCAACTCACCGCCCAGCGCCGCATCGACACCAGCGAAGAACAATATCTCGACATTATCGGCGCGAAGACCGCCGCGCTGTTCGCCGCAGCCTGCCGCATCGCGGCGGTCGTGGCGGAACGCGACGATGCGCAGGAAATGGCGCTCGACGCCTATGGCCGGAACCTGGGCATCGCGTTCCAGCTCGTCGACGACGCGCTCGATTATGAATCGGATGGCGCGACCATGGGCAAGGACGCGGGCGACGATTTCCGCGACGGCAAGGTGACGCTGCCCGTGATCCTCGCCTATGCGCGCGGCGACGAAACCCAGCGTGCCTTCTGGAAAGCCGCGATCGCGGGCCACAAGATCGGCGACGAAGACCTGACCCATGCGACCCAGCTTCTGCGCCAGACCGGCGCCATCGCCGACACCCTGGCCCGCGCCCGGCACTATGGCCAACGCGCGATCGACGCGCTGGGCATGTTCGACAACAGCCGCGCGAAAGCCGCGCTGGTCGAAGCGGTGGAGTTCGCGATCGCGCGGGCTTATTGATCTTCTCAAGCCCCTCCCCTTCAGGGGAGGGGTTGGGGTGGGGGCTAACCTCTTTAGCGCAAGCCCCGATCGAGACCCCCCACCCCCGGCCCCTCCCCTGAAGGGGAGGGGAGAAATAGAGCCATATGCCCCTCACCCCCGAACTCATCGCTTTCCTCATGGCCGCCGCCCTCATGGCCGGGTTCATAGACGCGATCGCGGGCGGCGGTGGCCTGATCACCCTGCCCGCATTGATGGCGGCGGGCATCCCCCCGGTCGCGGCGGTCGCCACCAACAAGCTGCAAAGTTCGATCGGCACGGCGGGCACCTGCTACGCTTACGCCCGCGCGGGCCATATGAACCTGCGCGCCTATAAATGGCCCGTCCTCGCCGCGTTCGTGGGATCGGTCGGCGGTGCCTGGCTGATCCAGCGGGTCAGCCCCTCTATTCTCGCCGGTCTCATGCCCGCGCTGCTGATCCTGCTTGCGGGCTATTTCACCTTCTCGCCCAAGGCGAGCGAGATCGACCGCAAAGCCCGCGTCGGCATCGTCGCCTTGAGCCTCGTGATCGGCGTCGTCGGCTTTTATGACGGCTTTTTCGGCCCCGGCGCGGGTGCCTTCTACGCCACCGCCTTCCTGGCATTGGGCGGCCTCAGCCTGATCCGCGCCACCGCCCAAACCAAGGCCGCCAACCTCGCCAGCAACATCGCGGGCCTGCTGACCATGATCCACGGCGGCCATGTCTTATGGATCGCGGGCTTTTCCATGGCGATCGGCAGCGTCATCGGCGGCCAGATCGGGTCCCGCGTAGCGATGCGGATGGGCAGCCGCATCATCAAGCCGTTGCTGATCATCATGTCACTGGCGCTGACCGCCAAGATGCTGATCGACCCGAAGAACCCGATCCATGTGTATCTGTTCGGGTAGCTATGAAAAGGCGGGCGACCACAGCCGCCCGCCGACCCGCCTATTCGCAGTTCACATCGTTCCGGTCGATCGCACGCCCGGCCAATGCACCGCCGCCAGCGCCCAATATCGTGCCCAGCGTCTTCGATCCGCCCGGCGCAATTATGTTGCCCAGCACGCCCCCGGCCAACGCACCGACGATCGTACCGGTCGTGCCGTCATCGCGCTTGCAATAATAGCGACCGTTGCCGTCACGATAAATCTGGTCATTGTCGCGCAGCGCGCGGCGACGGGGCGGCGGGCCGCGACGATCTCCCGGCCGGTCGTAGCCATAACGATCGTTTCGACCGTCTGTCATGCAGGCGCTCAGGGGAAGGGACGCCAAAATGGCGGCCAGGATCACGGGCTTACGCATATATTGCTCCGATGCTTTAGGATGCGGCTATAACCATCGGGACGCGCGAGGGTTGCGCATGCCCGAGCCTTTAATTTGCGCGCATCAATAAGACCCCAGCCGCATCATCGAGCCGCTGCTCATCGTCATGTCGCTGGCGCTGGCGATCAAGATGCTGATCGACCCGAAGAACCCGCTTCATGTGTATTTAATGGGGTAAGCGAATAGCGATCTTTCAAAAATCCCGTCATGCCAGCGCAGGCTGGCATCTCATGAGGCCAGGCCGTGCCGTCTCGCCGGAGATCCCAGCCTTCGCTGGGATGACGCGCCGTTGAAAACAAATGCTGGCCCATTATTACCATCCCATATCCCGTTGGTGAAAAACCCACTCCCATTGCGTTGACACTAAAATCACGCAACAGCATCCCCGCCATGACCGCCCTCCCCATCCACGCCGTCCTGCCCCAACTCCTCGCCACCCTGCGCACCGCCAGCAACGCGGTCCTCGTCGCTCCCCCCGGCGCGGGCAAGACCACCGCCGTCGCCCCCGCCCTGCTCGACCAGCCCTGGTGCAGCGGGCAAATCCTCCTCCTCTCCCCCCGCCGCCTGGCCGCGCGCGCCGCCGCCGAGCGGATCGCCGAGCAATTGGGCGAACAGCCTGGCGGCACGGTCGGCTACGCGACCCGCATGGACAGCCGCCAGTCCGCGCGCACCCGCCTGCTGGTGCTGACCGAGGGGATTTTCCGCAACCGCATTCAGGACGATCCCGAACTTACCGGCGTGTCGGCCGTGCTGTTCGACGAAGTGCATGAGCGCAGCCTCGACAGCGATTTCGGCCTCGCCCTCGCGCTCGACGCGCAGGGTGCATTGCGCCCCGACCTGCGCATCCTGCCGATGTCGGCGACGCTCGACGGCGCGCGCTTTTCCGCGCTGATGGGCGGCTGCGCGGTGATCGAGAGCGAGGGCCGCATCCAGCCGCTGGCGTTGCGCCACATCGGCCGCAACACCGAAAAGCGGATCGAGGACGAAATGGCCGCCGCCATCAAACGCGCGCTGACAGAGGAAGCCGAAGGCGACCTGCTCGCCTTCCTCCCCGGCGTCCGCGAAATAGAACGGACGGCCGAGCGGATCGACGGCCCCTACGAAGTCCACCTGCTCCACGGATCGCTCGACCCCGCCGCCCAGCGCGCCGCGATCCGCCCTTCCCGCTCCGGCGCGCGCAAGGTCATCCTCGCCACCAGCATCGCCGAAACCAGCCTGACCATCGACGGCGTCCGTATCGTCGTCGATTCAGGGCTGGCCCGCCGCCCCCGCTACGATCGCGCCGCCGGTGTCACCCGCCTCGTCACCGAACGCGCGTCGCAAGCGTCCGCCACCCAGCGCGCCGGCCGCGCCGCACGCCAGCGGCCCGGCGTCGCCTACCGCCTGTGGGAAGCCGCCGCCACTGCGGGCATGCCTCCCTTCGATCCCCCCGCCATTCTCGAATCGGACCTCTCCAGCCTGCTGCTCGACTGCGCGCTGTGGGGCGTCAGCGATCCCGCCACCCTGCGCTGGCTCGACCCGCCCCCCGCTGCCGCGCTCGCCGAAGCTCGCAAACGCCTCGCCTCGCTCGACGCGCTCGACCTTGATGGCCGCATCACCCCCCATGGCAAGGCGCTCGCCGCCCTCCCGCTCGAACCCCGAATCGCCCATATGCTGGTCCGCGCGGGCGAAATGGGCATGGCGAACATCGCCGCTGAAGTCGCCGTCCTGCTCGGCGAACGCGGCCTCGGCGGCCAGGACACCGACCTGACCCAGCGCCTGCAACGCTGGCGACGCGAGAAAGGCCCGCGCGCCGACGCAGGCAGGGCGCTGGCCAAGCGATGGGCTAAACTTCTTGCTCCCCTCCCGCTTGCGGGAGGGGCTGGGGGTGGGCTTCCAACATCGGCGTCACCAGCGACAGCCCTCGCCCTCGCCTTCCCAGACCGCCTCGCCAAACGCCGCTCCGCCGACGGCGCGGACTGGTCCAGCGTCGGCGGACGCGGCTTCCGACTCGACCCGCTCAGCCCGCTCGCCCGCGAAGACTGGCTGGCGGTCGGTGAGGTGCAGGGCAGCGCGGCGGGCGCGCGCATCCTGTCGGCCGCCCCGATCAGCGAAGCCGCCATCCTCACCCTCTTCCCCGACCGCATAGCCGAACACCGCACTATAAGATTTAGACCTGAAAACAATGGGATAGAGGCCATACGCGAGCGCCGACTGGGCGCGGTCCGGCTGTCGTCCGGCTCCGACGACCGGCCCGATCCCGCCGCCGTCACCACCGCCCTGCTCGACGGCGTCCGCGCGCACGGCCTGGCCCTGCTGCCCTGGTCGGAGACCGCACTCTCATTGCGCACACGCGCGACCTTTGCGAAGATTGACGCCCTGTCCGACATTGCGCTGATCGCAACCCTCGACGACTGGCTCCCGCCCCTGCTCACGGCCAGACGCCGCCTGTCCGACATCGACCGGTCCCAGCTTTCCGCCGTGCTGGAAGGCATCATCGGCTGGGACGGCAAACAGCAACTCGACCGTCTGGCCCCGCCCGACTTCCGCTCCCCCGTGGGCAGCACCCACGCCATCGACTATGCAGCCGAAGGCGGACCACGCGTCGAATTGCGCGTCCAGGCGCTCTACGGCCTCGCCGCGCATCCGACGATCGGCAGCGACCGCATCCCCCTCGTCCTCAGCCTCACCTCGCCCGCCGGTCGCCCGATCCAGACCACCCGCGACCTGCCCGGCTTCTGGGCGGGCAACTGGCGCGACGTCGCCAAGGAAATGCGTGGCCGCTATCCCCGCCATCCCTGGCCCGACGATCCCACCGCCGCAGCCGCGACGCTGCGTACCAAAAACGCCGATGCCAGAGGACAGGGGCACCGCCGATCTTGATTCTCGCGCCCGGCTGGTGCAACGCAGCACGATCACCCACGGAGCATAGCCATGGCCGCGCGCATCTATCAGGTCCAGAAGAACGCCATGCAGTCCGGCAAGGCGCTCACCCATCTATGGGTGCTGGAATATGCCCCCGCGCAAGCCAAGGTCGCCGATCCGCTGACCGGCTGGGCCGGGTCGGGCGACACGCAACAGCAGATCAGGCTCACCTTCCCCACCCAGGACGCCGCCTGCGCCTATGCCGACAAGGAAGGCGTCGCGTACACCCTGCTGCCCCCGGTCACCAAGACGTTGAAGCTCCAGGCCTACGCCGACAATTTCCGCTAGGGGCGCATGCCAAGCTCGATGACCAGCGCGACGAAGCTGGCCATGATGCCCACCAGGAACAGCCGATAGGCATAGCCCAGCCAGCGATATTTCTTGCGCTGGAGCACCTGGCCATTCTGGTACATGTCGCGCAGCATCGCCCGGCACACCGCCTCATCGTTCGATAGCAGACCCATCATCCGGTCAGTGAACGCCTGCTCGTCCAGCCCGGTGAACACGCCGAAAAACAGCAGATTGTCCCCCTCGCCCACCACCCCCTTCGCCTTGCCGACGCTCGGCAACACCGACCAGATCGCGCACACCGCCGCCAGAAACACCGCCACCGCCAATATCGCGACCGGCACGACCAGATATCCCGCCCGCAATTGCCCCAGGCACAGCGTGAAGATCAGCATTGACGCGCCCATGAGCATATTGGCCTTCTGGTCGGCCATCTGGCTCAACTGCATATTGGTATGCACGGCGGTACGGATCAGGTGAATGGCATTGGCGGCCGGCGGCGCGCTGTCTGTTTCGTCGTTCATCACCGCAGCATAGGATCGGCGGGCACATTAGGGCAAGATGATGCCCGATTGCCGCCTTATTCCCTTGCCAAGGAAAGGGCTTCGGGGGCAAAAGCCGCCCTTTCACGAAAGCAAGACGACATAATGACGGATCGCCAGCCCATTTTCGACAGCGTCGCCGCGCTGATCGCCCCGTTCAACAAGAAGGACGCGGCGCTGACCGACGCCACCACCTTTGCGGGAGATCTGGAGTGGGACAGCCTGACCGTGATGGATTTCGTCGCCGCGGTGGAGGATGAATTCGACATCATCATCACCATGAACATGCAGGCGGAGATCGAGACCGTGGGCCAGTTGGTCGACGCCGTAGGCAAGTTGAAGGCAGCCTGAGACCATGACCGACGCCCTAGACACGGCCGCCGACGCCCGCACCCCGGCCGAAGTGCCTGCCGCGCGCGACCTCTTCTCCAAGTTCGACTCGCTGATCGCGGAGCGCGAGGCGCTGTTGGCGACCGGGGTGACCGATCCCTTCTCCATCGTCATGGAACAGGTCAAGTCGCCGACCCTGGCGGTCATCAAGGGCAAGGACACGATCCTGCTCGGCACCTATAATTATATGGGCATGACTTTCGACCCCGATGTGGTCGCGGCGGGCAAGCAGGCGCTCGACGAATTTGGCGCGGGTACGACGGGCAGCCGGGTGCTGAACGGCACCTATCAGGGTCATGCCGAATGCGAAGCGGCGCTGCGCGACTTTTACGGCACGTCCGGCGCGATGGTCTTTTCCACCGGCTATCAGGCCAATCTTGGCGTCATCTCGACCTTGGCGGGCAAGGGCGACTATGTCATCCTGGACGCCGACAGCCATGCGTCCATCTATGACGGTTGTTTCCTCGGCGACGCCGAAATCGTCCGCTTCCGCCACAACAGCGTCGATGACCTGTCCAAGCGCCTGGCCCGGCTGCCCGCCGATGCGTTGAAGCTGGTCGTGCTCGAAGGCGTCTATTCGATGCTGGGCGACGTTGCCCCGCTGCCCGAGATGGTCGCCGCGGTGCGCGCCCATCCCAATTGCATGATCCTGGTCGATGAAGCGCACGGCATGGGCTTCTTCGGCGAACATGGCCGCGGCGTCTATGAGGAGCAGGGCGTCGAGGCCGATGTCGATTTCATCGTCGGCACCTTCTCCAAATCGGTCGGCACGGTCGGCGGCTTCTGCGTCTCCAACCATCCCAAGTTCGAGATTTTGCGCCTGGTCTGCCGCCCTTATGTCTTCACCGCGTCGCTGCCGCCCAGCGTCGTCGCCACGGCGGCCACCAGCATCCGCAAGCTGATGCACGCGGGCGAGAAGCGCGCCCATCTGTGGAAGAACAGCAAGCGGCTGCACGGTGGCCTCACCGATCTGGGCTTCACCCTGGGCACGAAGACGCCGCAATCAGCGATCATCGCGGTCATCCTGACCGATCAGCGCCAGGCCGTCGCGATGTGGCAGACGCTGCTGGAACTGGGTCTCTACGTCAACATGGCGCGCCCGCCCGCCACCCCGGCGGGCACATTCCTGCTGCGTTGCTCGCTCTGCGCCGAACATAGCGACGAACAGGTCGAACAGATTATCGGCATGTTCGCGGCGGCAGGCCACGCCACCGGCGCGATCGGCTGACCCGCGCGTGACGGGCCGCTGGCGCGCATCGGGACCGTTCACGCAGCTTCTTTCGTCCTTGCCGTTCTTCCGCTAACATGACGGACATGGAAGGATCAGCCCCGCTTGCCGAACGCGGTCCGGACCTGCGCGCCTGGTTGCGCCGGGCGCTGCCGTTCGGCCTCGGCCTGCTGCTGGCGGGCGCGCTGATCGCCCTTCTCTATAGTGCCAGCACGGCGGCGGGCGATCATGAAAAGGCGCTGGCCGAACAACGCCGCAGCATGGAGGTCATCGCGCTGGTGCGCCAGCTGGAGGCGACCACAGCGCGCGCCGAAACCACCCTGGCCCGTTATGTCATCAGCCTGGAGCCGAACACCGGTCGGCTGTTCCAGTCGCAATGGCGCGCGGCTGCCGGGCAGCTTCGCACCCTGGCTTTCTTCACCCGCCGGTCCGGCTGGCAACAGGATAATGTGCGCCGCCTGCAAATCATATTCGACGCGCGCGGCAAGCGGCTGAGCGATATCGGCCTGCGCACCACCTACGACCAGAAGGTCACTGCGCTCGGCCTGTTTCATCAGGCCGGCAAGACCGACGACCTCAAGCAATTGGGCCTGCTATTCACCAAGATCAGCGAGGCGGAGGAGCAGCGACTGCGCGAACGGAGCCTGGCGGTCAGCCTGGCGGGCGACCGCACGCAGCGTGCGGACCAGAATAGCCGGTTGCTGGGCCTTGTCCTGCTGGTGTGCATCCTGTTCGCGATCTGGATCGCGCAGGTCGCCTATACCGACCGCCGCAACGCGCGCCGTCAGGCCGATGACGAGGCGGAGCGCGCCGACCGGATGGAAGCCGCCGTCACCCAGCGCACCGCCGAACTGCAACAGGCCAATATCCGCCTGAAGGAAGAAGCGACCGAGCGCGAGATCGCAGAAAGCCATCTGCGCCAGATGCACAAGATGGAAGCGGTGGGCCAGCTAACCGGCGGCATCGCGCATGATTTCAACAATATGCTGGCCGTGGTCGTCGGCGGCCTCGAACTCGCCCGGCGCAAGCTGCGCCTCAGCCCCGAAGAGGCAGGCCGCCATATCGACAATGCGATGGACGGCGCCAACCGGGCCTCCGCGCTGACCCGACGGCTGCTCGCCTTTTCCCGATCGGAACCGTTGCTGCCCAGCGCCGTCCGTGCCGACACGCTGATGAGGGGCATGATCGACCTGATCGACCGCACGATCGGCGACCAGATCAAGGTAGAGATCGCAGGCAAAGCTGAAGGCTGGCGCATCTTCGTCGATCCGCACCAGATGGAAAATGCGATCCTGAACCTGTGCGTCAACGCGCGCGACGCGATGGACGGGCGCGGCACATTGACGATCGAGACCGGGCAGGCGCGGCTGGCGGCGGGCGAGATCGGCGAATGTCTGGCGGGCGAACATGTCATACTCACCGTGCGCGATACCGGCTGCGGCATGACGCCCGAGGTAGTGGCGCGCGTGTTCGAGCCTTTTTTCACCACCAAGCCGGTCGGCAAGGGCACGGGCCTTGGCCTCAGCCAGATTTTCGGCTTCGTGCGCCAGAGCCAGGGTGAAATCCGCATCGATTCGCAAGTCGGGCAGGGCACGGCGGTGCATATCTACCTGCCGCGTCGTACCGGGATGGACGGGGATGCCAGTCTGGACAGCGCGACCGGCGTCGACCAGGACGATACGCGCCATCCGCCGACCCGCATCCTGGTGGTGGAGGATGATCCGCGCGTGCTCAACCAGACCATGTCCGCCGTCGCGGAACTTGGCCATCTGCCGATCGCCTGCGATCATCCATCAAAGGTCGAGCGGCTGCTGCGCAACCATGGCGATATCGGCCTGATCGTCAGCGACGTGCTGATGCCCGACATGACCGGGCCGGAAATGATCCGCTCGCTCCCCTCGCTCTACGCCGACATCCCGGTGCTGTTCGTCACCGGCTATGCGGGCGAGACCGACGGTGCGCAGTTCGGCGGGCACCAGGTTTTGCGCAAGCCCTATACGCTGGCGGGCCTGTCGCGCGCGCTCTCAGACGCGCTCAGCGAATCGCCCCGCGACGAAACAGCGCAGGCAGCAGCGTGACCGCGCCGAGCAGCGGCCAGCGCCTCTGCCACGGCTTGATCAAGATCTGCGTACCGGCATGGCGGTTGATCTTCCAGGCGAGATAATCGATTCCCCCCGCAAAGGTGAAGCTCGCCTTGGCGAGGCGCACGACCGACAGCCATTTGCCTCGCCGCTGAAGCTGGCGCCAGCGTTTGGCCGTGGATGTGGATGCGAATATCTGCGAACGGTCCGCCAACGCCGCATCCCCGAACGCCTGATACCGCTCTGGATCGGCATCGACGATGGACAGCGACCGCCCCTTCCGCTCGGCGCGCAGTTCCGCATCATAGGTCAGCGCAAAACCGGTCCGCCACACATCCAGCACATCCGCATCGGGTGCAGCCATCGGCCCAGCCAGTCCCAACAGCGTCGGCGCGGCACTTGCCACCGCCGCAACCGCACGCTGCCGCGCAAGATCATCCGCGACCCACACCAGCCGCGCGGGCTGGGCAAAGCGCGCCCAGACCGATATATTGTCGGCCTCTGACCCGCAAAGTCGTGCGAAGTCGCTCTCCGACAGCACCGCATATTTCGCGATCAGCCCGCCATGCTCGAACGGAAAGACATTGGGCGGGATCAGTCGGTTGGCGCCTGCCAGCCAGCTCTTGCCATAGGCCGCGCGATAATCAGACACGATCAGGTAGAAATCGAGCATCAGCCCGTCGAGATTGGCTTCGCGCAGGCACGACCCGTAGAATAGCACCGCCCGCGCCGCCCCCGGATAGCGCGCCGCCAGCGCTCCCGCCATCGCCGCCGCGCTCGGATCTACCGGCTCCGCCAGTTCGGTGGCGACCAGCAGGGCAAGCGAAGGAGGGGTTTGTGCGATCATGGCCGCCCTATAGCCCGACAGCGCCGCCCACGAAAACCTATAAAGGCGGCGGGGCGGCATCCTGAAAGGCAGGCAGCGCCAGAGCGCGATCGGCGATCGCCGTCACGCGCGGGAACGGCGTCAGATCGACCTTGAAGCGCCGCGCATTATACATTTGCGGCACCAGGCAGGCATCGACGATATTGGGCGCCTCCCCGCCGGCATAGGGCGCATCGGGCAAAAGCGGTTCCAGCGTGGCAAACCCCTGCTCGACCCAATGCCGATACCAATTGTCGATCGCCGCCTGCTCCTGCCCCGCCTCATGTTTCAGATATTGCAGCACGCGCAGATTGTTCAGCGGATGGATGTCGCAGGCGATCGTCAGCGCCATCTCCATCGCCCGCGCCCGCGCGATGGGATCGAGAGGGATCATGCGGGGTTCGGGATGGATCGCATCGAGATAGTCGATGATCGCCAGGCTCTGGCCCAGCCGCAGCCCGCCAATTTCCAGCGTCGGCACCAGCCCCGCCGGATTGATCGCCAGATAGTCCGGCGCACGCTGCTCGCCCGCGCGCAGCACATAATTGTGCTTCTCATAGACCAGCCCCTTGAGGTTAAGGACGATGCGGACGCGGTAGCTGGCCGAGGATAAGGGGAAATCATGGAGGATCATGCGCTATCCTGTTGGTTCGATCGGGCCTCAAACGCGCGCTGGCCGATGATGATAGCGCCCAGCGGCCCAGCATCAGCGCCCAGCGCAGGGGGCACGATGATAGTGGACAGGCTGTCCGCGTCCAGGCCGGTAATATAACCATGGAGCAATGCCGCCGTCCGCGCGCAAATCAACGGCAGGAGCATCGGGCGCGCCTGCATCACCCCGCCGCCCAGAACCAGTCTTTGGGGTGCCAATGTCAGAATGAGCATCGCTACCCATTCCGCCAGATCGGCGGCCACGCGCGTCCATAACGGGTCATCGTCGGCGATCTGCGCGATCGGTGCCGCCGCTCGCGCGGCCAGAGCCGGGCCGCCGACCAATCCTTCCAGGCAATCGCCATGGCTTACGCAGCATCCGGCAAAATCATCGCCCGGTTGGCGGCGAATGCGGATATGCCCGGCCTCGGGATGCAGTCGGCCATGAACCGGCGCGCCATTGACGACGATGCCAAGGCCCACCCCCGTGCCGATCGTCGCATAGCCATGGACCGCGCAGCGCTGCGACGCGCCCCACGCGCCTTCCGCCAGCGCAGCCCCCGCGACGTCGGTGTCGATGCCGATCGGCAGATCGAACCGGGCCGCAAAATGCCCGCGCACATCGACGCCGGCCCAGCCTGGTTTCGGGGTATCGCCCATCCTGCCGAAATCCGGCGCATCGGGATCAAGATGGACCGGCCCGAAACTGGCGATACCGATCGCCGCGAACGGCATTTCCACCTGCCAGAGCGCCAGCGCCTGCAACAGATGATCCAGCATGTCCGGCCCGCCGGTCGGCCAGCGCTGCTGACGCAGGATCGTCCGGCCCTGCGCCAGTGTGGCGATACATTTGGTACCGCCCAACTCGATCCCGGCGATCAGCGGTTTGTTCACGAGTCCGGCATATTCTGTGTCCAACACCCGCCCCTCTGTCCTACCCTCGGCCGACCCGCAAAAAATTATAGGGCTGCTCTTGGCAGAACAGCCACGTCGATGTTGCGATTTTCGGGGTCATAGCAGCATAATTATCATCGGGGATATGCATGCGAAAAAGCAGATGTTCCGGAGCGGTGGTTTTCAAGAAGCTGGACACCCGCAAAAACTCTGGCGGATTTAGGTTATTCGTGATTCATTGAT
>CAZLSU010000010.1:0-57368 GCA_964562225.1 uncultured Sphingobium sp.
GCCGCGCCTATCACAGCGCCTATTTCGAGATGCTGGGCGAACAGGGCTATTTCGGCTTTTTCCTCTGGCTGCTGTTGCACGGCATAACCTTCCTGCACACCGAATCCATCAGGCGGCGCTACGCAAAATCGACCGACCCGGCGCAAGGCTGGATCGCCCCGCTCGCGATCGCCCTTCAGCAGGGACATCTGGTCTATATGCTGGGGTCGCTGTTCGTCGGCATCGCCTACCAGCCGTTCATCTTCATGATGCTCGCATTGCATATCGGTCTCGACACCTATCTGGCGCGGCTGCGCAAAGCGGATGCCGCAACGCCATTTCACACGCAGACCCGGCCCGCTCTGCCCACCGGCACGGCACCCGCATGAGCAACGATGTGCGGCCGGTCGGCCTGGGCTTTGGACTTGTGCTGGGGCTTGTCCTGGCGTCGCCCTGGCTATCGCCTTCCATCCTGCCTCGGGGGATAGAGGCGCTGTTCCTGCTGTCGGCTTTCCTGGTGCGTCTCGCCGACCGGCGATGGCACAGGCGACAGGGCATTGGCGGCTGGATCAGCCATATGCGGATGATGCCCTCGCGCCTGCTGCCCTGGGCAGCGATGGCCGTGGTCGCCTTCATAGCCCGCGCGCCCGGTACCAGTGCGGGCGGCGTGATTACCGGGGCGATGCTGAGCGAATTTCTGTTCTACCCCCTGCTTTCGGGCGTCATCGGTCGCGCCGGGCGCAGCCTCATGGCGATCGCGATCCTGATGATCATGGCTTTCGTGCCGTTCATCGGCTGGGAAGCATTACGCTATGCCGGCGCTTTCGCCATGGGGGCGCTGCTCTGCGCCTTCTGGCTGCGCGGCCCCGATGGCGAACCGCGCGCGGCCGCACTGACCATCGGCGGGACGGGGCTGCTCGGCGCGGTCGGCTGGGCCTTCCCTGCCACTTCGGGCTGGAGCGTGATCGGTGCTGTCGGCTGCGCGACGCTGGCGCTGGCGCATCTCTCGATGCTCCGACCGACCATTGCCCATTGGCTGCCGCACCGACCGATCCGGTTCAGGCGATCCCGGAAACACCCAGTTCTCCCCTAAGTGCATGATGGGGAACGAAGCGACCAGCGACGGGTTTGGCTGGACGAGACAATATCCATGCCAAAGCCCGCCCTCATCCACATCGACGATCATTTGCCGGGCATCAGCCGACGCGCCCTGAAACATGGCTGGGCCTATCATGACGCGCAGGGCGCGCGAATCACCGATCGCGACGAGATCGACCGGCTGAACGCCATCGCCATGCCCCCCGCCTATGTCGATTGCTGGTTCAGCGTCGATCCCAACGGCCATATTCAGGCGACCGGCTATGACGATCGGGGGCGCAAGCAATATCGCTATCATCTCGACTTCCGCGCTGCCCGCGATGCGGAGAAATATGCCGGTTGCCCCGCCTTCGGTCGCGCCCTTCCCAAATTGCGCATGGCGGTCGAGGCCGACCTGTCAAAACGCGGCCTGCGCAAGGCGCGAACGATCGCGGCGGTCGTTCGCCTGCTCGATCTTGCCAAGCTGCGCGTCGGCAATGAGCAATATGCTACCGCCAACAAAAGCTTCGGCGCGACGACGCTGCGGATGCGCCATTGCGATCTGGCGGGCAAGGCGCTGCGACTGCGCTATCGCGCCAAATCGGGCAAGCAGCAGGAACTCACCGTCACCGACGCGCGCCTGATTCGCTTCGTGCGCGCAATGCAGGATCTGCCCGGCCAGCATCTGTTCCAATATCTCGACGAAGATGGCGATCCGCACCCCATCACCTCATCGGACGTCAATGCCTATATTGCGCAGGCCATGGGCGGCGCGTTCACCGCCAAGCATTTCCGCACCTGGGGCGCGTCGACAATCGCCTTCGCCACGCTGGCGCAGGGCCATGTGTCGCTTAAGCAGATGATCGCCCCGGTCGCCGAGGCATTGGGCAACACCCCCGCGATCAGCCGCAAAAGCTATATTCACCCCGCCCTTATCGCCCTGTGCCAGGACGGGCAGGACGAATGGCGCGAAGGGCTTCGCCTGCCGCGCCGGACGCGCTATCTGTCGCGCGACGAGCGCGGCCTGATCGCGTTTCTGGAAGAGATCACCGCGTAGCGCGGTCTAGAAAAACAGAGGACGGCATGGCCGAAAAGAAAGACGTGGTGGTCGTCGGACTGACCGACAAGCCGCTCAACCTGCAACAGACATGGGACATGACGATGGCATGGATTTCGGTCCATGCCGTCCAGATTCTGATCGCGATCGGCGTCGGCGTCGGCATCTATCTGGCGCTGGCGGCGCTGCGCAGCTTTGGCAAACGGCTGCGCGGCAAGCCCGGCGATACGCTCGACCTTGCCGTCGTCATCGGGCGCGCGATCGCCAAAACCACCCATTTCTTCATGGTCATGGTCTCGGCACGGCTGGTGTCCGGCTATGCCAGCCCGCCCCAGTTGCTGGCGACCACCATCAGCTTCTTCTTCACGATCGCCGCCGTGTTCCAATGCGCGATCTGGGCGCGCGAGATCATCCTGGGCCTGATCGAACGGCGCACTGCGGAGGATGGCCGGGGCGAAACGCTCGCCAACGCCATGTCGCTCATCCGCATTCTGGTGACGGTCGCGCTGTTTGCGATCGCGCTGATCGTCGTGCTCGACAATCTGGGCGTCAACGTGACCGGCCTGGTCGCTGGCCTTGGTGTTGGCGGCATCGCCATCGGCCTTGCAGCGCAGGGCATTTTTTCCGACCTTTTCGCTGCGCTCTCGATCATCTTCGACAAGCCGTTCCGGCGAGGCGAAACCATCAATTATGACACCACCACGGCGACGGTCGAAAAAATCGGACTGAAATCCACCCGGCTGCGCGCGATCACAGGCGAAAAGAAAGTCATCTCAAACGCCAATTTGCTGCAAAAGGAAATCACCAGCTACCAGACGTTGGACCATCGCCGGATCAAGTTCGCCATCGGCGTCATCTACCAGACCGACCCCGATCATGCCGGACGCATCCCGGACATATTGCGCGAGATCATTGAGGCGCTCGGGGCGCAATTCGTGCGCAGCGGCTTTATCGGCTTTGGCGCGAGCAGTCTGGATTTTGAAGTCGAATTCGACGTCTATCTGCCTAATTGGGACGCGATCTATGAGATGCGGCACAAGGTAGGCATTGCCATACTCAAGCGGTTCAATGCCGAGGGACTGGAGTTTGCCTACCCGACCCAGACCAGCTTTACCGCCGCGCCCGATGGGCACATGGTCCTGCCTTACCCGGATGTCCAGGCGGTCATGCGCATCGACAAGACCCCGAACGAACGCTGATGCCCCGCCCGATGCTCAGGGCGTGGGGCGCTCCCGATGCTCGCCCCGCACCCAGCGCACGGTGCCGGTGCTGGCGCGCATCACGACGCTCTGCGTGGTCAACTTGCCGCCCGGCAACCGCTTGACCCCGGCGAGCAGCGACCCGTCCGTCACACCCGTGGCGGCAAAGATGCAGTCACCCTTCGCCAGATCCTTTAGATCGTAGATCCGGTCCAGATCGGTGATCCCCCATTTGAAGGCGCGCTGCTTTTCATCGTCGTTGCGGAAGATGAGCCGCCCCTTGAACTGCCCGCCGACGCAGCGCAGCGCCGCGCAAGCCAACACACCCTCGGGTGCACCGCCCGATCCCATATAGATGTCGATCGTGGTTTCCGGGTTGGTGGTGGCGATCACGCCCGCAATGTCGCCGTCGGGAATCAGCATGACGCCACAGCCGATCGCGCGCAGCTCGGCGATCAGCTTCTCATGGCGCGGCCGGTCCAGCACGCACACGATGATGTCGGCAGGCGCGACGCCCTTATGTGCGGCAACCGCCTCGACATTGGCCTTCACCGATTTTTTGAGGTCGATAATCCCTTCGGGATAGCCCGGCCCGACCGCCAGCTTGTCCATATAGACGTCGGGTGCATTCAGCAGCCCGCCCTCTTCGGAAATCGCGAGCACGGACAAGGCATTCGGCCCGGCCTTGGCCGTGATGGTCGTGCCTTCCAGCGGATCGAGCGCGATGTCGATGCGCGGCCCGGTGCCGATCGCATTGCCCACTTTTTCACCGATATACAGCATCGGCGCTTCGTCGCGCTCCCCTTCGCCGATCACGACGGTGCCGTCCATGTAGAGATCGTTGAATGCCAGCCGCATCGCCTCCACCGCAGCAGCATCGGCCGCCTTTTCGTCACCGCGCCCGACCAGGCGGGATGCGGCGGTCGCAGCCGCTTCGGTGACGCGGACCATTTCCAGCACCAATATGCGGTCGAGCGGCGAACCGGGCTGCGTCATGATCTTTTCTCTCCTGTTGGGCAGCGCGATACGGCGTCCTTGCGGGCTTGTCGAGCAATCGCCGCGCCTGTCCGATCCGCTTTCGCGACAAAGCGCGCAACCGAACGGCCCATGCTGCGTTGGCGAAGAAAGAGGGACATATGATGATTGCTGCGTTGATCACCGCCAGCCTGGCCGCCACCCAGCCGGTCATCGCGCATCGCGTGCGGATGCAGCCAAACGCATCCCCCTGCCAGGCCGTCCCGACCCTGTGCATGGGTCCGGCGGCCGCAGATGCCGCTCCGCGACTGGCAGGCGGCGGCGGCGAGGGCCGGGCCAACAGCAAGATGGACGCCTATCGATTCGATGCGCGCCCCTGCCGCCTGATCGGCAATATGGGCTGTGCCAAACGCGCGCGGACGACGATCTTTCAGATGGGTGTCCCCATCACCGACACGCTTCGCCGCACCTTCGGCGTGGATTGAGCGCCCAGCCTCTCAATCCAGAATATGCATCACCATCGGCGTATCGAGCAGACTGTCCGATCCCGCCAACCGATCCAGCGTATCGCCCACGCAGCTTTCCTCACCCGCATGGGTGACGATCGCCACCAGCACCCCGTCAGTCTGGTTCGTACCGCGCTGGATCATGCTCTCGATGGAAACGCCTGCATCGCGCGTGGCTGCCGCAATCTCCGCCAGCACGCCGGGGCGGTCCTGCACCTTGAAGCGCAGATAGGTCCGGCCGACACGCTTGCCCGGATCGGCGGGATGCTGCGGCTGCAATGCTGCGACCGGCATCGCGAAAGCATCGCCATATTCGTCGCGGGCGACGTCGATCAGGTCGGCGACCACAGCCGATGCGGTCGGCCCTTCGCCAGCGCCGCGCCCCTGGAAAAACAGACGGCCCACGAAATTGCCTTCCACGACGACAGCGTTCAGCGATCCATCGACATGAGCCAGCGGGTGATCGACCGGCACCAGCATCGGGTGGACCCGCTGAAACAGCCCTTCCGGCCCATTCTGCGCCATCCCCACCAACCTTATGCGAAAGCCCAACGCCGCGGCCTCCGCAATGTCGGCGGCGATGACGTGGCGGATGCCGGTGGTCGCGACATGCGCAAAGTCCAGTTCGGTGCCGAATGCCAGGCTGGCCAGGATCGTGAGCTTATGCGCCGCATCCACCCCGTCTATGTCGAAGCTGGGGTCCGCCTCGGCATAGCCCAGATCCTGCGCTTCCTTCAGCACTTCGTCGAACCCTCGTCCTTCCTTCTCCATGGTGGTCAGGATATAATTGCAGGTGCCGTTCAATATGCCGTAGGTCCGCGCAATCTCGTTCGCGGCCGCGCCCTCGCGCATGCCCTTGATGACCGGGATGCCACCCGCGACCGCCGCCTCATATTTCAGCGCCACGCCCGACTGCTCGGCGATCCCGGCCAGCGCCAGGCCGTGATGGGCCAGCATCGCCTTGTTGGCGGTCACAAAGGGCTTGCCCGCCGCCAGGCATTGCCGCGCCAGCGTCAGCGCCGGGCCATCCGCCCCGCCGATCAGTTCGACGACCACATCTATGTCGTCGCGCGCGGCCAGGCTCGTCATGTCATCGACCCATTCATAGGGCGACAGGTCGACGCCGCGATCCTTCGACCGGTCGCGCGCGGAAATGGCGACCACCTGAATCGGGCAGCCCGCGCGCCGCGCGATCAGGTCCGCGTTGGTTTCCAGCAGCTTGATGACGCCGCCCCCCACCGTGCCCAGACCGACAAGCGCGACGCGCAGCGGAGCATGACGGTGGAGGTTGGTCATCGGGGCGGTCCTTCGGGCTGATTGCGCGGGCGCTGATAGCGACCAATCGCCGCCATTCCAAAGGAAAAGGCGCTTAGCCGGGCGTGCGCGTCCTGTCGCAGCGCCCCAGCGCGTCGATCACCACCTGATAATCCGCCCGCGCGGCTTCGGCGTCAGGCACCGACAATGTCCGCACCGCGCGGGACGGCAACGCAGCGGGCAGGCTGCACGTCAGCCGATACCAGAGCAAGCCGCCGCGCGCGGGCATTCCAGCCGCCTCATCGACAATCTCTCCCAGTGCGACGGCCCAACGCGGCGCTTCGCCGGGGCGACGGAGAATGGACAAGGATACCGGCTCGCCATTTTCGGTCCGCAGGAAAATCTGCGTTTCGCCCTCCCCCGCCACCGTACCGGCCACATGGAAGGCATCGCCAACCCCGATGATGCGCGGCGGTGCCGTGTTGGACAGGAGGTCGGACAGGACAGCTCTGGTCCGGGCGACCAGCGCGGGCGTCGATTCGATTTGCGCATCGCGGGCGACCAATTGCACCTGTCCCGGTCGCGTTCCGAGCCGGGCGAACAGGATCATTTCTGCCTTTTTCAACTTCGGCAATTTGCCGCGCGAATCGACCGGCGCGTCGTAGAGATAGGTTATGGTCGGACTGATCCCCGCCTCGCCCCGAATCAGGGAGATGACCTGGGCCTCGATATAGAGCCGCCGAAAGCCCGGCAGCGTCGCCCCGGATTGTTCGGGCGGCAGGGGTGTGACCCGCGCGACACGCACCTGCGCCACCAGCGGGGTATGATCCGCCAGGTCCACAAGATCGGCGTAGGACAAGGGCTGCCGTACCGTCTGCGGGCCATCTGCGGGCTTGGGAGCCGATTGAGCGGCCGACAACCCGACCTGCAAAGTTGCGGCAAAAATAAGGCACGCACCGATTGACCGGAACGAAGGGATGGAGGATTTCATTTTGATGTTCGTCCTAACAACAGTCAGTGGCAATTGTGTCACAGGCAAGGTTTTCCGCAAAAAATTGTAACCTTAAATTGTCCCATGGATAAAGCGTTTGCGTCATGCGATATGCCGCGATAGGAGTTGGGACGAGAAGAAAACGAACGGACAGGGGCCAAAGTTGCCGGGAGCACTTCCGACGCTTATGGTCGTTTTTGGCTGATTTGTAAAAACCACTGGTACGCTGAGTTAAGGAGTGTCGTTGCTGAATGGCCTATGCTGACCACTCGGAAGGATCGAGTCGCACGATATCGATCATCATCGTCGCCCTGATTCACGCTGTTCTTGGCTATGCCTTCGTCTCCGGCCTTGGCATGAAATATGTCAAACAAGCGGCAGAACAGCTGAACGTGATCGACGTGAAAGAGGAACCTCCACCACCGGACGAAGAGCCGCCACCGCCGCCGCCAGATCAGCCGATCGAGCCGCCGCCGGTAGTCGCTCCGCCGCCGATCGTGCAGACTCCGACCCCGGCGCCGCCGATTCAGACGGTTCGGACACCGCCTCCGGTGTTCAACCCCGTCCCGGTCGCAGCACCGCCCCCACCACCGGCTGCACCGCCGCCGCCGCCTCAGGCCGCAACGCGCGCTTCGCCGCGTGGGTCGCCAGGCAGCTGGCTCAGCGATGCCGACTATCCGAGCCGCGCACAGCGCGAAGAACGTTCGGGTACGGCTGGTTTCCGTCTGGAAATTGGCCCGGATGGTCGCGTGACCAACTGCACCATCACTTCATCGACCGGTCATTCGGACCTCGATGAAGCGACCTGCCGCCTGCTGCCGCGTCGCGCACGCTTCAAGCCGGCCAAGGGTTCCGATGGTAACGATATGCCCGACACGTATAACGGTCGTATCACTTGGCGTTTGCCGGAATAATTCAGAACGGGAAAGCGGGCGCGCCGCGCCGCTTTCTCCTCGCTTGATCTCATTGAGAGGGAAGTCTTGATCATGTTGAACTCCATCATCGCGGCCGCTGCCGCACCTGCCGCGGAAGCCGCCAACCCCTACGGCCTCATGGAAGCTCTGGAACAGGGCGGTATCATTGCCTGGACCGTGTTCATCATCCTGGTCGGCATGTCGGTCGGCACCTTCTATGTGCTGTTCACCAAGCTGATCGAACAGCAGAAGGTCATCAACCAGTATAAGAAGGTCCGCACGACCTTCTGGCGTTCGAACAGCCTGAAGGAAGGCGTCGCCAAGCTGGAAAAGAACAGCGCCTACAAGCAGCTGGTCGATGACGGCATCGCCGCTCAGGAACAGCACAGCAAGCTGACCGATCCGGTCGAAGCGCATGACTGGCTGCACGGTTCGCTGGCCCGTTCGGAAAACGCCATCAACTGGAAGCTGGGCGGCGGTCTCGCTTTCCTCGCGACCGTTGGTTCGACCTCGCCGTTCGTCGGTCTGTTCGGTACGGTGGTCGGCATCTATCGCGCGCTGATCAAGATCGGTGCATCGGGTCAGGCGTCGATCGACGCGGTTGCCGGTCCCGTCGGTGAAGCGCTGATCATGACCGCTCTGGGTCTGGTCGTCGCGGTTCCCGCCGTGCTTGCCTACAACTTCCTGCAGCGCCGTAACAAGGCGATCGCCGAGAACCTGTCTTCCTTCTCGACCGATCTGCTGGGTTACATGGTTTCGAACGGTGCCGTTAAGCCGGTCGTTGGTACGCCTGCCCCCGCCCAGGTTGGCAAGCCGGTTCCTGCGGCTGCCACCAAGGCCTGATCAAGGATGGGAGCCGGAGCGCGCATGTGGCGCGCCTCCGGTTCCCAAGACCGCCGCTCATCGCTCGCGGTCTAAAATGACAGACATGTTAGGATACTGATCAATGGCAATGAGCGTTGGTGGCTCCGGCGAAGAAAAGCCGATCACAGATATCAACACGACGCCGCTCGTCGACGTCATGCTGGTGCTTCTCATCATCTTCCTGATCGCCGTCCCTGTCGTGCTTCAGACGGTCGATTTAGAGCTTCCCAAGGTCGAATTCGAACCGACGACGACCAAGCCGGAGAACGTCTCGCTGTCCATCATGCCAGCAGAAGACGGTAGCTGTGCGGTTTACTGGAACATGACCAAGGTCAATTCCGAAGACCTGCTCAACCGCGCCGTTGCCAAGCTGGAAGCGGACATCAAGAAGGTTGGCGGCATCGAGAATATGACGCCGGAGGATCTGCCCGAAGTGCATATCCGCGGTGACATCAATACCCCCTATCGGTGCATCGGTGGCACGATCTACACGATGCAGCGCGCAGGTTTTCCGAAGGTCGGCTTCATTTCCGAGCCGGAACCAGGTATGAAAACTACCCGTATGTAACGTCCGATACGTGCTGATTATTGTGAATTTCTAGGAGTACGCCCCATGGCAATGAGCGCCGGTAGCGACGATGGCGAACCGATGATGGAAATGAACACGACGCCGTTGATCGACGTCATGCTCGTGCTCCTCATCATGTTCATCATCACCATCCCGATCCAGACCCACGCGGTGAAGATCGACCTGCCGCAGAATGCGCCGCCGACCGACAGCGTCGTCGACCCGATCAAGAACAAGGTCGCGATCGACGCCAGCAGCGTCATCACCTGGAACGGATCGCCTATCGATCTGCTGACCCTGCGTCAGTATCTCCAACAGTCGCTGCGCCTGCCCGTCGAGCCGGAACTTCAATTCCAGCCCGCCGCGCAGACCCGCTATGTCACCGTCGATGAAGTGCTGGCGGAAATCAAACGCGCCGGCGTCACCAAGCTGGGCTTTGTCGGCAACGAACAGTATGGCAATTTCTGACACACCAGCCTGACCGTCGCCCGCCGGGTGATGACTTCCCGTCCTCGCGCGGGTGAAGGCCAGGATGATCGGTCTGGATAATAAGAAGGGGTCGCTCGATGCGGCCCCTTTTTTTTGCGCTCCAGGCAAATCCGCTCCGCCTTGAGCGAAGCCGAAATGTCGGACGCCTTTACAATCATCGCCGAACCTGTAGCCGCATTAACCGTCAAAATGGCACAGAACCGCCATTCTCGAAGAATGGCACGGTGATTGCTCCGTAGATGATGTTCCCGCCGATAATACCAGGGGGATGTGAGCCAATTTCCGCCGCATCCCCCACCCGGCGCGAGTCCCCTCCGCAGCAACAAAAAAGGCGGCCCGTTACCGGACCGCCCTGAACGGATTGAGGATCACTTCAGCTCGCGCTGGCGACGCCCTGATCGGCCATCAACTGGGCCAGTTCGCCCGCCTCATACATTTCCATCATGATGTCGCTGCCACCGACAAATTCGCCCTTTACATAGAGCTGCGGAATGGTCGGCCAATCGGAAAACTGCTTGATGCCCTGACGGATGCCTTGGTCCTGCAACACATCGACCGTGTCGTAACCCACACCCAAATGCTCCAGGATGGCGATCGCCCGGCTGGAAAAGCCACACTGCGGGAAAAGCGGCGTGCCCTTCATGAAAAGGATCACGTCATTGCCCGCGACGATATCGGCGATCCGCTGTTGGACGGGGTCGGTCATGTCTTAAAGGTCCATTCTGTCGCTCGCGCGTCCCACAGGGTCGCGACGAAAGTTATAGCCGCTAGTTGGGAAGCGCCGTCGTCAGTTGCAAGGCGTGGAGCACGCCCCCCATGCGCCCGCCCAGTGCGGCATAGACCGCGCGCTGCTGGGCCACCCGGCTCATGCCCCGGAAACTTTCCGCCACGACGCGCGCGGCATAATGGTCGCCATCCCCTGCTAGATCGGTGATCTCGACCTGCGCATCGGGAATGCCCGCGCGGATCATGTCGGCGATTTCGTCGGCGGCCATCGGCATCGGATTTATCCTTACTGCGATTCGATGAACATGCGGCGCGCGATCACGGCCTGCTCGTCCAGCGCGGTGCGCACTCCCGCCTCGTCGATGTCGACGCCGGCCGATGTCATGTCACCGACCAGCTTGCGGATCACATCCTCATCGCCCGCTTCCTCGAAATCGGCCTGCACGACCGATTTGGCATAGGCATCGGTTTCCGCCGCGGTCAGCCCCATCCGCGCCGCCGCCCATTCACCGAGCAAACGGTTGCGCCGCGCCTGGATACGGAACTGGATTTCCTGGTCATGCGCGAACATATTTTCAAACGCGCGCTCACGATCGTCGAATGTGGTCATGCTGTTGCCCTGTTCCGGTGCGGTCTATCTTGTATTGCGATATTATGATTGCCGCGTTCAGGCAATGGCGGGCGTCATCCATGGACGCTCGTCGGCAAGCTTTGCCTCGTAAATGTCGATCGATCCCGCCTCCCCCAGCGTCAGCCCGATCTCGTCAAGCCCGCCGATCAGGCAATGCTTGCGGAACGGATCGACCTCGAAAGCGAAGCGGTCCTGAAACTGCGTCGTCACGATCTGCTGTTCCAGATCGATGTGGATCGGATCGCCAGCACGCGCCACCGCCATCAGCCGATCGACCGCCGCCTGGGGCAGCGCAACGGTCAGGATGCCATTTTTGAACGCATTGCCTGAAAAAATATCGGAAAAGCTCGGCGCGATCACGACCTTGATGCCCATGTCGCCCAGTGCCCAGGCGGCATGTTCGCGGCTGGAACCGCAGCCGAAATTATCGCCCGCGATCAGGATCGGGCTGTCGGCATAATCCTGGTCATCGAAGACATTGCCCGCATCCTTGCGCAGCACCTCGAACGCACCCTTTGCCAGCCCCGATCGTGATATGGTCTTGAGCCAGCGCGCAGGGATGATGATGTCGGTATCGACATTCTTCATGCCGAACGGATAGGCGCGCCCTTCAATAGTCGTGACCTTGTCCATCAACCCGCCCGCTTGACCTGCTGCTCGACGACCTGCGCGCGGCCAAGCCCCGCCGCCATCGCCGCACTTGCCAGAGCGCCCAGCGCCAGCACCCAGAAAATCCTCTTCATGCGACCAATCCCTTTTCTGCGCCCATCATGTCGCGCACATCCGTCAGATGTCCCGTTATCGCGGCGGCTGCGGCCATTTCGGGCGATACCAGATGCGTGCGCGCGCCGGGGCCTTGCCGCCCCATGAAATTGCGATTGCTCGTCGATGCGCATCGCTCGCCCGCGGGCACCTTGTCCGGGTTCATGCCCAGACATGCCGAACAACCCGGCTCGCGCCATTCAAAGCCCGCATCCAGGAATATCCGGTCCAGCCCTTCGGCCTCGGCCTGCCGCTTGACCAGCCCCGATCCGGGCACGACCAGCGCCTGCTTGATCCGCGCGTCGATATGCTGGCCCCGCAGCACGGCGGCGGCCGCGCGCAGATCCTCGATGCGACTGTTCGTACAACTTCCGATGAAGATATGCTCGACCGCGACATCGGCCATCGCCTGGCCGGGTGACAGGCCCATATAATCGAGCGACTTGGCGGCCGCCGCCCGCTTCGACGCATCATCGAAACTGTCGGGATCGGGTACCGCCCCACTGATCGAAACGATATCCTCCGGGCTGGTCCCCCAGGTGACGGTGGGCGAAATATCGTCCGCAGCGATGGTGATCGATTGGTCGAAAACCGCGCCTTCGTCCGTCACCAGCGTCCGCCAATAGGCAACCGCCGCCTCCCAGTCCGCCCCTTTGGGTGCCATCGGACGGCCCTGAATATAAGCGAACGTCTTGTCGTCGGGCGCGAACAGGCCCGAACGGGCACCCGCCTCGATCGACATGTTGGCCACGGTCATACGGCCTTCGACCGACATGTCGTCAAACACCTGCCCGCGATATTCGATGACATGCCCGGTGCCGCCCGCCGTGCCCAGCCGGCCGCAGATCGCCAGTGCAACATCCTTGGGGCCGACGCCGAAACCCAGCTTGCCGTCGATCCGCACTTCCAGCGTCTTGGATTGCTTGAGCAGCAGCGTCTGGGTCGCCAGCACATGTTCGACCTCGCTGGTGCCGATGCCGAACGCCAGCGCGCCCAGCGCGCCATGCGTGCTGGTATGGCTGTCGCCACATACTAGCGTCACACCGGGTAGCGTGAAGCCCTGCTCCGGGCCGATCACATGGACGATGCCCTGTTCGGCATCGGTCGCCCCGATCAGGCGAATGCCAAAGGCTGGCGCGTTCGCCTCAAGCGCTTCGAGCTGCTGCGCACTTTCCGGATCAGCGATGGGAATGCGATTGCCCGCCACATCGCGCCGCGCCGTGGTGGGCAGATTATGATCCGGCACGGCCAGCGTCAGGTCGGGCCGTCGCACCTTGCGCCCGGCGATGCGTAATCCCTCGAACGCCTGCGGACTGGTCACTTCATGTACCAGATGCCGGTCGATATAGATCAGACAGGTACCATCGGGACGCCGCTCGACGACGTGCGCATCCCAGATTTTTTCGTAGAGTGTGCGAGGCTTTACCATGATGGCCAACCCCTAGCCCCTGAATGATCAAGGTTAAAGGGGCTATGCGGCAAAATTTACTGACCCGTCACCCTTCGAGCAGATCGAGATAGGCCACGACATCATTGTCCGTCGCAAGGAACAGGCCGTCCTGTACGTCGTCGGGCTGTTGCGCGGCTATCCGCATCGCCTCGTCTAGCGATCCGTAGAAAAGGGTCGAAGCCGAGCCGCCCTCCTGCGAATCGCTCAGATGATAGAGGCGGACCGAAGTCATCGTGGAAGTGGAGCGCATGACGCGACTATCCGCCGCGCGAACGCAAAATTCAAGTCACTGGGCGATCCGTCCCACGCCCGTCAAAGGCTCCGCCATGCCGAACTGGCGTAGATAATCGGCCTCGCCCATGGAACGGGCCAGATGATAACCCTGGAACAGGGTACAGCCGACGATGCGCAGCAGGTCCATCTGCGCCTGGCTTTCCACGCCTTCGACCACGACTTCCATCCCCAGCCCCTGGATCAGGCCCACGACCGCGCTACAGATAGTGCGCGCTTCGGCCGATGTCGTGATGTCGCGCACCAGGCTGCGGTCGATCTTGACACGATCGACCGGCAATTCCCTGAGCCGGGCCAGGTTGGAATAGCCCGTGCCAAAATCGTCGATCGCGATGCACACGCCGTCCGCCCGCAATGCGCGAAGCTGGTCCAGGACGCGCGCATCCATGTCCATGGCCAGCGATTCGGTGATTTCCAGTTCCAGCATGGTCGCGGGTGTCTGGTGGGTTGCCATGGCGTGACGCAGCCGCAGGAAAAAATCGCCCTGCCCCAGCTCACGCGTCGATATATTGACCGCGATACGCTGACGAATGCCCTCGCGCGACCAGCGCGCCGCCGTCTCGCAGACCCGGCCCATCACCCAGTCGCCCAGCGCGACGATGACGCCGCTTTCTTCCGCAACCGGCACGAAGAAGCCCGGCAGGATGAGATCGCGTTCGGGATGCACCCAGCGCACCAGCGCCTCGGCCGCGACCGCGCGGCCCGAACTGGCCTCGATCTGCGGTTGGAATTCCAGGATGAACTCGTCCCGCTCCAGCGCCAGCAGCAGGTCGCGCTCCAGTGCGGCGCGGTCGGACGCTTCCAGCGCCAGCTCCGTGGTGAACATTTCGGCGCGCCCGCGCCCTTCATGCTTGGCGTGATACATGGCGATGTCCGCCGACCGCAACAAAGCCGACAGCGTGTCGCCATGGTCCGGGAAACAGGCGATGCCGATCGACGCGCCCAGATCGACATGCTGGCTGCCCAGGTCGAACCGTTCGCCCAGCGCGAACTGGATGGATCGGGCGATCTTGAGAGCCGCGTCACGGTGGGGAAGGCTGGGGAAGAACATGGTGAACTCGTCCCCCGCCAGACGACCGACCACCGCATCGCCTGTGCCACTCGACACCTGCGCCATCACGACCTCGCGCAGGCGACCTGCGACCCTGCCGAGCAATTGGTCGCCCGCCGCATGGCCCAGCGTATCGTTGACCGCCTTGAACCCGTCCAGATCGATGAAGAACAAGGCTGCCGGGCTGTCGTCCTCGCGCTCCGCAAGCAGGCGTTCGACCTGACGGCAAAAGCTGGTGCGGTTGGCAAGGCCAGTGATCTGGTCGAACAAGGCTAATGCCTGAACATGGTCCAGATTGGTGCGAACCTGGCTGAACAGGCTTTCCATCGCGACGGCAAGATCGGGCAGTTCCAGCGCGATACCCGTCGGCACATGGGACTGGAGGTCGCCATGGGCGGCGGCGATCAGGCGTTCGGTAGCGATGTCGATGGCATTGGCCGTGGTCGCGACGGTGCGCTGCGCCGACGCCCAACTCATCGTGCCGCACAGGATCGCGACGATCAGCGAGCGGCCGATCGTCAACAGTTCGTCCTCACCCCCACTGCCATAGCCCAGCACCATGGAGAGGATGAAGACGACTGCCCCGGCCGCAGCAGCAAAGGCAGCGGCGCGGCTTTTTAATGTCACGCCCTGCATTAGCCCCCTTCATCCTTGCTCAGCGATGCACATGAAGCACATGCTCCCCACAGGATATGAAGGATGCTGGTTAAGAAACCGTCAGTTACGAGCCGGCCATGATTATTTTTTGCGGCGCAATATCAGATAGAGGGCGCCATCACCGCCATGACGGGGATGGGCCAGTCGGACGCTGGCGATCGCATCTGCATGGGGACTGGTCTGGAGCCAATGGCCAATCTCCGAACGGATGGCCCCCCGCCCCGAACTATCGGCTTTGCGCGGTTTTCCCGTAATCACCAGCATCGTGCGAACGCCCTGCGCCAGCGCGGAGGTGAGCGCCAGGTTGAGCCGGGCATGCGCTGCGGACAGATTGTGACCGTGCAGATCAATCGCCATTTCGGGGGACAGGGTGCCGCTGCGAATGCGCTTTTCCCAACTGCTGTCGAGCATCGGCGCGGGACTGCGGGGCGGCGCGATGCTCTGCTTGTCCGAAACCGCAGGCGTTAACCGAACCGGCTTGGTGGCCTGAGGCGGCGCAGTGGCCAGCGGCGGCTGGACGGTCATTCGCCCCTTGATAGGTCGCACCGTGCTGGCGACAGCGTCCCATAATGTCCGCTCGTCCGGCGTCAGGCGGCGGCCGCCCATGCGCGCCGCTCAGCGCGCCGGGGTGGGGCTGGTCAGGCGCGCATAGGTACCGACGGGCAGCAGCAGCAAAGCGCTGCCCCGCGCCGACATGCCCCCTGCGATCCCCCGTGCCCGCGCACCCGCACCCCAGAAACTGTCGAAGCGATTGCTCCCCTTGATCGCACCGCCGGTATCCTGCGCGATCCAGATGCCATTGGGTTCCGCGCGGTCGAGCGACAACAGCACTGGCGCACCCAGCGGCACATATTTAGGATCGGCGGCCAGGCTCGCCTCCGCCGTCACCGCCACGCCCAACGCGCCGATCGGCCCCGCCCCGGTCAGTTCCCGGAAAAAGACGAAGCTCTTATTCTCATTCATGATCGCCGCGCCTTCGACCGGATTGGCGCGCAGATAGGCCATGATATCCTGCATCGATCCCGCCTGGATCAGGCCACGGTCCTTCATCAGCTTGCCGATGCCGATATAGTCGCGGCCATTCTGCCCGTCATAGCCGATCCGCATGACCGTGCCGTCAGGCAGGTTCAACCGCCCGCTGCCCTGCACCTGAAGGAAGAAGAATTCGACCGGATCGGCGGCCCAGGCCAGTTCCAGCCCACGCCCGGCCAGCGCACCGCCGACGATCTGCGAGCGATCATCGAAGGGCACGAACTTGGTGCCCTGCACCTTCCCCCGGATCGTGCGCCCTTTCAGGCCGTCGCTGAACTGGCCGAGATCGACGTCGATAAGATCGGCCGGGCGGCGATAGATCGGCACCTCATAGCCCGGCTGACGGGTCCGCGACCCGGATATTTCGGGTTCATAATAGCCGGTGACGAACGCCTTGCCGTCACCGACCTGCACGGCCTCGAAATAGCGCGCGAAAAATGCGGTAGCCGTTGCCTCGGGCCAACTGGATGCGGCGGAACAGGCACCATTCCAGTCGCTCCCGCGCGTCAGCCCGCTCTGGTCGGTCCGGCGCATCAATGTCGGGCAGGATATGCGGAACGCCTGAAGCGCCAGCCGGGCGCGCTCGCCAGACGGCACCAGATCGGCAATTGGCGGGCCGAGCGTCAGGCCGATGTCTGCGGCGCTGGCCGGGTCCACCGCAGCCGTGACCGGCGGTGTGGTGGGGAGCGTGGGGCGCGGCGTCGCCGGGACCGGACGGGTCGCCTCGCCCGGTGCAGGCCGCGCAGGCGCAGGTCCGTTGGCCGATGGCGGTATGACCCCGCCCGCACATGCGGACAGCAGCAGCGCGCCCATCAGCGCGCCGCCCCATGCGCCTATGTTCATGCAGCCTCGTCGGTCTCGCTAAGCTTCCAGTTGGGGTCCGCGCTGCCGATATCGCGGCTGAACGTCCAAACGTCATTGATGCCGATCGCATCGGTCAGCGACCCTGCGACAACATTGCCGTCCCTGTCACGGGTGACCGCGGCGATATCCGCCTCGAACTTGAGCGCCACCTCCGCCGTGCGGCCATTGACGCTGGCCTCGACGATCTGTGCCTTCTCGATCCGGACCACGCGATTGTCGAGCACATGGCCCTCCGCTTCACGCGCGGCGATCGATTCCTCGAACGACGCCAGAACGTCAGCGTCGCACAACCAGGCCAATTCGTCACGATCGCCGCGCCAGAATGCCTCCAGCACCATCTTGTAGGCGGATTTCGCGCCGTCGACGAATTGCGCCGCGTCGAAGCTGCGATCAGCGGCGATCAGCGCGCGGACGCCATTTTCGGCTGCCGGCGCGATCAGGCCATCGGCCAGGCGAACAGGCTCGGTCGCACCATCTACGCCCGTGCGCGGCTGGAGCACCGCGACCTTGGGACGCTCGTCGGCGGTGCGGGGCGCGGGCTGCTGTTCGTGGCCCGTGCGCTTGCCCAGGACCGAATAGAGCCGCAACGCCAGGAAACCGGCGATCATGGCAAGGATGACGATAACATACACGGGGGCGAAAACCCTTCCTTAGGCAAATCTAGCGCGTAACATAGGCATGTTTGCGTCCAGATTCAAATGGCGCAGTGCCCCTTATGGTTCCCCCTTACCATTGCCCTGTATCAAAGGCCCTGCTAAGCGCGCGGGTCATGCCGTCCGGGAGCCGATCCCGGCCGGAAAACAGGGATAGCACAGGAAACGCGACATGGCCGACGAGCCCGATTTCATCCAGACCAGCAGCAACGGCAATGGCGCCGACACCGGCCCTCAGATCGCGCTGATCAGCCAATATGTGAAGGATCTTTCCTTTGAAAATCCCAACGCCCCGGCCGTGTTCCAGTGGCAGGAACAGCCCGCCATCGACGTACAGTTCAACATCGGTGCGGAGCGGGTCGGCGACGAAGTGACCGAAGTATCGCTCAAGATCGAGGTCAAGGCGACCACCGATCTGGGCACGGCCTTTGCCGTCGAACTCGTCTATGCCGCGCTGTTCGGCATGCGCAACGTGCCCGAGGATCAGGTTCAGCCCTTCATCCTGGCCGAAGCGCCCCGCCTCGTCTTCCCCTTCGCCCGCCGCGTGCTGGCCGACGCTGTGCGCGACGGCGGTTTCCCGCCGCTGCTGCTCGACCCCATCGACTTCGGCGCGCTGTATATGCAGCAGGCGCAGGCGCTCGAAGCTGGCGGCGCGCCGATGGGGAATGCCTGAACATCATGACCTCTCACCCCGTTCGGGCTGAGCCTGTCGAAGCCCTGCACTTATCTGGCAGAGCAGCCCTTCGACAAGCTCAGGGCGAACGGACGGGGGCCGCAATATCATGGGCCTGCTGAGAGCCACCTCCACCATCGGCGGGCTGACGCTGGTCAGCCGGGTGCTGGGCATGGTTCGCGACATGCTGGTCGCCCGCTATCTTGGCGCGGGGCTGGCCTCGGACGCGTTCCTGATCGCCTGGCGGCTGCCCAACCTGTTCCGGGCGCTGTTCGCCGAAGGCGCGTTCGCCGCCGTGTTCGTACCGATGTTCAACCGCACCATGGCGGAAGGGAACAAGATAGAAGCGGGTAGCGGCAAGGCGGCGGCGGTTGCCTTCGCCGGGCAAATTCTCTCCATCCTGCTCCCCATCCTGCTGGTCTTCACCGGCGTCATGATGCTGCTCGCTGCCCCTGTCGTCTGGGCGATGACCGGCGGCTTTCCCGATGGCGGGCCGGAAAAATTCGACCTTGCCGTCAACCTGACCCGCATCACCTTTCCCTATCTCGCGCTGATCAGCATCGTTTCGCTGCTGGGCGGCATATTGAATTCGCTCGATCGCTTCTGGGTCAATGCCGCCGCGCCCGTGTTGCTCAACATCTGCATGATCGCCGCGATCCTCTTCTTTCGCGGCACGACCCCCATAGAAACCGCCTATACGCAGGCGGTCGCGGTCACCCTGTCCGGCGCGATGCAGCTCATCTGGCTGGTCTGGTCCTGCCGCCGCGCGGGCGTCGTCCTGCGCCTCGGGCGCCCTCGCCTATCGCCGCAGGTCAGGCGCATGCTCGCGCTGATCGGCCCGGCCGCGCTCGGCGCAGGCGCGATCCAGTTCAACCTGCTGATCTCGACCAGCCTTGCCGCCCGCTTCCTGCCGCAGGGCGCGGTCAGCTATCTTTATTATGCCGATCGCCTGAACCAGTTGCCGCTGGGCCTGATCGGCATCGGCGTCGGCACCGCCATCCTGCCTGCCCTCTCCCGCCAGATCGGGTCGGGCAATGAGCAAGCCGCCAGCCATACCCAGAACCGCGCGATGGAACTGGCGCTGTTCCTCGCCCTCCCCGCCGCTGTGGCGCTCTGCATATCGGCGACGCCCCTCATTCGCGGGCTGCTCCAGCATGGCGCGTTCACGCCCGCAGACACGATCGGCGCGGCGGGCGCGCTGGCGGCGTTCGCCCTCGGCGTGCCTGCCTATGTCCTCATCAAAATCCTCACCCCCGGCTTCTACGCCCGGCAGGACACAAAGACACCGGTGCGCGTCGCGGTCTTCTCGATGCTGTTCAACCTGGTCGGCAACCTGACGCTCATCTGGCCCTTCGGCCATGTCGGCGTCGCCATCTCCACCGCGATCGCCGCCTGGGTCAATGTGCTGATTCTCTACTGGCTGCTGCACAAGCGTGGGCAGTTGCGGATGGATATGCGCTTCAAGGCGAAGGCGCTGCGCATCGTCGCGGCCAGCATCGCGATGGGCGTTGCGCTCGCCATCCTCAATCCGCTGCTTGATCCCTATATGGCGGGCACCGTCACCCAGCGCGTCGTCGCGCTTGGCCTGTTGTGCGGCATCGGCGCTCTGGTCTATGGCGCGGCGGCATTGGCCTTCCGGGCCTATGCCATTTCCGAACTGCGCGCGGCCTTCCGTCGCGCGCCCAAGCAGAACTGAAGCCAAACCCATGCGCGTCCTTTCCGGCATCCAGCCCACCGGCAATCTCCATCTCGGCAATTATCTGGGGGCCATCCGCAACTGGGTGAAGATGCAGGACGAGATGGACTCGGAGAGCCAGTGCTTCTTCTTCCTCGCCGACATGCATTCCATCACCGTCCATGAGACGCGCGAACAGCGGCTGCGCAACGTGCGCGACATGGCCGCCGCGCTGGTGGCAGCGGGCATCGACCCGGATCGCAGCGTCCTGTTCAACCAGGCCCGTGTGCCCGCCCATGCCGAACTCTGCTGGCTCTTGAATGGCACCGCGCGCATCGGCTGGCTCAACCGCATGACCCAGTTCAAGGACAAGGCGGGCAAGGACCGCGAAGGCGCGTCCGTTGGCCTGTTCGTCTATCCGGTACTCCAGGCCGCCGATATCCTGGTCTATAACGCCACCCATGTGCCGGTGGGCGAGGACCAGAAGCAGCATCTGGAACTGGCGCGCGACATCGCCGCCAAGTTCAACACCGATTTCGGGGTCGACCTGTTCACGCCCCCCGCCCCGATCATCCCCAGGGAAACCGCCCGCATCATGTCGCTGCGCGACGGCACCGCGAAAATGTCCAAGTCCGACCCCAGCGACATGAGCCGCATCAACCTGACCGACGATGACGACGCGATCATGACCAAGGTCAAGAAGGCGAAGAGCGACCAGGAAATGCTGCCCGAAACCGCGCAGGGTCTGGCGGGCCGCGCCGAAGCGACCAACCTTGTCGGCATATATGCCGCACTGGCGGGAACCAGCGCGGACGCCGTCTGCGCGCAGTTCGCGGGCAAGGGATTCGGCGCATTCAAGCCTGCCCTGGGCGAGATACTGATCGAATCGCTTCGCCCGATCCGGGAACGCTTCATCGGTCTGCGCGGCGACGACGCGGCGCTCGACGCCATCCTGGAAAAGGGCGCGGCCAAGGCGGCGGCGGCGGCCGAACCGACATTGCGTGCCGCCTATGACGCCATGGGGCTGATGCGCTGAGCAGATACGGATTCCCTCATCCGGCGACGTCCTGCAATCAGAGACAGTCGTTTGCGCCCATCTGATCGTCTCGGGCGTTCAATCGATGTTCAGTTGCGTTTTGCTATTCCAGCGCGCAATCATCGCTCACGGACCGATCGCGGTCCGCTACAGGACGTTAAGACAATGATCAGGTTGACCAAATTGGGGATGATCGCCGCGCCCGTACTGGCGCTGGTTGCCCTGTCGGGGTGCACAACCGGCTTCAAGGCCGATGTCGCCCGCTTCCAGCAGCTCCCCGCGCCCGCGGGGCAGAGTTTCACCGTCGTGGCCGACGATGCCCGGCTCGCAGGCGGGCTGGAATTCGCGCATTATGCGGACCTGGTCGGCGCACGGCTGGCCCAGACCGGCTATGTCGCCGCCAGCGACCCGGCGCGCGCCGATCTGATCGTGCGCGTCGCTTATGATGTCGATAACGGCCGTGAGAAGGTACGCAGCAGCGGCTTTGGCGGCGCGGGTTGGGGCGGCGGCTTTGGCGGCTGGGGCGGTGGCTATCGCGGTGGCTGGGGCCGACCCTGGGGTTATGGCTTCTACGATCCGTGGCTGTTCGGCGCGGGCGGCTATAATGACGTGTCGAGCTATACCGTCTATACCAGCGACCTGAGCATGAAGATCGACCGCAGCGCCGACAATCGCCGCCTGTTTGAAGGCAAGGCAAGCGCCCAGTCCTTGAGCAACAAGCTGACCTATCTGGTGCCCAATCTGGTGGACGCGATGTTCGTCAACTTCCCCGGCCAGTCGGGCGAAGCGGTGAAGATCACTTTGCCACCCGAAAAGCGGTAATATTTTCCCATAGGCGGTGGCTCCCAAGCGCGCCTGTCTCGCCCGGCAATCCCTGCATGGATTGCCGGGCTTTCTTTTTGGTGATTGAGCATTAGGGTCGGCAGAAGGGACACCGCTGCTGTCCCCTGGGGAAATATGGCTTGTCATTAACCGTTCGCATCCTGATCGCGCTGGTGCTGGGACTTGCGAGTGGTATTGCGCTGTCGGAATGGGGCGGTGCGCTCGACGCCCATATCGTCGATATCGCCCAGCCGATCGGCAAGGCTTGGCTCAACGGTCTCCAGATGCCCCTCATCCCCCTGATTTTCGCGCTGCTCGTGACCGGCATCGCCTCGGCCGCGACGACAGCGCGGACCAGTGGCATGGCCGCCCGCGCGATCGGGCTGTTCGCGCTGCTGCTAGTCGGCGCGGCCGGCGTCGCGGCGCTCGTCGGCCCGCTGCTGCTGCAATGGTGGCCAGTCCCGGCAGGCGCGATCGAGGCGCTGGCGGGCGCTGGTCCAGCGGCCGAGATATCGGGCGTGCGTCCTTCGGCGGATTGGCTGCTCGGCTTCATTCCCGCCAACCCGATCCGTTCGGCCGCCGATGGTCAGGTCGTTGCCGTCGTGCTTTTCGCGCTCCTTTTCGGCTTTGCCGTCACCCGCATCGCCGATGAACCACGCGCGCGGCTGACGGGTCTCTTGTCGGCGATGGTGGACGCCTTGCTGGTGCTGGTCGGCTGGGTGCTGTGGATCGCGCCGATCGGCGTCTTCGCACTCGCACTGGTGGCGGGCAGCCGATCGGGCCTCGCCACTGCGGGGGCGCTGCTCCATTATATCGCCTTCATCTCGATCATCTGCATCATCGTGACGCTGCTCGCCTATCCGCTGGCGATCTTTCTCGGGCGCATCCCCCTGCCCCGCTTCGCCCGCGCCGCGCTTCCCGCGCAGGCCATCGCCTTTTCGACGCAAAGCTCGATCGCCTCGCTCTCGGCGATGATCGCCGCCTGCGACGGACCGCTGGAGGTGCGTCAGGCGTCGCGCAGCATCGTCCTGCCGCTCGCCATTTCGCTGTTCCGCATCACCAGCCCTGCTGCCAACCTGGCCGTCGCGCTCTATGTGGCATCCATGAACGGGGTCTCGCTGTCGCCGCTGGTCCTGGTCATCGGCGTCGCGGTGGCCGCGATCGTCAGCCTCGCGGCGGTCGGCTTGCCCAGCCAGGTCACCTTCTTCACGACCACCGGCCCGATATGCCTCGCCATGGGCGTACCGGTCGAAGCGCTGCCCCTATTATTGGCGGTAGAGACGGTGCCCGACATCTTCCGTACCCTGGGCAATGTCACCGGCGACATGGCGGTGACGCGAATCGTCGATCAGGCAAGCGGAGCGCCCGAACATTGATGCGATGGATGGCCGAAATGTTGACCGAACTGGTCTGGCAGGCGTTCGGCGAAGCCGATCATAAGAAGGGCGGATGGGGCTGCATGGTCGCCGCCTTCCTCGTCCCCACGCTGGTGATCGGCGGAATATCATATCTGATCTGGCGGATGATCCAGCACTAGGGGATTCGCCGCGCCGTCCGGATCGTCACCGGTGCCTCCAGCATCTGTCCCTTCATCGCGCCTTCGCCCAGCGTCGCCGATTTGGGTGTGGCGACGATCGCTTTTACGATATCCAGCCCCTCGACGACATGGGCGAAGGCCGCAAAGCCGACATTGTCGCCCGGCGCGTCCGGGTTGGCGTCCATCGCTGGCATGCGGCCCAATACGATGAAGAAATCACCCGTTGCGCTGCCCGGCATATTGCGTGCCATCGACAATGCGCCGTCATCATGGACGATCCCCGTCTGGCTCGTCGGCTCATGGGCTATCGGCTTCAGGATGCGCTTGGGGTCGTTCATCGCACCGCCCTGTACGAAGCCATAGTCCGCCGTGCCGAAAGCGCGGTAGAAGATCGTGCCGTCGAACCGCTTCTGCGTCACATAACGCAGGAAATTGCCAGCCGTGACCGGCGCCTTGTCGAGATGGAGCAGGATCACGATCCGCCCCGCGCTCGTTTCCAAAGCGACTCGTGCCTCGGGCGGGGGTGGTGCCTGCGCCGGAAGAGCGAGAGCGGCGACGAACAGGAGGAGAAAGCGGATCATGGCGACAGCCTAACCCAGCCGCACAAGCCTGTCAGCCCTCCAGCAACCTTTGTAGCGCCCTTACGTCGGCGTCGATTTCCGGGTTGCTCTCGCGCAGCGCTTCGATCGTGCGGACCGCGTGAATCACCGTGCTGTGATCGCGCCCGCCAAAGATCCGGCCGATTTCCGGCAGCGAACGCGGCGTCAGCTTCTTCGCCAGATACATGGCGACCTGACGCGGCCGCGCCACCGCACGGGCGCGCCGCTTGGAGCGCATTTCCGATGGATCAATGCGATAATGGGCGGCGCAGGCTTTCTGGATCTCATCGACGGTGATGCGCCGCGCATTGGCCCGCACCGCATCGGCCAGCATCGCCTGGGCGAATTCCATGTCGATCGGGCGGCCGGTTAGCTGACCATAGGCGATCAGCTTGTTGAACGCCCCTTCCAACTCCCGGACGTTGGAACGGATCGCCCCGGCCAGAAACTCGATCACCGCATCGGGCACCGGCGGATCGCCCGCCGTTGCGCGCTTCGCTTCCAGAATCGCAAGGCGCAGTTCGAGCGCTGCAGGCTGAATGTCCGCAACCAGGCCACCGGCCAGCCGCGACAATATGCGCGCATCGATCGCCCCCAGCAGTTGCGGCGCTCTGTCGGCGGTGACGACGATCCGTGCGCCCGTATCTATCAGTTCGTTGATCGTGTGGAGAAATTCCTCTTGGGTCGACCCCTTGCCCGCGATGAACTGGATATCGTCGATCAGCAGCAGCCGCGCCGCGCGCAGCCGCGCCTTGAACGCCATCGATTCATTGGCGCGCATCGCATTCACAAATTCCATCATGAAGCGTTCGGCCGACATGTAGAGAATCTGCGCTTGCGGCGAATGGCCCGCGAACGCCGCGGCGATCGCATGCAGCAAATGGGTCTTGCCCTGTCCGGTGCCGCCATGAATGAACAGCGGCGTGAAACGCGGCTGCGCTTCGCCCGCCATCGCCTGCGCGGCCGAATAGGCCAGGCGATTGCTCTCCCCGGTGATGAAACCGGCAAAGCCATGACGCGGCTGGAAATTGCAGGTGGCGATGCGGGGCGTCGATGCGATCGCTTCGACCTCGTCTGCCTGGGGCAGTTCCAGCAATCGCGGCGCGAGCGTATCGGCCGCGCGCACCAACCGAACCTCGCGCACGCCTGCGCCTGCGCTGCGCCAGGCCATGGTCAGCCGGTCGCCAAACTGGCCGGACACGAAATTGGCGGTGAAATCCGACGTAAAGCATAGGTCGAGCGTCTGCGAATCCGGGCAATAGGCACCGAGCCGCGCTGGCTTTAGCCATTGGTCGAACATGCGCGCGCCGATGTCGCGGCGCAATCCGCTGCGGATCGCGGTCCAGGCCGATTCGAGGCGGACCTGATCCCGCATATCACCCTCGTCCCGATCCCCAACCAGTTCCGCTTCATTCGTCATTTTACGCGCCGACCCCACCAAAAAATCTTGCGGACAACCATTTGTCCGGCACGACAAAACCCGTGACGAAAAGCCCCCGCTCCTCGCGCAACGCACCGTACCCAATATCAAGACGGCTGCCTTTTGATTGTGATTCGATCAGCGGCCGGAGGTGCAAAATAGACAGGCCGGGAGGCCGCTATCAAGGGCGCTCGACGTCAAAAAAATGAAATAAAGCGATTGACTCGGTAAGGCGCGGAAAAGTCAGGAAAATGATTTATTCGTTATATTTCAGTATCTTAATTGTTGTGATATCGACCCATTCTTCCCGAATCGTGGGTAAAGCTGGATTCACCGGCATGACGTTGCAGGGACAAACATATGACGCACGACGAAAAACCCGCCCGGCGATGCCGGACGGGCTTTTCATATCAACAGATTAAGTAGGTAGGCGCTTAGCCGAGCGCGCTGACGGCCTTGGTCAGGCGACCGAACTTGCGCGAAGCGGTATTCTTGTGCATCACGCCGCGCGCAACGCCACGGGCCAGTTCAGGCTGAACCGAATGCAGCGCCAGGGCAGCGGCATCCTTGTCGCCAGCCGCCAGAGCGGTCTCCACCTTCTTCACCAAGGTACGAATCCGGCTGACGCGCGCGCCGTTGATTTCGGTACGGCGGGCGTTGCGACGGATGCGCTTCTTGGCTTGCGGCGTATTGGCCATGGTTCGTCCTTAGTCTCGTCAATGTCATGAAGGCGCGGGCCAGACTCAACCGGTCAGCGCCATGAAGGAGCGGCCCTTACAGCGGTCAGGAGCGGTCGTCAACCGGTGCGCACCCGTCAGCGCTGGCATTTCGGGCAGAAAAAGGTCGATCTCCCGCCATCGACACGACGGTTTATGATCGTCCCGCAGACACAGGCTTCCCCTTCCCGGCCATAGACCCGCCATTGCTTGGAAAAATAGCCCAGTTCGCCGTCCGGCCGTGCATAATCGCGCAGCGTGGAGCCGCCGGCCGCAATGGCCGAGGTCAGGACTTCGCGAATCGCCTCGACCAGCAGAGCAAGGCGCTTGGCGCCGACCTTCCCCGCCAGCCGCGTCGGCGCGATGCCCGCCATGTTGAGTGCCTCGCACACATAGATATTCCCCAGCCCCGCGACGATTCGCTGATCGAGCAGCGCCGCCTTGATGGAGGTTCCTTTTCCCGCCAGCGCAGCGCCCAGCATGGCAGGCGTGAAGTCCGGTCCCAGCGGCTCTGGCCCCATGCGGGCGAACGGGCCATGCGCGGCCCAATCTTCGCTACGCACCAGATCGAGCGAACCGAAACGCCGTGGATCGTTGAGCGCGAGCACATGGCCCCCGCCGGTCTCGATCAGCAGATGGTCATGCGTGCCGATCTCGCTGGGATCGATTCGCCAGCGCCCCGACATGCCGAGGTGGAAGATCATCATGTCTCCACGATCGGTTTCGATCAGCCCATATTTGGCCCGTCGCGACAGGCCGGTGACGGTGGCACCCGTCAGTCGCTGGCGCAGGTCCACCGGAATGGGGAAGCGCAGGTCCGCGCGGCGCGGTTCGACGCGGGTCAGCACCGCATCCTGCAACACGGCGCGTAGGCCAGCGACGGTGGTTTCGACTTCGGGCAGTTCCGGCATAAAGATCATCTAGGCATTAGCCCGATCAATTCCCAGCTTCTTGGCTGGAATGGCGCATCATCTGTGTCTAGAGGATCAGGCATGAGCGAAACAGGCGAAACAGCATCCTTTGGCTATCGTGACGTCGATGCCGCGCAGAAAGCCGGCATGGTCGGCGAAATCTTCTCCAGCGTGGCGTCCAGCTACGACCTGATGAACGACGCCATGTCGGGCGGCGCGCATCGCCTGTGGAAGGACCAGTTCGTCAACCGGGTGAAACCGCGCGCGGGTGAGGCGATCCTGGACATGGCGGGCGGGACCGGCGACATCGCGTTCCGTATGCACAGGCGCGGGGCGGCGGTCACCGTCTCTGACATCAACTCGGAAATGCTGGCCGTCGGCGTCGACCGGGCGAAGAAGAAGGGGCTGGACGGTCTCATCTGGTCGCAGCAGAATGCCGAGGAACTGTCTTTCAGCGACCGCAGCTTCGACGCCTATACGATCGCTTTCGGTATCCGTAACGTAACGCATATCGACATGGCGCTGCGCGAGGCGCACCGGGTCTTGAAATATGGTGGGCGTTTTTTCTGCCTGGAATTTTCGACCACCACCTGGCCCGGTTTCGGCGACGTCTATGACGCCTATTCGCACAAGCTCGTGCCAAAGCTCGGCAAGTTGCTGGCAAAGGACGAGGACAGCTATCGCTACCTCATCGAATCGATCCGCCGCTTCCCCCCCATGCCCCAGTTCGAGGCGATGATCCGGGAGGCCGGGTTCGTGCAGACGAAGGCCGAGCCGATCCTGGGCGGACTGGTTGCGATCCATTCGGGCTGGAAGGCGTGATGATATTCTCGAAAGGCCGTTTTTTTCATCGTCACCCTGAACTTGTTTCAGGGTCCATTTCGCGTTTCGTGCCGCCGCTTTTGGGGCACGCTGGATGCTGAAACAAGTTCAGCATGACGGCGTAAAATGGGCTGGAGGGGGCAAATAGCATGACCTCCCACGCCACGCACATCTTGCGCCTCCTCAAATGGGGCCGCATCCTCGCGCGGCACGGCGCGCTGACGGGGATCGAGCGCGATCCGCTGACCCCCGCGCCGCTGCGCCGCCTCGTCCGCCTCGCCCGCTTCGGCGCCCGCGTCCCCAAGCAACCCCGCTATGCCGACGCATTCCAGGCGATCGGCCCGGCCGCGATCAAGCTTGGCCAGACGCTCGCCACCCGACCCGACCTGGTCGGTGACATCGCGGCCAACGACCTGCTCCGCCTCCAGGACGCACTCCCCCCCATCCCCTTCCCGATCATCCGCACGCAGATCGAACAGGGCTTTGGTCGCCCGCTGGAGGACGTATACGCCACCTTCGACGAAGTGCCCGTAGGCGCAGCCTCGATCGCGCAGGTCCATCGCGCCACGACCACCGACGGCCGTGACGTCGCGGTCAAGATCATCCGCCCCGGCGTCATCGACCAGTTCAACCGCGACATCGCCACCTATGAATGGGCCGCCGCCCATGTCGAGCAGTTGGGCGGCGAGATCGCGCGGCTGCGGCCCCGCATGGTGATCGCCAACCTCAAACGCTGGACCGCGCGCGAACTGGACCTACGGCGCGAGGCCGCGTCCGCTTCCGAACTGGCCGAAGCGATGGTCGCGGAACCCGGCTATATCATCCCCGCCATCGACTGGGACCGCACCACCGGCAAGATCATGACGATGGCCTGGGTCGATGGCATCAAGATCGCCAATCGCGACGCGCTGATCGCCGCCGGGCATGACCTGCCCGCCATTGCCGCGCGCCTTGTCAACGCCTTCCTGCGCCAGGCGATCGCGGAGGGTTTCTTTCATGCCGACATGCACCAGGGCAATTTATTCGTAACGCCGAAGGGCGAGATCGCGGCGATCGATTTCGGCATCATGGGCCGGATCGACCGGCGCGCCCGCATGTGGCTGGCGGAAATCCTCTACGGCCTCATCACCGGCAACTATAAGCGCGTCGCAGAAATTCATTTCGAGGCGCAATATGTGCCCGCCCACCATAATGTCGCCGAATTCGCGACCGCGCTGCGCGCCGTGGGCGAGCCGATGCGCGGCAAGCCGGTGCGCGAATTGTCGGTCGGCGGCATGCTCGACGGCCTGTTCGCCATCACCCGCGACTTCGACATGCAGACCCAACCGCATTTGCTGCTACTGCAAAAGACGATGGTCATGGTGGAGGGGGTGGCAACCGCGCTCGACCCCGACATCAACCTGTGGGAAACCAGCGGCCCCTATGTGAAGGAATGGCTGCGCACCGAACTGGGGCCGGAAGCCAAGGCGGCCGACACGCTGATCGAGAATTGGCGCACCTTGCAGCGGTTGCCGGGGTTGCTCCGCCGGATCGAGGATGCCTTCCCCGAAAAGGGCGGCGCCCCCCCGCCGCCGCCGCTGACCGAGGTGAAGCTGATCCGGGTGGGGGGTGGCTGGCGCTATGTGGTGGTTGCGGTGCTTGCTGCGATGGCTGGCATTGGCGCGACATTGCTATTATCTTCCCGGATATGACCCGCGAAGAAGCCATTGCCCGGATCAAGCCCCATGAGGCGGAACTGCGCGCTGCTGGCATCATATCGCTCGCCCTGTTTGGCTCGGTCGCGCGCGGCGATGCGCGCGAGGATTCCGATGTCGATCTGATGTGTGAGATCGACAAAACACGTGTTCACGACCTGCTCGAATTTATCGGCATTCAGTTGCGACTGGCAGATATTGTAGGTCGGCACGTTGATCTGGTGCAACAAGTGTTCATGCGCCCCCGGATAGCGCATCATGCGGCCAAAGATCTGATTCGTGTGTTTTGATGGCAAATACTGATCGTGATGCCAATCGGCTGGAACTCATACTACAATTGATTTCCGATATTGAGCGGCGGCTAGCGGCCATGCCGATTGAGGTGTTCCTTGCCGACCGCGACGAACGTGATCTGACAGCCTATCGCCTTGCGACGATCGGCGAGGAAACAAGGCAGCTTTCTGACACAATCAAGAACCGTCACGATCTGCCTTGGCTTCAAATCTATGGAATGCGGAACGTCGTTTTTCATGATTATGTTGCCGTTGATCCTGATCTGATTTGGGGCGTTGCCAAAACCCGCCTTGCGGCCATTGGTGTCATGTGCCGCGCGGAACTGAAGCAACTGCCCGAAGAATGACCCCACGTATCCTCCTCATCATCTCCGGCGGCATCGCGGCATATAAGTCGCTCGAACTGGTGCGTGTCCTCAAACGGCGAGGCATCGCCGTGCGCGCCGTCCTCACTCAATCCGCGCAGCAGTTCGTCACGCCCCTCTCGCTCGGCGTGCTGACCGAGGATCATGTGTTCACGCAGATGTTCGACCTCAAGGAAGAGCGCGAGATCGGCCATATCCAGCTTAGCCGCCAGGCCGACCTGATCGTCATCGCCCCCGCCACCGCCAATATCCTTGCGAAGATGGCGAACGGCATCGCCGACGACCTCGCCACCACCCTATTGCTCGCCACCGACAAGCCGGTGCTGGCGGTGCCCGCGATGAACGTGCGCATGTGGCATCACCGCGCGACCCAGCGCAATCTGGAGCGACTCCATGCCGACGGAATCCACATATTAGAGCCGGACGATGGCGACATGGCCTGCGGCGAATTTGGCAAGGGCCGCCTGCCCGAGCCGGAAGCGATCGCCAAGGAGATCGAGCGCATCCTCGCCCTGCCGCGCACCGATTCGCTGGCCGACCAGCCCGATTTTGCACCCCCTCCGTTCGGTTCGAGCCTGTCGAGAACGGAGCGCGAAGTTCTCGACAGGCTCGAACCGAACGGGGGGGGATTGGCGGGCCGCCACATCCTGATCACCGCCGGTCCCACCCACGAGCCGATCGACCCCGTCCGCTACATCGCCAACCGATCGTCCGGCAAGCAGGGCTTTGCCATCGCCGCTGCCGCCGCGCAGGCTGGCGCGCGCGTCACGCTGGTGGCAGGCCCGGTGCACCGCCCCACGCCCCCCGGCGTCACCCGCATCGACGTCCAGACCGCGCGCGAAATGCTTGCCGCCGTTGAAGAGGCCCTGCCCGCCGACGCCGCGATCATGGTCGCCGCCGTCGCCGACTGGCGCACCGCCGACGCACCGGATCACAAGATCAAGAAGGACGGCACCGGCGCGCCCGCCCCGCTGGCGCTGGTTGAAAATCCTGATATCCTCGCGACGCTCGGCCACCACCCACAGCGCCCCGCCCTGCTGATCGGCTTCGCCGCCGAAACCCAGGACATCGCCACCCACGCCCAAGCCAAGCTCGCCAAAAAAGGCGCGGACTGGATCGTCGCAAACGACGTGTCCGGCGACGTCATGGGCGGCGACAATAATGCCGTTCACATCGTCACCGCCACCGGTATCGAAAGCTGGGACGCCGCGCCCAAGGACGCCGTCGCCTACAAACTCATCGCAAAGGTCGCCCATGCCCTCGCCGCTCCCGCCGATTGACATCAAGCTGAAGCGGTTGGCGCATGGCGCTGGCCTGCCCATCCCCGCCTATGCCACCGCCCATGCGGCAGGCATGGATGTGGTATCGGCCGAGGATGTGACCATTGCGCCAGCCGCCCGCCATGCCGTCGCCACCGGTTTCGCGATGGCAATCCCTGAAGGCTATGAGGTGCAGGTGCGTCCGCGTTCCGGCCTGGCGCTCAAACATGGCATCAGCCTGCCCAACACGCCGGGTACGATCGACGCGGACTATCGTGGCGAACTCAAGGTCATCCTGATCAACCATGGCGACCAGCCCTTCGTCATCGCCCGCGGCGACCGCATTGCGCAACTGGTCGCCGCCCCGGTGCAGATCGCGACCTTTGCCGAGGTGGACGAACTGGATGACACGGCGCGCGGCGCGGGCGGTTTCGGGTCCACGGGCGTCACTTCATGACCATGACCGACGCGCAACTGGAGCGCTATGCCCGCCATATCGTGCTGAAGGAAATCGGCGGCGCGGGCCAGGCGCGGCTATTGTCGGCCGATGTAGCCGTGATCGGCGCGGGCGGGATCGGCAGTCCAGCGATCCTTTATCTGGCGGCGGCGGGCGTCGGCACGATTCGCGTGATCGACGATGATGCGGTCGCTCTGTCCAATCTCCAACGGCAAATCCTGTTCGGCACCGCCGACCTGAACCAGCCCAAGGCCGAAATCGCCATGGCGGCTATCGCCCGGCTGAACCCGGACGTGAAGCTGATCCCGATCAACCAGCGGATCGATGCTGACAATGCCGCGCTGATGCTGCGCGACGCTGACATCGTGCTCGACGGCAGCGACAGTTTCGCGACCCGGCTTACCGTGGCCGATGCCGCGCATGCCTTGCGCATCCCGCTCGTATCGGCGGCGGTCGGCGCGTTCGAGGGGCAGATCGCCACATATCGCGGCTGGGAAGCGGACAAGCCCTGCTACCGCTGCCTGGTCGGCGATCCGCAGGACGCGCCGGAACGCAACTGCGCCGAAACCGGCGTTATCGGCGCGCTCACCGGCGTGATTGGCAGCCTGGCCGCGCTGGAGGTGATTCGCGCGCTGGTGCCGTTCGGCGCGGACATGGCGGGTCGGCTGCTGATCGCCGACCTGCTCTCGATGCGTTTTCGCACCATGACGGTGCCCAAAGACCCGGCCTGCCCCGCCTGCACGGCGGAACTGTGCGTCCCTTAAGGATCATCCTGACCGTCGCCGATGCCGAACGGCTGCGCGGTGCGCTGGTGATCGCGGCCGCGCAGGTGGCATTGGGCACGGATGCCGCGCTGTTCCTCCAACTCGACGCCGTGGCGCTGCTTCGCACGCCGATCATGGCCGCGACGGATGCGCAGCATAGGATGGCGGGCCTGCCCGACCTCGCAACGCTGATGCACGAAGCGATGGCATTGGGCGTGACCATCACCGCCTGCCAGAGCGGCATGGCGCTGGCCGGAATCGACGCGACAGCCCTTCCCGAGGGCGTGGAGGCAGGCGGCCCGGTGCAATTCCTCTCCGAAACCGGCGATGACGCCCGGCTGCTGATCGGCTGACACACCAAAGGCGCATTTCCGGGTGGATGATCCGCGTCGGCTGAGCAAACCGACCAAGCGCAGCGCTTCCCCTCCCCGTTACGATCCTCTACCCTGGGCACCATGCCGCGCCTGCCTGCCCGTTTCTTCATCCTTGCCCTCCTCGCCATGCTCCCGGCCTGTTCGGACGAGGGTAGCGGGCCGGTCGTCGTCAGCGTCATCGGCACCCGCGCCGAACTCGCCGATCCGCTAAAGGGCCTGCCCAGCCCCGCCGCCAAATTGCTGCTGGAAACCACCGCGCAAGGCTTGGTGGCGTTCGACGCTTCGGGCGAAATCCTGCCGGGCCTTGCCCAGCGCTGGATCGTCGAGGATGACGGGCGCAGCTATATCTTCCGCCTGCGCCGCGCGAATTGGCCCAATGGCGCGCGTGTGACGGCCAAGGAAGTCGCCCTGATGCTGACCGCACGGATCGACGCCCTGCGCGCGCTCGATCCCGATGGCCCGCTCGACGCAGTTGAGGCTGTGGTGCCGATGACCGGGGAAGTCATCGACATCCGCCTCGCCGCGGCCCGCCCCGTTTTGCTGCAACTCCTGGCCCAGCCGCAGATGGGCATCCTGTCGCGCGACGGCGGCACCGGTCCCTATCACAAGGATCGCTGGGGGCGCGGGCTGCGCCTGACCCCGGTGGCGGACCTCGCCGATGCACAGGATGATGCCCCCGCGCCGCCTTCTGCCCAACGGATCCTGCGCGCAGATCGCTCCGCCGTCGCGATCCTGCGCTTCCGCGAGGGGGCATCCTCGCTGGTGCTAGGTGGCCGCTATGCCGATCTGCCGATCATCCTTGCTGCGCGGATCGAACCAAGGGCGATCCGTATCGATCCCGTGCAGGGCCTGCTCGGCCTCGCCGTGGTCGGCAATGGTCCGTTGCTGGACGATGGCGATGTCCGCGCAGCCATCAGCATGGCGATCGACCGGGCGGCCTTGCCCGGCCTGTTGGGATTGGGCCGCTGGGCCGTAAGCGACCAGTTGGTGCCGCAACAGTTGGACCTGCCCCGACAGCCGACGCCGACCGCCTGGGCGGCCCTCTCCATAGCGGAACGTCAGGCGCAGGCACGCGGCCTGATCGATGGCTGGCGCGCAAAGCATGGCACCCCGCCACAGGTGCGCATCGCCCTGCCACGGGGACCGGGATCGACGCTGGTCTTTGGCCTTGTCTCAACAGGTCTGCGCAGCATCGGACTGTCGGCGCGCCGGGTCGCGAACAGCGATCCGGCCGATCTGCGGCTGATCGACGAAGTCGCCGCCTATGACAGCGCAATCTGGTATCTTGGCCGCATCGGTTGCGTTCGGCGCATTCATTGCAGCGAGGTGGCGGAGGCCAAGCTCAAGCAAGCCAGCCTCGCCTCCACGCCGGAAGAACGCGCGGCCTATATTGCCGAGGCGGAAGCGCTGACCGTCGCGCATAATGGCTATATCCCGTTGGGCGCGCCGGTGCGCTGGTCGCTTGTCTCGCGGCGGCTCGACGGCTTCACCCCGTCGCCGCGCGCCCGGCACCCATTGAACCAGTTGCTGCCCGACCCCAACTGACAGGGGAAGGAGCCGATCGATGGCCATATCCCAGGACCAGTTTGACCATATCGCCCGCGACCTGCCGGGCTTCGGCCGTGATCCGGCGTCCATCCGCAGGCGGGTGGAGGCGATGGAAGCCATATTGGAGGGGTTGTTCGTCATCCCCGGCACCAATCGCCGCGTCGGACTGGACAGCCTGGTCGGGCTTGTGCCCGTGGTCGGCGACATCGCCACCGCCGCGATGGGCGCGTGGATGGTGTGGGAAGCGCGCAACCTGGGCATGTCCAAATGGCAGCTCACCCGCATGGCCGCCAATGTCGGGGTCGACACGCTGGTCGGCGCGATCCCGTTCGCGGGCGACATTTTCGATTTTCTCTACAAATCCAACACGAAGAATCTGCGCCTGATCCGCAGGCATCTTGACCGGCACCATCCCTCGACGGTGGTCATCGACGGCTGATCATATCTGCGGCGAAATCCGCAGGCGCCGCTTGTCTCCGCCGCTGTCGCGCACTGGACAACCCCGATAGGCCAGCGTCCTGTCCAGGCACAGCCATATTTCCTCCAGCCAACCCTTGTCGGTCGCGCGCACCCGGACCATGTCGGCGCGCAGCCGGGGATTGGCAGCGACGATCGCGCGCTTGAGCGCCCCAGCCGTCACATCCCGCCGACGCGCCAGCCGCTTCATGTCCGGAAAGCGCAAACCACGATAGAGCGCACCGGCTCTGGCGAAATATGCGTCGGCATCGCCGTCCATGCAGGTGCCATGCTTGGCCCATTCATGCTGCAACAATTGCGCAGACGGCGTCGCGCACCAGGCCCTGCGCAACGTCGCGGCGGGCAAAGGCTTGGCGGGTCGGCAATATTGCGGCCAACTGCCCTTCTCCCCGTCGGGCCATAGGCCGTGCAGCACGAAACCCCGATTCGGCCCCGATCCCAGCGCGCGGCTGCATGTCATATCCTCGGCCCCGCGCGCAGCATTATAGCAATGCTGCGGTTGCCAGATCAGCGCCAGCGTATAACCGCCGATCGGCATGACCCGCGCAGGCTGCCTCTCGGTCGGGCCGTCGATATGCGGCACTGGCGGGCGCGCAGGTGCCACGCAGCTATCGGCCGCCTGCGCGATCCCCGGCAGCAGCGCGGCAAGCATCAACAGCCTAAGCAGCGGCAAAATCCAGCCCGATATCGGCCGCCGGTGCCGACTGGGTCAGCCGCCCGACGCTGATGAAGGTCACGCCGGTCTGCGCCTTGGCCCTGATCGTTTCCAGCGTGACGCCCCCCGACGCCTCGGTCGGCACGCGCCCGCCGACCAGCGTCACCGCCCCGCGCAGCGTCGCGGCGTCCATATTGTCGAGCAGCAAATGGGTCGCGCCCGCACGCAGCGCAGGCTCGATCTGGTCGATCCGATCCACCTCGACGATGATCCGCTCGACCCCGGCCTCCACCGCGCGTCCCACCGCCGCTTCGACCGATCCGGCCACGGCCACATGATTATCCTTGATCATAGCCGCATCCCACAACCCCATGCGATGATTGGTCGCGCCGCCCATCCGCGTCGCATATTTCTCCAGAATGCGCAGCCCCGGTATGGTCTTGCGCGTGTCCAGCAATGTCGCGCCGGTGCCCATGATCGCATCGACATAGGCGCGGGTCATCGTCGCGATACCGGACAGATGCTGAACCGTATTGAGCGCCGATCGCTCCGCCGTCAGCATCGCCCGCGCGCGCCCATGCAGCCGCATGATGTCGGTCCCCGCCGCGACGCGTTGCCCATCCTCGACCAGCATGTCGATCCGCACGTCTGGATCGAGCGCCCGAAAAAAGGCGGCGGCGACCGGCAGACCCGCAACGACGACCGCGTCGCGGCTGTCCATCACCCCGTCGAAGATCGCATCGGCGGGGATCACCGCCTCGCTGGTCACGTCGCGGCTGTCGGGGCCAAGGTCTTCGGCCAGTGTGGCCGCGACGAAGGCGTCGAGGTCGAAACCGGGCAGGGCAAAGGCCATGTCGTCAACGCGGTCCGACATCGCCCTGCCCCACCGTAGCGCTTGCCATCTCCAGCATCCGGTCCAGGCTCTTTTTCGCCTGCAACCTTAGCGTTTCGTCCATCTCGATACGCGGCTGCAAGTCACGCAGCGCAACGTACAGCTTCTCCATGGTGTTAAGCGCCATATAGGGGCAGATGTTGCAGTTGCAGTTGCCGTCCGCCCCCGGCGCGCCGATGAAATTCTTGTGCGGCACCGCCTTTTCCATCTGGTGGATGATGTGCGGCTCGGTCGCGACGATCAGCGTATTGCCCGGCATCGCCTTGGCGAAATCCAGGATGCCGCTGGTCGATCCCACATAATCGGCATGATCGACGATATAGGGGGGGCATTCGGGATGGGCGGCGATCGGCGCGTCAGGATGCTGCAGCTTGAGCTTGAGCAATTCGGTCTCGCTGAACGATTCATGCACGATGCACACGCCCGGCCACAACAGCATGTCGCGATCCAGCTTGCGCTTGAGATAGCCGCCCAGATGCTTGTCGGGACCAAAGATGATCTTCTGGTCCTTCGGGATCTGCGCCAGGATTTTCTCCGCCGAAGAACTGGTGACGATGATGTCGGACAGCGCCTTCACCTCGGCCGAACAATTGATGTAGCTAAGCGCGATATGATCGGGATGCGCCTCCCGAAACGCCTTGAACTGGGCGGGCGGACAACTATCCTCCAACGAACAGCCGGCATCCATGTCGGGCAGAACGACGATTTTCTGCGGCGACAATATCTTGGCCGTTTCCGCCATGAAGCGCACCCCGCAGAACGCGATCACCTCCGCGTCCGTCTCCGCCGCCTTGCGCGAAAGTTCCAGGCTGTCGCCGACGAAATCGGACAAGTCCTGAATCTCGGGCGACTGATAATAATGGCCCAGAATCACCGCGTTACGCTCCTTGCGCAACCGGTCGATCTCGGCCCGCAGGTCCGTGCCTCGGGGCATGTCCGTCATCACACTCATCATCGTCTCCAACTCGCGCCTACCCGCGCGGCAGATGTTATCGGCGACCCGCCAGTACCTCATTGACCGGCGTCGTCACATCCCATTGTTCGCGATCGCGCGCCGATCGTTCGGGCGGGAAGGTCACAACGACCCGCGCGTCACCGTAGCCGATCTTGCCCAGTGGCGCGCCCAACAGTTGCGCCAGCGCCTTGCGCCCGTTTTCGCGCGCCTGCGCCATGCGTTCGGGCGATCGCGCCACCTGCTGCGCCTTCACCTGCGCATGGGCGGACGTGCGGCGGCTGAGTTCCTCGCTGGCCGTGCGGGTCACGAACATACCGTTGGTTCGTACCAGCGTGCGTCGGCTTTCGTCGACATTGGGCTTTGCCGCGGTCACATCTGGCGCATTGACGATCAACGTGCGCGACGCCTCCACCCATTCCAGATCGTCCGGGCCGATCGCGCTGGCGTCGATGAAATAATCAACCGAAAAGGGCATCTTCACCACTTGGTCGGACTTCAGCAGGCCAAAGCCGCGAATGTCCGACGCGGTGCTTTGGATCGTGCCTGACAATTCGGATACCTTTAGGCTGCTTGCGCCCGCGAAACGCTGTGCGATCACCCTGGTGACGGCGCTGCCGTCATCCTCGGGCGTGACCACATAGTCGCGATTATAGCGCTGCCAGCCGACCAGCATCGCTGCGCCGACGATCAGGATCAGAAGCGCCAGCCCGACCGACGCGCCATAACGCTTCAGCGCGTCTGCCATCGACCGTCCACCGTGGCCGCAGCCAGCCCCCGCTCGCCAAGGTCGATCAGATGCGCCAGCACCGACCGTCCCGCCGCGCCATAAAGCCGCGGATCGACGCCCTTGTACATTTCGGCGACCATATCGGGGATCGCGCTGTCCCCGTTGCGCTCCAGGAATCGCATGATCTGCCCTTCGCGTTGCTTGCGATGGCCCATCATGCCGCGCGCCAGACGCTGGGGGTTTTCCACCGGTTCGCCATGGGCAGGATAATAGATCGCATCGTCGCGTCCGATCAGCCGCTGCATCGACCGCATATAGGCCGCCATGTCGCCGTCGGGCGGTGATACGACCGTGGTCGACCAGCCCATGATATGATCGCCGGTGAACAGCGCCTTCTCTTCCACCAGCGCAAAGCATAAGTGATTGGATGTATGCCCCGGCGTCGCCACCGCCTCCAGCGTCCAATCCTCGCCTGCTATCCGCGCGCCGTCGGTCAATATCCGCTCCGGTCGATAATCGGCATCGAACGCCGCGTCCGCGCGCGGCCCGTCATCGTCCAGCGTCAACGGCGCACAACCGATGATCGGCGCGCCCGTCAACGCCGCCAGCGGCCGCGCCGCCGGGCTATGGTCGCGATGGGTATGGGTGCAGATGACCGCCACCACCGGCCGGCGGCCGATCGCCGCGACCAGTGCGTCCAGATGGGCGGCCTCGTCCGGACCGGGATCGATCACCGCCACCTCCCGCGCGCCGACCATATAGGTTTGCGTGCCGGTATAGGTGAAGGCCGACGGATTGGGTGCCAGCACCCGGCCGACCCGCGGCGACAGCGTCATCAGCGCACCGGTCGGCAGGCTGGTCTTATCGAAGGGCGCATCCATGCACCCCATGTGCCCATTTTTGCGGGCAGTTCAAGGTGCCGGGGGCTTAGCCGTCTGATCGGGCTGCATCAGGTCGGACGGGCGGGGCGGTGGCGTTGTCGGCGCTTGTCCGGGCATAACACCGGGATAGGGGGCGGGCGCGACCGGGCGCGGCGGGCTGCCGCCGGTACAATCCGGGTCGCCGGCGGGGCATGGCAGGACCGTCACGGTTCCCCTGGCAAAGCGCCGCCGCCACTCGTCCAGCCGCCGCAGATAGTCGGCATAGGCTTCCCAGAAATCCTGGAACGGCTTTTCCAGCATGTCCAGCGCCTCGGGCGCGTATGCGAACAGCGCATCGGGCGTCTTGCCGTTGATCGTCGTCACCACCGCCAGTGCGGTCTGGCAAAAGGCTTTCTGCGCGGGCGGCAAAGAAAAGAAATTATAGACCGTCGTGTTGATTGTCTCACGCACCTTTATGGAATCGGCACCATATTTCAGCTTGTAGATGGCGTCGGCGGCCATGTTCGCCTGGTTCAGCGGCACAATATGAATATGCAGCATCGCGTTATATTGCGTCGCCATCGCGCGGTTCCCATCGCGACACCCCAGCGCCGCCACGTTCAGCGCCATACGCACATGCCATAAAGCCTGTTGCCCGGTCATGCCCCGGTTGGGCGTCAGGAATTTCCCCTGCGCATCGGCTTCCGGCAACGCCATATCCTCGGCCGATCCCAGCGGGGGCAAGGGCATGATGGTCGGTATCACCGGCGGCGGCGGCGTGACCGGCGGCGGTGGCGGCTTGGCACAACTGGCGATCAGCAGCGCGCTCGCGACAGGCGGCAAGAGGCGGCGGATGATCCGCATGACGATCTTTGGTCCATGAACGGGATTGATCGGGCATATGGTGGCAGCGTGCGGAATAGGGAAACCCCGTTATATCTTTGTGCCCCTCCCATTTTCTGCCCGACAATGAACCTCAGATGAAAGCCAATAGCAATTCCGGCAGCACGCCACGCCCGCACGACCATTGCCACATTTCCATCTCGCCCCTCTTCGCCTAGGCTGCGCCCATGGCCGATCCCCTTCCCGAAGCCGATCCCTTTGTCGAAGATTGGCGCAAGCATCTCGCGCTCGACCGGCGGCGATCGGTTCATACGGTCCGCGCCTATATCGCGACCGCCGAGCGGCTGATCGATTTCGTGCAGCAGTATCAGGGTGCGGCGGTGACCCGCGCGACGCTGGCGCGGCTGGACCAGGCCGACCTGCGCGCCTTCCTCGCCCACCGGCGCGGCGATGGCATAGGCAATCTGTCGGCGGCGCGCGAACTGTCCGCCGTGCGCGGCTTCCTCAAATTCATCGGCGGCGACGACGCTCGCCTGCCCGCGCTCAAAGGGCCACGGGTCAAACGCGGCCTGCCCCGGCCAATCTCGCCCGACGATGTTTTGGCGCTGGCCGACGATATCGCCGAAACCGCGCGCGACACATGGATCGGCGCGCGCGACTGGGCGGTGCTGATGCTCCTCTATGGCGCGGGCCTACGCATTGGCGAAGCAGTGGGCCTGGACGGGGCGATCATGCCGCTGGGCGACACCATCCGCGTCACCGGCAAACGCAACAAGACCCGGCAGGTGCCGCTGCTGGCACAGGTGCGGGACGCGATCGACGCCTATGTCACGCTCTGTCCCTATCCGCCCGTCCACGGCGAACCCCTGTTCCGCGGCGCGCGGGGCGGGCCGCTGTCGCCCGCCCTCATCCGCCGCGCCGTGCAGGGCGCGCGCGGACGCCTCGGCCTGTCGGAACGGACCACGCCCCACGCGCTACGCCATAGTTTTGCGACGCATCTGCTGGGGCGCGGCGCGGACCTGCGCAGCTTGCAGGAACTGCTGGGCCATGCCAGCCTGTCATCGACCCAAATCTATACCCAGGTCGATGCCGCACATCTGCTGGACGTCTATCGTAACGCCCATCCCAGGGCCTGACACGCTATTCGGCGCTGGTCGGCTTCCACACGATCAGCCGCCAGACATAGCCGATCACCGCGATGACGATGCAGGCGGTGGCGATCGGCCCGACATATTTGTCGATCTGGCTGAAATGATAACCGAGCAAATAACCCGCATAGCCAAGCACGACATTCCACACCAGAGCGCCCGCTGCGGTCCACAGTAAAAAGCGCACATGCCCCATGCGGAATAGCCCGGCGGGCAGCGATATCATCGTGCGGAACACCGGCATGAACCGGAACGTGAATACGACGATCTGGCCATATTTGCCGAACAACCGGTCCAGCGCTTCGACATCCTTCCATTCCAGCGTCGCCCACCGGCCGTAACGGTCGACCAGCGGCTTCAGCCGTTGGAACCCCAACAGCCGCCCCGCCAGATACCAGACATAATTACCCACCGTCGTGCCCAGCGTGCCCGCCATCAGCAGCCACTCCATCGCCATCCGTCCCTGACCGACGCGGATACCGCCTATGCCCATGATCAGTTCGGACGGGATCGGCGGAAATATATTTTCCAGCACCATCAGCAGGAAAATGCCCCAATAGCCGCCCGCGTCGATCAGGCGCAGAACCCAGTCGGTCAACTTGCCGCCCGTTCCGCCAGCCGCACGTCGATGGCGTCCCAGATCATGCCCCCGGTATCGGTCCCGTCAAATGCGTCGATCGACACGATCCCGGTCGGCGACGTCACGTTGATCTCGGTCAGCCACTCGCCGCCGATCACGTCGATACCGACGAACAACAGCCCGCGCGCTTTAAGCTCCGGCCCCATCGCGGCACAGATCTCACGTTCCTTTTCGGTCAGTTCAGTCTTCGCCGCCGATCCGCCGACCGCCAGGTTCGACCGTATCTCGCCCGCGCCGGGGATGCGGTTGATCGCGCCCGCGACCTCGCCATCGACCAACACGATACGCTTGTCGCCCTGCGCGACGCCGGGAATGAAAGCCTGGACCATGAAAGGCTCAACCCATGAAGCCTTAAAGATTTCCACCAGTGCCGACAGGTTGGATCCCCTGGCATCGACATGGAACACCGCCGTGCCCGCATTGCCATAGAGCGGCTTGACCACGATCTCGCCATGCTCGGCCAGAAAGCTGCGCGTCGCGCCCAGGCTGCGCGTGATCATCGTCGGCGGCATGAAGCGCGCATAGTCGAGCACGAACAGCTTTTCGGGTGCGTTGCGCACCGCTGCGGGATCGTTCACCACCAGCGTCTCGGCCTGCACCCGCTCCAGCAGATGCGTCGCGGTGATGTAGGACAGGTCGAACGGCGGGTCCTGGCGCATCCACACGACATCGACATCGCGGCCAAGGTCGAGCAGTTCCGGCTCGCCAAATGCAAAATGGTCGCCCGATACTCTCTGCACCTTCACCGGCCGCGCCATCGCCCACACCCGCCCGTCGCGATAGGTGAGGTCGGGCGCGAGATAATGATAGAGCCGATGCCCCCGCGCCTGCGCCGCCAGCATGATGTGGAAGGTCGAATCGCCTATGATGTTGATGCCCTCCATCGGGTCCATCTGGAAAGCGACGGTCAGGGGGTTGAGTTGGGTCATCAGCAAAGCATCCTTCATTATCGGCTCATGCTGACTAGGGCCGGTCGACATTGAGTCCAGACCGAGCCGAAAAGCGCGATTTTCGAGCACCGGAGCGCAGCGTACTTAATGTACGTGAGCACCGGAGCGCAGAAAATCGCGCTTTGCAGCTCGGTATGGGCTCAATGTCGATTGGTCCTAACCCCCATGCCAGACATTGGTCAGATGGCGCGGCGCGCGGCCGGGTGCAAGGAGCATCACGTCGATTCGCATGTCATCGCCCGGCTTTGCCAGTTCATGCCACAATATCTCCGCCGCCGCCGCGACCCGCGCCAGCCGCCGCTCGTCGATCGCCAGGTCCAGGTCAGCCCCGCTCGCCCGCGCCTTCACCTCGACGAAAGCGATCATGCTGCCGCGCCGCGCGACCAGATCGACCTCGCCCAGCGGGGTGCGCATGCGCCGCCCGACAATCTGCCACCCCTTCAGCCGCAGCCACCAGGCCGCGATCCGCTCCGCCTGCCGTCCGCGCTTTTCGGCGGCCAGTCTGGCGGGATTTGGCCTTTTCACCCTTTCAGTTCCGTAGCGCGGGCGTAGAGCGTCCGCCGGTCCAGGCCCAATGCCTTCGCGACCTCGCCCGCCGCCTTGGATACCGACAGCCGGGTCAGCGCCTCGATCAGCGCCGCGTCGGCATCCGCCGCGCTGGCGGGCGGTGCTTCGCCGGGCGGCCCGACGATCACGACGATTTCGCCCTTGGGCGGCGCCTCGGCATAGCGCGCCGACAATGCGCTCAACGTCCCGGTCACCGTCTGCTCGAATGTCTTGCTGATCTCCCGGCACACCGCCGCGTCGCGATCCCCCAGACCCGTCGCCATCGCCGCCAGACTGTCCGACAGACGCGGCCCGCTTTCGTAAAAGACCAGGGTCGCGCGCAATCCCGCCACCTCAGCCAGCGTATCGCCCCGCGCCTTCGCCTTGGACGGCAGGAACCCCATGAACAGGAAACGATCCGTGGGCAGTCCCGACAGCGTCAGCGCCGCGATCACCGCGCTCGGCCCCGGCAGCGTCGTGATCGTCCGTCCCGCCGCCCGCGCATCGCGCACCAGCTTGTACCCGGGATCGGAGATCAGCGGCGTTCCGGCGTCCGACAGCAATGCCACCGATTCGCCCGCCATCCGTTCGACCAGCCGCGCGCGCAGCCCGTCACCGCTATGGTCGTGATAGGGGATCATCGGCCGATCCGACCCGGCATGGCGCAGCAAACGCGCGCTGACCCGCGTATCTTCGACCGCGACGATATCCGCCAGCCGCAAAATCTCCGCCGCGCGCGGCGTCAGGTCTCCAAGGTTGCCGATCGGTCCCGCTACGATGTAAAGGCCGGGTTCGAGACCAGAAATATGCGCTGTTTCCATAAGGACGCCAGATGACAGAGACGGATGCCCCCCGGCAAGCGAACAAAGTCGCTGCCCTCAAGCGTTTTGCGCGAATCGCTTTCGCGGCAAGCGCCCTGCTGGTCGCCGCCTGTCAGTCGATCGTCCCCAAAGGGCCGGCACCTACGACGCCAAACGGCCCCGCCCAGCCGACTGGTCCCGGCATCACGCCGGGCCTGCCGACCGACACGGCGCGCCACCGCGTCGCGCTGCTGGTGCCGATGACCGGTCCCAATGCGGGCGTGGGCCAATCGATCGCCAACGCGACCACGCTCGCCCTGCTGGATACCAGGGCCGACAAGGTCCGCATCACCACCTATGACACCAATCTGGGTGCCGCCGCCGCCGCCGGTCGCGCCCTGGCCGAAGGCAATAAACTGATCCTGGGACCATTGCTGGCGGAGGATGCACGCGTCATCGGGCCAATCGCCGCACGGGCCAATGTGCCGGTCATCAGCTTCTCCAACGACGCCAGCGTCGCGGGCGGCAGCGTCTATCTGATGGGCTACAACCCCACCCAGTCGATTGATCGGGTCGTTGGCTTTGCGCGTGAAAAGGGTCTGTCCAGCTTCGCCGCGCTCATCCCGCGCGGCATCTATGGCGAACGGTCGGGCACCGCCCTGCTGCGCGCTGTCGAGCAGGCGGGCGGGACCGTCGTGTCGATGCAGAATTTCGACCGGACCCCGGCATCGATGACGGCGGCGGTCAAGAAATTGCAGGCGTCGTCCAGCTATGATGCGCTGCTGATCGCCGATGCGGGCCGGGTCGCGATCCAGATCGCACCGATCATCCGCAAAAATGGCGGCGCGACCGCGCGCCTGCTGGGCACCGAATTGTGGAACACCGACGACGCCATGGCCGCCAATTCGGCGCTGCGCGGTGCCTGGTTCGCCAGCGTATCGGACACGCTCTACCGCCAGCTTGCCGTCAAATATCGCGCCCGCTTCGGCGCGACGCCGTTCCGCCTGTCTTCGCTCGGCTATGACGCGGTGCTGCTGACCGTGCGGATTGCCCGCGACTGGACCCCCGGCACGCAATTCCCGGCATCGCGCTTGCGGGACGCAGGCGGCTTTTCCGGCATCGACGGCGCATTCCGCTTCAACCGGGCGAATGTCGCCGAACGCGCGCTGGAAGTAGCCGAGATCGGCGCAGGCGCGTTCATCGTGGCCGATCCCGCCCCGCGCGGTTTTGGCGACTAGAAGAGGCCGACGCCGCATAGGACAGATGTGTTGCATCGCAGCAGAAATGCGCGCACTGCAATGTCACGCGCCATTCTTGCCGCAGTGAGGCATATTTCGCACTGATCGAGATCAATTCCGGCGTAAATTGCTGATAATCGAGCGTTTTACGGCTGTTGCATCGCCGCAACCTTTTTGCCTGCGAGCGCGTTCTTCTGAACATCCGTTCATCCGCTTTTGCGGAACGGCATAGCAGCAATGGAAATCGCTCGATGAACCATATGTCGTTCCCGCCTCTCTTTTCCGGTCCGGTGCCGCAGCATATCGCATTGATCGGCAACGCCATGCCGCGGCGCTGCGGCATCGCCACCTTTACGACCCATTGCCGTGAGGCGCTGGAGGCCGCCTTCCCCGCGATGCGCATCGACAGCTATGCCATGGATGCTGCCGAGCCGATCGCCTATGCGCCGGACATCCATGTCATCGACCAGCAGGACAAGTCGGCCTATGCCGCCGCCGCCTGCCATATCGAGGACAGCGGCGCGCAGGCCATCTGGCTCCAGCATGAATTCGGCATCTTCGGCGGCCCCGCGGGCGACATGATCCTGCACCTGCTGGAACGCACCCGCCTGCCGCTGGTGTTGACGCTGCATACCATATTGGAACGCCCCAATGCCGACGAGGCGCGGGTGATGGACGCTCTCCTGCGCCGCGCGGGCCGCATCATGGTCATGGCGGAACGCGGCCGCGATATCCTGCTGTCGCGCTATGGCGTGGACGATGCGCGCATCGCCGTCATCCCCCATGGCGTGCCTGACCGGCCGCTGGTCGCCCCCGACAGCATGAAGCCGCGCTTCGGCTGGGAAGGCCGCCGCGTGATCCTGACCTTCGGCCTGCTCGCGCCCGACAAGGGCATCGAACATATGATCCGCGCCATGCCCGCGATCGCGGACCGTCATCCCGAAGCGCTGTATGTCATACTCGGCGCGACCCACCCCAATCTGCTGCGCGAACAGGGAGAAACCCTGCGCGCCAGCCTGACTGCCCTGGCGAACGATCTTGGCGTGTCGCCCAATGTCCAATTCATCGACGGCTTCGTCGAGGAAGAGGAATTGATCGACTTTCTCCAGGCCGCAGATATCTATGTCACCCCCTATCTTAACCCTGCGCAAATCACTTCGGGCACGTTTAGCTATGCGATCGGCATGGGCAAGCCGGTGGTCTCCACCCCCTATGTCCAGGCGCAGGAAATCCTCTGCGACGGTCGCGGCACGCTCGTTCCCTTTCGCGACAGCCCGGCCATGGCGGCGGCGATTGATCGCCTCTTGTCCGACGACGCCATATTGGGCGGTTATGCTGACCGCGCCTACGCCTATGGCCGCCAGATGATCTGGACCGAACTGGCGCGCCATGTCGGCGACCTGCTGGGCATCGCCATCGCTACCCAACCGGCCCATTTTTCCCCCCGACGCAGCTATGCGCATCTGGCCCCGGATGCGACATCGATCATCGCCATGAGCGACGCGACCGGCATGTTCCAGCATGGCATATTGACCATCCCCGACCGCCGCCACGGCTATTGTATCGACGACAATGCGCGCGCGCTCATCCTGATGACGCAGATGACGGATCTGGACGCGGACCTGCGCGATCATTGGACGACCATCTATGCCGCCTTCGTCCAGCATGCCTGGAACCCCGACAATGGGCGCTTCCGCAATTTCATGAGCTTCGACCGCCGATGGCTGGAAGAAGCAGGATCAGAGGATAGTTGCGGTCGCACGCTCTGGGCGCTTGGCATCGCCAGCCGCGATGCGCAGACCCGCCGCCATCGCGAATGGGCCGCTCAGCTATTCAATGTCGCTCTGGAACCTCTAAGCGCTATAACGTCGCCCCGCGCGCAGGCGTTCACGATATTGGGTTGCGCTGCGACGCTCGACACCGAACCTGGTCACCGCTTGGCGCGCGACACGCTCACCCGCTTTGCCGACCATCTTGCCGCGCTCGTCAGCATCCAGCGACGGCCGGACTGGGCTTGGTTTGAAGCGTTCCTCGCCTATGACAATGCCCGCCTGCCCCAAGCGCTGCTCATCGCGGGTAGGCATCTGAAACGGCCAGACCTGATCGCCACCGGCCTTGCGACCCTGGCCTGGATCGCGGAACGTCAACGCGCACCGGAGGGGCATTTTCGCGCGGTCGGATCGGAAAGCTTCGGCCGGATGCACCAGCCGCCCCTCCCATTCGACCAGCAGCCGCTGGAGGCGCAGGCGACGATCGAGGCCGCGCTCGCGGCGATCGCCGTGGATGTCGACCCATGCTGGCCTGCCCTTGCCGAAAGCGCCTATCGCTGGTTTCTGGGTCAGAATGATCTCGACACGCCGCTTGCCACCCCGGCGAACGGGGGCTGTTGCGATGGGCTGACCCCGACGGGTGCCAATCGCAACCAGGGCGCGGAATCGCTTCTTGCGCTGCAACTGGCATCCTGTGCGATGAACAGGCTTTCGCAGACCCGTCCCGCCGTGGCAGAAGGCATCGAATCGGACGCGCCGTTCGTTTCCGCCTGACCATTATGGCTGCACGGGACTGGATGATTGCCGAAGATTGAAGCGCTGCCCTTGCGACTCTCCGCTGACCCTGCCCGCGTCGTGGTTCGTCCCTTCCATTTGGGCTGGCAGCCAAATGGCGGCGGTCCCAGCCGCACGCAACGCATTGCGGATGCCGTCTTGGCGCTCAGCGAAGCGCATGTCGTTGCGGAACTGGCCCATGTCCTGACGGATTTCGAGGCGCGGCATTGGCAGACCCGCCGCGTCTTCATGACCCGGTTCGCCGAGGTGGCCGGCGTCCTCAATCTGGAGAATCGCGGCATCAGTGATGCCCGCTGCCAGTTGATCGGTGCCTATTTCTGCCACGAATATAGCTATGCCGCCGCCGCGCTGATGAACCCCAGCGTCGTCGCACATCCCGACCAGACCGGCTTGTCGCATGGCAGCATGCGCATCATCATCTCGCTGCGCGCGGTGGGGGAAGGGCATATCAGCTCGATCGCCTTCCGTGAGGGCGTCATCACCAAAGGGGGCGATTTTCATCTCGCCCCCGAACCGCCTTTCGCCACCGCAGCCGATGCGCATGAGGAGGAGGATGTCGTTCCCGAAGGCCCGGTGACCATCTTCCGCCATAATGACAGCACCCTGTCGGGCACGGTCATCTTCCCGATCACCGCCGCGCAAGCCAATGGGCTGGAAGATCTGCGCCTCCTCCGGTTCGAGCATGACGACGGCAGCGTCGAATGGCTGGGCACCTACACCGCCTATAATGGCCGTCAGATCCAGTCGGAGATGATGCGGACAACCGACTTCCGCAGCTTCGACCTGTGCCCGCTGTCCGGTGCCGCCGCGCGTAATAAGGGCATGGCGCTGTTCCCGCGCAAGGTGAATGGCCGCTATATGATGATCGGAAGGCAGGATGGCGAAAATCTCTATCTGATCCAGTCGGACAGCCTGACCGACTGGGGCGAAGGCGAACTGATCCTGACCCCCCGCTATCCCTGGGAACTGGTGCAGATCGGCAATTGCGGCGCGCCGATCGAACTGGACGAGGGCTGGCTGTTGTTGACCCATGGCGTCGGCGCGATGCGCAAATATTCGATCGGCGCGGTGCTGCTGGACAAGAATGATCCGACCAAGGTTCTGCGCCGCTCGATCGAACCCTTCCTCGCCGCGTCGGAAGACGACCGCGAAGGCTATGTCCCCAATGTCGTCTATACTTGCGGCGCGACCCGCATCGGCGACCGCATCTTCATGCCCTATGGCGTCGCCGACAGTTCCGTCGCATTCGCCTTCGTGCCGATCGACACGATGCTCTCGCTAATGGACTGACGGACGACGCATCATGGCCGCTCATGCCGCCCGACGATGCTTTTGGCCGTTAACTAAAAATATCTCGCAAGGCGGGACGGTGAGTCCTTCGCGCCACACCACCTGATATGGGGTGAGGCCGCCGATGACGGACTCAATATGTCGTGGTGCCTGCTTTCGTTCTCATGCCGTTAACCATTTTGTGAGGCACAATCGCTAAGGTCTTGATCTTGACGCCACACTCCCAAGGACTCATCGCAAGGGACATATGCAGGGGGCAGATCATTCATGACAGTCATGGAACGCGTTTCGACGCGCCGGAAGAAGGCGGTCGCGCCAAAGGTTAATTATGTCGAGGCCGACCGGTTGCTGCGCGGCGACTGCATCGCCGAAATGGCGAAACTGCCCGACGGCTGCATCGACATGATCTTTGCCGATCCACCCTATAATCTTCAGCTTGGCGGCGACCTGTTCCGGCCGGAGGGCGGCCGGGTCGATGCAGTGGACAATGACTGGGACAAGTTCGACACGCTGGCGGTCTATGATCGTTTCACTAAAGCCTGGCTGGCGGAGGCGCGGCGCATCCTGAAGCCCAACGGCACGCTTTGGGTGATCGGCAGCTATCACAACATCTTCCGCGTCGGCACGGCTTTGCAGGATGAGGGCTTTTGGATCCTCAACGACATCATCTGGCGCAAGGCGAACCCGATGCCCAATTTCAAGGGCACCCGCTTCACCAATGCGCATGAAACGCTGATCTGGGCCAGCCAGGGCGAGGACGCGAAATATACGTTCAACTACAAGGCGATGAAGACGCTGAACGATGAGTTGCAGATGCGCTCAGACTGGGTGCTGCCGATCTGCGGCGGGCAGGAGCGGCTGAAGCGCAACGGCACCAAGGCGCATCCGACCCAAAAGCCCGAAGCGCTCCTCTACCGCGTGATGCTGGCCAGCACCAAGCCGGGCGACATCGTGCTCGATCCTTTCTTCGGTACCGGCACCACGGGCGCGGTCGCCAAGCGGCTGGGCCGCAAATGGATCGGCATCGAACGCGAGGAAACTTATATCGAGGTCGCGCTGGAACGGATCGAAGCGGCGCTGCCGCTCGACGAATCCGCGCTCACCATCATGCAGACCGCACGCCAGCAGCCCAAGGTGGCCTTCGGGACGCTGGTGGAGACCGGCTATCTGGCACCCGGCACGATAGTCAGCGACATCAAGCGGCGCTGGAAGGCGACCGTAAGGGCGGATGGTTCGCTCAGCATGGGCGGCGAAGGCGCGTCGATCCACAAGATGGGCGCGACGGTGCAGAATGCGCCTTCGTGCAATGGCTGGACCTTCTGGCATTATGAGGCGGATGGCGGTTTGAAGCCGATCGATGCGTTGCGGCAGACCTACATATTGGCCACGGAGCCTTGATGTCCGTGCTCCTGCGCACGCAGGAGCACGGACATCAAGGCGAACGGATATTTGTATGATATCACCATCAATCCCCGCCGACGCTCGTCTGTACCTCCGCCCGGTCTGGTTCGCGGATTCCCCCTTTGGCCTGGATGATCAGGTGGCGCGGCTGGGCAATGGGCTGCTATGGTTTCAGGGCTATGAGCTGACCGCGATGCAGGGCGCTGCCCGCATCGCCCGGCAAACCGTGCCAGTGGCCGAGTTGGACGCGGCGCTCGCCAGCATGCCCGACGAGCTGGCCATGCGCGCAAAATCTCTCGCCGCCAACATATCCCTCCAGCGGCCACCGCTGGTGCTGCCCGGCCGCACGATCCGCTTTGAAGGGCCGCAGGTGATGGGCATCCTCAACATGACGCCCGACAGCTTTTCGGATGGCGGCAAACATATGGCCGATCCACAGGCGGCGGCCGATGCGGGCTTTGCGATGGCGGCGGCGGGGGCGGCGCTGGTCGATGTCGGCGGCGAATCCACGCGGCCGCGCGCGGACAAGGTCTGGGAAGGCGACGAGATTGCGCGGGTCGTGCCTGTTGTCGAGCGATTGGCTGCCGCGGGCGTGCCGGTGTCGATCGACACGCGCAAGGCGGCGGTGATGGAAGCGGCGCTGGCTGCTGGCGCTTCGATTGTGAATGATGTCAGCGCGTTGCAGCATGACCCCCGGTCGCTGGAGGTCGTCGCAAGAGCGGGCTGCCCCGTCATATTGATGCACGCCCCCTCCGCGGGCGACGATCCGCACGATAATGACGCGGGCTATGCCGAAATCGTGACCGATGTGTTCGATGCGCTGGAGGCGCGCATCGCCGCCTGCCTGAACGCGGGGATCGCGCGCGAGAGGATCATGGTCGATCCGGGGCTGGGCTTCGGCAAATCGCTCGCCGACAATCTCGCGCTGGTAAACCGCCTAGCTCTGTTCCAGGGGCTGGGCGTGCCATTATTGTTCGCGGGTAGCCGCAAGCGGCTGATCGGGGCGCTCTCCAATGAAGCGCCCGCGCCGCAGCGGCTGGGCGGGTCGATCGCGCTGGCCGTCCGTGCAGCGGATTTCGGCGCCCAGATGGTCCGGGTCCATGACGTCGCCGAAACGGTGCAGGCGCTGCATGTGTGGCGCGGGCTGAAGGATGCCGCGCTCACCAGCGCCTGATGCTTATGGAGCGGCGTTACCCGCTGGGACCGCTTCGGCGCCCTTGGGCGGGAAGATACGCAGGCTGTCGAGTGTCGCCTTGGCGATGGCGTTATATTGTTCGCTCAGCATTTCGGGATAGACGAAGGTTGCGGTGACGATCGACCCGTCGGCCTTTTTGAGCAGGCGAATGGCAACGCTGTTACCCTCGCCATCGCTGGCGGTGCCACGATATTCCGTATCCGTGACGAAATTGCCTTCGACCGAATCGGAACCGCTGTTCATCGCTTCGACAATCTGCTGCAAAGCCTGATCCTTGTCATTCTTCTGCCAGAAGACCCGCACGTCCGCGCCCGCGCCGGGATCCTCGAACACCACGCCTTCGCCCGTGCTGGCGGCGGCGTCGCGGGTCCAGCCTTCGGGGAATGTGATGGAGAAGCCATGGTCGAGATCGACATGGTTGCGATTCTCTTCGGGCGCAGGCGGGGCGACATTGGCGGCTGCGGTCGCCGCAGCGGCCTTGGCGGCAGCGGCGATCTCTTCCTCCGTCGGCATGTCCTGCACGGGTTCCTGACGTCCGCAGGCGGCAAGGGCGATAAGCAGGGGCACGGCAAGGAAGGGCAATTTTGTCATGCCATGCTCAAAGCATAGCTGGACCCGACTTTCAATGACGGAACGATTGCCCGTTGGAAGGCCGGTGCCGCCCGAACCCATATTTTACGCGGCGCTATCGATGCCCAGTTCGGCGAGCTTTCGATATAATGTCGAGCGCCCGATCCCCAGCCGTCGCGCGACTTCGGTCATGCGTCCGCGATAATGGCCGATGGCAAGGCGGATGACGTCGGCCTCGATCTCGGCGAGTTGGCGGACATGGCCGTCGCCCTCGAACAGCGTGACGCCCGCGCCCTCGTCGGGCATCAGCCGCGCCTTGCTGGCAGCCACGGGTGCGCCTGCCGCGCGGCGCTCGATCTGCGCGCCGATCTGGGGGAAATCCTGCGGGGTCAGGGCGTCGCCTTCGCACAGCACGGCGGCGCGGAAGAGCGCGTTCTGTAACTGGCGGACATTGCCCGGCCAGTCGTGCCGCATCAACAAAGCCAACGCGTCCCCGGTCAGGCCCAGGCTGCGCAGGCCCGGCTGGGTCGCGATCCGCGCCAGCAGGTGACGGCAGAGCGCGGGAATGTCACCCATGCGTTCGCGCAACGGCGGAACGGTCAGTTGCACGACGTTGAGGCGGTAATACAGGTCTTCGCGGAAACGCCCCGCCTCGACCTCGTCCTGCAAACGCCGGTTGGTCGCGGCGATAATCCGCACATCGACATGGACAGGGCCGCGCGCGCCGACCGGTTGTACTTCGCCATCCTGCAAGACGCGCAGCAGCTTGACCTGGGCGTCGAGCGGCAGTTCGCTGACCTCGTCCAGGAAGATCGTGCCCATATCGGCGCGGGCGAATTTGCCGACATGGCGGTCGAATGCGCCGGTAAACGCACCGCGCTCATGGCCGAACAGCTCTGATTCCACCAGATTGCCGGGGATCGCACCGCAATTGACGGTGATCATCGGCTGCTTGTGCCTGGGGGACGCAGCATGGATGGCGCGAGCGATGACATCCTTGCCTACCCCGCTTTCCCCTTCGACCAGCACGGGAATGCGTGCGCGGGCCGCTTTCGCTGCAATGGCCAGCGCCGCGCGAAATTGCGGGGTCGATCCCACCACATCCTCAAAGGAGAGGGGCGCGGTGATCTTCTCAGTGAGCGGGCGCAGTTCGCCGCTGGGCGCTCCGTCGATCAACGTCGCGTTGAGCGCGGCGAGCAGCCGGTCGGGTGCGATCGGCTTGGACAGATAATCGGTGGCCCCCGCGCGCATCGCCTCGACAGCGACGGCGACATTATTATGCGCGGTGAGGATCAGGATCGGCAGCGCGGGCCGACGCGCGCGAATCTCGCGGATCAACCCGGCGGGTTCATAATCTGGGCTCCACTGGTCCAGCAGCACGGCGTCGAGCATCATGCCGTCCTGCGTGCCGAGCATCGCAATCGCCGTTTCGCCATCGCCCGCCAGCACCGTGCGCCAGCCCGCACGCGCGCCCAGCGCCGAAACCAGGCGGCGCTGCGCAGGCTCGTCGTCGATCAGCATCAGCATAGGTACGCCGTCGCGCGCCATCAAAACCCCTTTATTTGATAGGGGCCGATCCTAGCGCGCGGGGGTAAAGGCGGGCTTAATCAGAAAGAATTTCTTTCGTCCGACCGGGTTGAGGCAGGTGCTGCTAAAAGATAAGACAAGCGCGCAACTGCCTTTGGAAGGGGAAAATATGGCCAGCGATGGAAATATGAAGAGCGCGAACCAGACCTATTCAGGTTTCGTGGGGGTGATGAAGTGGGGCACGATCGCCAGCCTCGCCGTAGGGGCACTGGTCGTACTGCTGATATCGAGCTAAGGGCCGGTCGGGCTGGGGGGATGCGATAATGAAAATTGCTGTACTGAAGGAAGTGGCCGCAGGCGAACGGCGCGTTGCCGCATCGCCCGAGACGGTGAAGAAATATATCGCGCTCGGCGCGACCGTCGCCGTGGAAACAGGCGCGGGCACGACGGCGTCGGTCGCGGACGCGGATTATGCCGCTGCCGGAGCCAGCATCGGCGATCTGACGGCGACGGTGGCTGACGCGGATATCGTGCTGGCTGTGCAGGCACCCGATGTGGCGAGCCTGTCGGGCGCAAAGCCGGGTGCATGGGTCGCGGCAAGCTTCAACCCCTTTGGCGAGCGCGCCCGTGTCGATGCCTATGCGGCGGCGGGGCTAGAGGCGCTGGCGATGGAATTCATGCCGCGCATCACCCGCGCGCAGTCGATGGACATCCTCTCCTCGCAGTCGAACCTGTCGGGCTATAAGGCCGTGCTCGATGCTGCGGCGGAATATGGCCGCGCCTTTCCAATGATGATGACGGCGGCGGGCACGGTCTCCGCCGCGCGCGCCTTTATCATGGGCGTGGGCGTCGCGGGCCTGCAAGCGATCGCTACCGCACGCCGGCTGGGCGCGCAGGTGTCCGCCACCGATGTGCGCGCGGCGACGCGCGAGCAGATCGAATCGCTCGGTGCCAAGGCGATCTTTGTCGAGAAGGTCGCGGGTATCGAGGGCGAAGGTTCGGGCGGCTATGCCACCGAAATGTCGGACGAATATAAGGCGGCGCAGGCCGAACTGGTCTCGGCCCACATCGCCAAACAGGACATCGTCATCACCACTGCGCTGATCCCCGGCCGGCCCGCGCCGCGCCTGATCAGCACCGCGCAGATCGCGTCGATGAAGCCGGGCAGCGTGATCGTCGACCTGGCGGTCGAAAGCGGCGGCAATGTCGAAGGCGCGGTCGCGGGCGAGGTCGTGGAAATCCACGGCGTCAAGATCGTCGGCCACCGCAATGTGCCATCGCGCCTTGCCGCCGATACGTCCGCCCTGTTCAGCCGCAACCTCTACAACTTCCTGTCCGCCTTCTGGGACAAGGAAAAGGGCGCGCCGGTGCTCGACGAGGAAATCGGCAACGCCATCCGCCTGACGCAGGGCGGCAAGGTCGTGAACGAGCGGTTGCTCGGTTAAACGCGCCGCAAATCTGTCTTTCTTCTGAAACTTTCGGGCGCCAATGCCCGTTCGCTTTCGGCAGGACCCTGCAGGTTCCGCCGTTCCCAGAGGAGAGATGATGTGACGAAGACGCTGCTGCTCGCGACCGCATGTGCTGCCGGTCTGGCCCTTGCGGGATGTAATAATGCACCCGAGACGCCCGTGGCCGACGCTGCGCCCCAAAAGACGGGCGATGTCGTCTCCGCGAGTAGCAACCCGACGGTCGGCGCCGCCGAGATGCTGCCGACCAGAACCATCGTCGAAAATGCCGCGGCCTCGCCGATCCACAAGACGCTGGTCAGCGCGGTGCAGGCGGCGGGCCTGACCGAAACACTGTCGGGTACCGGCCCTTTCACCGTCTTCGCTCCGACCGATGCCGCCTTTGCACAGGTTTCGCCGGTGACGCGCGACGGCTGGATGCGCCCGGCGCAGAAGGAAGTTCTGGCGGGCGTCCTCAAATATCATATCGTTGCGGGCAAGTTGACGGCCGCCGATCTGACAGAGCAGATCGATGCCGGGCGCGGCAAGGCCGTACTCAAGACGGCGGACGGTCAGGATCTGACCGCTACCAAATCGGGCGACGCGATCATCCTGACCAGCGCGAGCGGCAACAAGGCCGCGGTGACGCAGGCCGATGTGCCGCAGTCGAACGGCGTTATCCATGTCGTCGACGCGGTGCTCGTCCCCAAAATGTAAAAAATAGGGCCGGCATCTCCGGCGCAGCGATATTTTATGTCGCAAAACGCTCGCATTTCCCCTGACCGGGAATGCGGGCGTCTTTTTTTGGCTGCTTTGGAGTCGACACATAGGACGGGGCGCGGCAAGAGGTGCGCGAAACGGAATCAGCAGGGGAGCGAGCCCGTGGATTTTATCGCGATTTTTTCGATTTTTGTGTTGGCCTGCTTCGTCGGCTATTTCGTCGTCTGGTCGGTGACCCCGGCGCTGCATACGCCGCTGATGAGCGTCACCAACGCGATTTCGTCGGTGATTATCGTCGGCGCGCTGATCGCCAGCGCTGCCGCGGGTTCGGCCACCTCGAAATGGCTGGGTCTCGCAGCCGTGGTGATGGCCAGCATCAATATCTTCGGCGGCTTCGCGGTGACGTCGCGCATGCTCGCCATGTACAAGAAGAAGGGGCGCTGAGATGGACGTGCAAGCCATTCTCTCGGCCGCGACCGGCGGTCATGGCGCGGTAAACCCCTACGCCGCGATCGCCTATCTGGTGTCGGGTGTCCTCTTCATCCTTGCGCTGCGCGGCCTGTCGAGCCCGGCGACGGCGCAGAGCGGCAACCGCTTCGGCATGATCGGCATGACCATCGCGGTCGTGACCACCATGCTGACCCATGCGCCGGTGGACGTTGGCGGCATAGTTGACGCTATCTCGCTCGTTGAGATCCTCGTCGCGATCGGGATCGGTGCCGTGATCGGTATCGTCATGGCCCGCCGCATTGCGATGACCGCGATGCCGCAGCTTGTCGCAGCGTTCCACAGTCTCGTAGGTCTGGCCGCGGTCGCGGTTGCGGCGGCTGCCTATCTCAATCCCGTCGCGTTCGGAATCGCGGACGCCGCAGGACAAATCCATGTGGTCAGTCGCGTCGAAATGGGGCTGGGTATCGCGATCGGCGCGATCACCTTCTCCGGCTCGGTCATCGCCTTCCTCAAGCTCAAC
>CAZLSU010000011.1:0-27742 GCA_964562225.1 uncultured Sphingobium sp.
AGCGGACTCTGACTCCGTCAATCAAGGTTCGAATCCTTGTCGGGCATCCAAATACTCATCCCTAAACAGCTGATTTTATTGCCTTAATCTGGCGCGAAGATTCTTCGATCCTTCATCTGTTTTCAGATTGTCGGCGAACGGGAGCGGCAGTTGTCACAACGCTGACGCAGCAGCACTGGAGATCATGCCCCATAGTTCCTGATCGCGGGTCCATGTCATGTGCGACCGCCTTCTTGGGTATCATCCCTATGTGGCGCCTATACATCGCATACGGATCATTTGCGCAGAACATGCTATAGAGTATCACCGAATGAATGGGGGTAGACATGTCAAAAGCCATTGCGATGTTCTTGCTCATCTTCCTTGCTGCACCCGCTCTCGCGCAAGGAACCTTATCCTCGGCTGATCGAGCCGCAGCCTTCCGTGCAGCTGGTTTCAAATTCCAGACTGGCCAATGGCGCGAATGCGGCGATCCTGGCACGCCATCCTATAGCCCTGGCACGATCGAAACGGTACGCGACCTCAATGGTGATGGCCGTCCCGAGGCTGTCATCACGGAAGGCAGCACCTATTGCTTCGGGAATACCGGGACCGGATATATAATCGTCAGCAAGCAAGCGGACGGTAAATGGAGGAAAATTACGGGAAACCAAGGCATGGCCGACTTCCTTCCCACGAAAGGTATCGGTGGGTGGCCAGATATCGAAGTTGGCGGGCCAGGCTTCTGCTTTCCGGTCGTTCGTTGGAATGGCAAGGAATATGTGCTCAATCGGCATCAATATGAGGGCAAGCCTTGCCGTCCGCAGCGGTAATCACAACCGCAGGATGATAGAGGCAAGATCGCCCGCACTACGCTAAATTGATATGTTCGACCGCCAGCAAGCCGAAGCCATCGCCAATGCCCCTACGACCGTCAGCCTCAGTGACGGGTGCTCCCATCCTTGACCATCCGGATCAACGCCCGGCTGTCGAACGGCTTTGCCATGAACCGGGCCGCGGGAAAGCGCGTCGCCAGTCGGTCGCCGATGGCGGCGCCCGAGCAAAACGCAAAGCCGATGCCATAGCGTTGCAGATCGTCCGCCAGCATGGCGACATCCTGACGCCCCAGCCTGACGTCCACCAGCGCGAAGTCGGGGAAATGCGCGGCGACGGCCGCCATGCCATCGGCCAGCCGCTCATAAGGGCCATCGACCTCGAAACATGCCTCTTCCAGCGCGTCGCGGATGATGCGGCCCATCATCGGGTCATCCTCGACCACCAATATGCGCGGATGATGCGTCATGCGTCCACGCCCAATTCCAGGCGATAACGATCGAAGCAACGCGCCCCGCACCGCAGGCGGATCAGCGCGCCTTCCGCCATCGCCGTGGCCCGGCGGGGGTCTTCCTCCACCAGCGGCACGATCGCCTCAGCGTTCCAGTCCTGGCTATGCTTGATATCCAGCACCGCATGAAGATCGAAATAGCGGCGCTCGGCGTCGCTCAGGCCGATCCGGCGGAGCGCGGCGGCCGTGTGGCGCGAACGGTCGGGCGCGGTCAGTTCGATGACGCCCAGCGCCCCTACGCTGTGCCAGGCATAACGACGCGTACTGGCCATCGCCGTCATCGCATTGGCCAGCGCCAGGCTTTCCCAGACGGTAGTGTCGATCTGCGGGTCCAGCCCGAGTGTCCGGACCAACGCGCCCAGCATCGGACCGTGCATCCCGCGAATATTGCCCCGCCCCATCTCGTCCCAATAATTGCGCGCCAGTTCCAGCTTCGCACGGTCGGGCAACTTGACCTGCGTCATCGCGACAAGATCGTCGAAACCCGCTTCGCCGGCCGCTTCCTGACGAAGAAACCAGCCTATCTCTTCGCGACTGGCCTGTTCGGCGAGCCAGGGAAACAGGCGGTCGTTCTGGCCCGGCCCGCTCGCCTTGAGCGCCTCGAACCAGGCGACGAAGCCCGGCGCGTCCGTTGGGGCCAAAGCCGCCTCGGCAGCGACCTCGCCCCGCAATTCCTCCAGAAAAGCCCCTTCCAGCCGCAACATGCGCTGGTCCGCCTCCAGCATGACGGCCCAGTCGTCGCTGGGAAAGCGGGGCGACAATCTCTGCCGGTTCCAATCCCCCAGCGCGGCCTGAAACTGGTGATGTTTAAACTGGGATGTTTCTGTCGGGATCGGGGCCTGGCTGGCCATGGGGCATTCCTCTGCGATGGGCTTTGGCTATAGAATGCCGCCGCATCGTCTTACGTTCCCGCCGATCAGACTGATCCTTGTTAGTTTCGGCATCCCCCGTTCGCCGAAAATATGGGAGCAGGACTTTCCAAACGCCGTCCCGACCCGGCGCTTTAATGCGATGCCGACATATCCACGGGCCGGTTGACGCGCGGCGTCAGCCAGACGAAGGCAGCGGTGGCGAACAGGATCACGGCCAGCAGCGTGAAGAGATTGGACACCGCCAGCGCCGTCGCTTCCTGATTGACGATGTTGGCGATTATCTGCCGCCCCTGCTCCATCGGCATACCCATGCCCGACAATAGATTTTGCGTTTCGACGGGTTGCAGCTTGCTGACGATCTCATTCTGGGCCGTCCGTTGCAGATTGCTCCAGTGCGTCAGTACGGCCGAGGTTGAAAATGCGATGGCCATGGTGCGCAGGAAATTCTGCAATCCCGCCGCCGATGTGGTCTCCGACGGCTCGACCGCACCCAGGGTGATGGTCGTCAGGGGAATGAAGAAAAAGGGAATGGCAAAGCCCTGGACAAGCTGCGGCAGCGTAATGGTCCAGAAGTCGGAGCCGGTCGTCCAGAACAGACCTCGGCTCAGCGCCATCACCCCCATCCACGATATGCCACAGGACACCAATATCCTGGCATCAATCCCCTTACCCACCAGTCGTGCTGCGAGCGCGGCGGTCGATACGGCCGCAAAACCCGTGGCCGCAGTCGCAAAGCCGGCCCAGGTAGCGGTATAGCCCATGGATGTCTGAAGCCATTGCGGGATGATAACGATGCTGGCGAAATAGGCGCCAAAGCATAAGGCGAGCGTTATGACCCCGGCGGTAAAGCCGCGATGCCGGAAAATCCGCAGGTCCACAATCGGATGCTCTTCGGTGAGTTCCCAGATGACGAATGCGGCAAAACCGATGGCCGCCAGCACCGCCAGAATGACGATCGTCGGATCGCTGAACCAGTCATGGTCCCGGCCGATATCCAGCATGATCTGCAACGTGCCGATCCAGAATATCAGCAGAAGCAATCCTATCTTGTCGATCGGCTGCCGTTCGGTCTCGGTCTCGGCAGGGCGCAATATCGCAAGGGCCGCAAATGTGCACAAAGCCGCCACCGGCAGATTTATGAAGAATATCCAGTGCCAGCTCCAATTGTCGCTTATATAGCCGCCTACGATCGGGCCTATGGCCGGTCCCAGGATGGTCGTCATCGCCCACAAGCCCATGACTTTCGCGCGCTGGGCTGACGGGAAGATGCGCATCAGCAAGACTTGAGAGATCGGCATCATCGGACCGCCGCACAGGCCCTGGCCGACGCGGCACACGACCAGCATGCCCAGCGTGGGGGAAAGACCGCACAGCAGCGATAACAGCGCGAAACCGATCATGCAGGTGATGAAAACGCGAACCGCGCCGAAACGCAGCGTCAGCCATCCCGTCAACGGCACAGAAATCGCTTCGGCAACGGCGTAGGACGTGATGATCCAGGTGCCCTGATCGGGCGTGATGCCCAGATTGCCGGCGATGTGGGGCACCGACACATTGGCGATGGTCAGGTCGAGCACCACCATGAAATTGCTGAGCGCCAGGACTGCCCCGGCGAGTAACCGGCGCGACGGCGCGATCGGCAGCTCGTCGAACAGCGCCCCGTTCGGCCCGCCCTCAGCCATCGGTCAGGTCGATCTCGACCTCCATCGACAGGCCAACACGCAACGGGTGTGCCGCCAGTTCCTTCGGGTCGAGCGCGATCCGTACCGGCAGCCGCTGCACCACCTTGATCCAGTTGCCGGTCGCGTTCTGCGCCGGGATCAGCGCCATCGACGCGCCGGTGCCGCCCGACAGGCCGGCCACGCGGCCATGATAGACGACGTTGCCGCCATATAGATCGGACGTGACGGTCGCGGGCATGCCTATGCGCACCCGGCGCAACTGGCGCTCCTTGAAATTGGCGTCCACATAAAGGCGTGACAGCGGGATGATCGTCATGATCGACGCGCCCTGCGCGACCCGCTGGCCGACCTGCACCTGCCGCCGCGTCACGATCCCGTCGATCGGCGCGCGGATGGTCGTGCGGTCCATATCCAGCTTGGCGGAATCCAGCTTGGCCTGCGCCGCCAGGACGCCTGGATCGGTATCCACGGTCGATCCGCGCACCAGCGCATCATTGGCCGCCAACTCGCCCTGCGCCGCACCCTGGGTGGAGCGGGCCTGCACCACGCCTGCGCGCGCCAGGTCAAACGCGGCCTTTGCCGCCGCATAGGATTTGCGCGCGCTGGTCAGTTCATCGCCCGACACCGCGCCGCTGGGGGCCAGCGCCTCGCGCCGTTCCAGGTCGATCCGCGCCTTGTCGAAGTCCGCCGCCGCGGTCGCCTGCTGCGCCTGCGCCTGGACGATGCTCGCCCCGCGCGCCTGCACCTGCGCCGACAGCGCCGTACTGGTGGCAGACGCCTGGTAAAAGCGGCGGCGCGCTTCGGCCAGATCCGCCTGCGCCTGCGCCAGGCCGATGGTCGCGCCCGCCGGGTCCAGCCGCACCAGTATGTCGCCGCGCTTCACCGACTGGGTATCGCTCACCAGCACCTCGATCGCCTGAGCGGAAATCAACGGCGTGACCTGCGCCACTTCGGCGTTCACATAGGCATTGTCGGTACTGACGTCATTCTGCCCGATCAGGAAATACCACAGCGCCCATAGCGTGATGCCCGCTACGACCAGCATGGCGAGGCGGATCAGCCAGCTTTTGCGCGCGGCCTGCCGCGCCGCCCCGTCGCCAGACATATCGGTCACATCCTGAGCATCGATCCGTGGGTCAGCATCAGCCATTCAGGTCGTCCTTGGGCAAAGGCGCATCGGCAACGGCAAATCCGCCGCCAAGCGCCCGTATCAGTGCAATGTCCAGGGTGAAGGCGCGCATGTCCAGGTCCGCTGCGGCCCGGCGCACCGCCAACAGCCGCTCCTCCACGATCAGCACGTCCAGATAGGTGGAAAGCCCGCCCTCATAGCGTTTGCGGGCGATCGCATAGGCTTCCTCGGATGCCGCCAGTGCGGCGCGCGTATCGACGCGGCGCGCACCCAGCATGGTCTGACTGGTCACCGCGTCGGCCACTTCGCGATAGGCATCCACGACAATGCGGTCATAGTCCGCGACCGCCTCGTCATAGATTGCCCGCACGCCGCGATACTGGCCGCGCAAGGCCCCGCCGTGAAAGATCGGCAGGCTGACCGCCGGGCCGACGCTGCCATAGGTCGACCCCGTCTTCAGCAGATTTTCAAGGCCAAGCGACTGCACGCCGACCAGCGCACCCAGGCTGATCGCGGGAAAGAAGTCGGCCCGCGCGACCTTGATCCGGCTCGCGGCGGCCTGTGTCCGCGCCAGCGCCGCCGCGACGTCGGGGCGACGCCCGACCAGATCGGTTGTGACCCCGGCCGGGAGGCCGCGCGCGGCGAGCCTGCCCAGCGCGGGACGGGCGAGCGACAATCCCCGGTCCGGCCCCTCCCCCATCAGCGCCGCAATCTGGTTGCGCCGCAGCCCGATGGCTTCGTCAGCAGCGGACAGGTCGGCGCGCGCCGCCGACAGCCCGGATTGCGCCTGCCGCAGGTCGCCGCGCGTATCCAGACCGCTGCGCACCCGGTCATCGACCAGCTTGCCGGTCGCTGCGCGAATATCGAGCGCATTTTGTTGCAGGTCGCGCGCGACGAACAGCCGGGCCAGGTCTGCATAGGCGCTGGCGATCGCCGTGGTCAGCATCAATTGCGCCTGCTGCGCGTCGATCTGCGCCGCACGCGCTTCCGACGTCGCCGCCGCCAGCGCCGCACGATTGCGCCCCCACAGGTCGATGTCGAACTGCCCGTTCAGCGTGAGCGATCCCCTATCCAGCCAGCCCTTCGGCACGAAATCCCTGGGGAAGCCATTATTATAACTCTGCTTGTCGAATGTCGCCTGCCCCTGCGCATCCAGTTGCGGGGCGAGCGCGGCACCGGCCTGTTGCGCCAGCGCGGTCGCGCGCCGGAAGCGCGCGCTTGCCGCCGCCATGTCGGGCGACCCTTGCAAGGCTTCCTCGATCAGCGCCGTGAGTTGCGGGTCTTGATAGTCCGTCCACCAGCGTCCGCCGGGCCATTGCCCGGCCCCCTCGGTCGTCAGACTGCGCGCCGACGCCACGCTGTCAGGCGCGCGTGTCAGCGGCTTTGGCCCCAGATCGGGCACGGCCGCGCACGACACCAACAGCGGAGCCATGGCCAGTGCGAACGAAAAAGGGCGACTCATCGACATCAGATCAGCTTTCCGGATTGCCGCTCTTTTCGCGACCCGAGCCGCCTTGTCAATCAAAATACCATACTATATGGTACGATTATGGATCAGACCTTTCTCGCCCTGGGGCGGCGCGAAGCGCGCAAGCGGGACCGGCGCGACGCGATCCTTGCGGTGGCCGCGACGTCCTTTATGGAATGCGGCTATGCCGGCACGACCATGTCGGGGATCGCGGCGACTCTGGGTGGATCAAAAGGCACGCTGTGGAGCTATTTTCCCTCCAAGGAAGCCCTGTTCGATGCCGTCCTCGATCATGCGACGGTCGCCTTTCGCGCGCATCTGAGGGAAATACTGCATCCCTGTGGCGATACGGCGGCCACGCTGGACCGCTTTTGCATCAGCCTGCTGAACAAGATCGTCCAGCCCAATGCGATCGCCTTGCACCGGCTCGTCCTGGCGGAGGCCGGACGCTTTCCGAAGGTGGGGCGAATATTCCATGACCGCGCGCGGGGCATGACCCAGATTCACCTCGCCGATTTCCTCGCGGGCGCCATGGCGCGCGGGCAGTTGCGGCAAGATGATCCCAGCGACGCCGCGCAGGGGCTGCTCGGCCTTATCCTTGGCGGGTGCCATCATCTGTTGCTTGCCGGGCTGATCGAACAGGCGAGCGCTGCGGATATAGAAGCGGATGTCCATCGCGCCCTTACCATTTTCCTGCGCGCCTATGCCCCCTCGACTTGATCCGGCGCCTCCGGCTAAGGAGGGAGCATGATGAAGCTGTTCATTGGCAATAAAGCCTATTCGAGCTGGTCGCTGCGCGGCTGGCTCGCCTGCAAGCTGTCGGGCCTGCCGTTCGAGGAGGTGGTCGTCCCCCTCTATGACGAGGCGTGGGAAAAGCGCCGCGAGGGCGACGAGTTCGCGCCCTCTTCGGGCAAGGTGCCTATTCTGTGGGATGGCGACGATGTCGTAGTGTGGGACAGCCTCGCGATCGTCGAATATCTGAACGAGAAGACCGGCGGCACATTATTCTGGCCGACCGATATCGGCGCACGGGCGATGGCCCGTTCCATGGCGGCGGAAATGCACAGCAGCTTCGCCGCGCTGCGCCGCGAGCATAGTATGAACATCCGGCAAATCTACCCGCCGGTGCAGCCGACGCAGGCCGTGGCGCAGGATCTCGCCCGCCTGATGCAGCTATGGGCCGAAGCGCGCGCCCGCTTTGGCGGCCAGGGCGATTTCCTGTTCGGCGAATTTGGTGCGGCGGACGTCATGTTCGCGCCGGTCGTCACCCGCCTCATCACCTACCAGCTCCCCGTCGCGCGCTTTGCCGAGGGCTATATGCGCGCGGTCATCGCGCACCCCTGGATGCAGGAGTGGATCGGCGGCGCACAGGCCGAGGATTGGGTGATCGACAAATTTGAACTGCCCCCGCAAACGGTCTGACGCCATGCCCCAGATACCGCCAGAGACGAAGGAAGACCGCGCGATCGAAGCCGCTGCGATCCGCCGCCGCTGGATCACGCTGGGCGAGATATTGGCGGTGCTCGCCGTGCTGATATCGGGCGTCACGCTCTACCTCAACTGGACGGACAAGCAGGCCGAACGCGCCGATAAGGCGGCGCAAAACACAAAGGCGTCATCCCGCGCCGTCGCGCTGGTGCTGAACGCCACCGCCGCGCGCGATGATCGCCTGCTGCTGAAACCGGTGGATGAGGGTCAGGTGGTGCAAAGCCAGACGATCCGCTTCCCCGCCGCGCTGGACGTCGATCCCGTCGAGACGACGGGCGATCCCCGGATCGAGGCGGACTGGTTCGCAACCGGCCTGAAGCGCGCTCGCGACAAGGCCGGATTGCCCGATGACAGCCGTGGTGACGAAAGACTGCCCGTCGCGATCAGCACGCGCTTCCTGGCAAATGGCGAAGCGCATGAGGATATCGCGCTCTACGACATAGGCTATAGCATAAAGGGCCGGTTGCTCGGCGGCCATGACGTAACGCTGCGGGGCCTGTCGCTGGTGAAGCGCGTCAAGGGCAATCCCCAGGCCCAACTCGACGCGCGCTGGGGCGAATAATCCTCCCCGGAACGGGGAGGTGGCAGGCCGAAGGCATGACGGAGGGGGCTGTCGGCTGGGCGCATACCTCGATCGGTATCGCTTGGGGCCAGCCCCCTCCACCACTGGCTACGCCAGCGGTCCCCCTCCCCGTACCGGGGAGGATTTAGCGCTTAGCCGACGATTTCGTCGCCCTTGAAGAAATAGGCGATCTCGATCGCGGCATTCTCTTCGCTGTCCGAACCATGGACCGAATTGGCCTCGATCGATTCGGCGAACAGCTTGCGCACGGTGCCTTCGTCGGCATTGGCGGGGTTGGTCGCGCCCATGATGTCGCGGTTGCGCTTCACGGCGTCCTCACCTTCCAGAACCTGCACGACCACCGGGCCGGAGATCATGAAGGCGACCAGGTCGGCGAAGAAGGGGCGTTCCTTGTGGACCGCGTAAAAGCCTTCGGCCTGTTCGCGCGACATGCGGATGCGCTTGGACGCGACGACCCGCAGGCCCGCCTCTTCCAGCACCTTGGTGACGGCACCGGTCAGGTTGCGACGGGTCGCGTCGGGCTTGATGATCGAAAAGGTGCGGGTAAGCGCCATGAGCCTGTAAAACTCCAAAAAACAGGGGAAAGGATTGGGCGCGCCTTTAGACCGGCGCGGCGCAGGCTGCAAGAGGGTGCAAAAAGCCGCGCTTACGGCCCCTGCACCCATTTTCGCCCATCCTGCTTCCAGAAACGCGGGCTGACGCCATCGGCCTTGCTCAATGCGCGCCAGCTTTGCCGCGCACCGTTGATCGTCTCTGCGTCGAAGAAATAAAAGGCCCGCTCGAACCCCAGCGCCTCTTCGCGCCATAGCCCGTCCACCAGCGCCACATGCCGCGCACCGTTCAGCGCGTCGCATTCGTCGGACAGCAGGATGGGTTGCCCCCCGTCATCCCCGTCGCCCGCCAACCCATGCGCCAGAAAACTCTCCGGTGCCGCGCTCCACAAGCCTTGCGAAATCCGCTCCAGCGCGTCGAGTTCCTGCGCCACCACCAGCAGCCGACCACCGCCCTCCAGGATGCGTCCCGCAATGGCGGGCAGCACCTTGTCGACCGGATCGCGGCTCAACTGGTAGAAATCGACCTGCATGGACACTCCCAACTCCGTTCGCCCTGAGCCTGTCGAAGGGCTGCACTTCTTCCTCTGGCGCGGAAAGAAGGACAAGGCTTCGACAAGCTCGGCCCAAACGGCGTTTTACGTCACTTCTCGAATTTGTCCGCCACCAGCCGGTCGAGCAGGCGCACGCCATAGCCGGTCGCGCCCTTGTCCCACACCGGGCCGGGCTTGTCCGCCCATACCATGCCCGCAATGTCGAGATGCGCCCATTTCACGCCCTCATCGACATAGCGCTTGATGAACTGCGCCGCCGTGATCGACCCGCCGCCGCGCGGTCCCACATTCTTCATGTCGGCGATCGGGCTGTCGATCAGCTTGTTATAGGCGTCGGTCAGCGGAAAGCGCCACAGCGGTTCGCCGGTCGCCTTGCCCGCCGCCTGCAAATCGTCCACCAGCCCGTCATCGTTGGAAAACAGGCCGCCAAACTGGTCGGACAGCGAAATGATGATCGCCCCGGTCAGCGTCGCCAGGTCGATCATAGTTTCCGGCGCATAGGTTTTCTGCGCCCAGGTAACCGCATCGCACAGCACCAGCCGCCCTTCCGCATCGGTATTGATCACCTCGATCGTCTGCCCCGACATGGACGTCACGATATCGCCCGGCCGCTGCGCATTGCCATCGGGCATATTCTCGACCAGACCACAAATGCCCACGACATGCGCCTTGGCCTTGCGCCCCGCCAGCGCCTTGATCGCGCCCGCGACCGCGCCCGCGCCGCCCATGTCCCATTTCATGTCTTCCATGCCGGCGGCAGGCTTTATCGAAATACCGCCGGTATCGAAGGTCACGCCTTTGCCGATCAGCACCAGCGGTTTGCCGCTCGCGTCACCCGTGCCGTTCCACTCCATCGCCAGGATGCGCGGCTTGCGCACCGAACCCTGCGCCACGCCCAGCAGCGCGCCCATGCCCAGTTCCGCCATCTGCACCTCGTCCAGCACGGTCAGCTTGACGCCCAGACCCTCCAGATGGCGGCACCGTTCCACGAAACTTCCAGGATAAAGGATGTTGGCAGGCTCCGACACCAGTTCGCGAGTGAAGGCGACCCCGGCCGCCACCGCCGCCAGAGCCTCCCAATGCTGGCCCGCGTCCGCCGAAACAAGAGTGACCCGCGCCAGCGTCGGCTTCGCCTTCTCCGGCAGCTTGGTCCGATAGGTGTCGATCCGCCAGGACCGCAGCAGCGCGCCAAAGCCCAGCAGGGCCGCACTTTTGCCGTCGATGCCACCGGGAAACTCGACCGCCACGTCCACCGCGCCGCTGGTCGCCAGCTTCGCGCTCAGCGCGCCGCCCGCCCGTTCCAGATCGGTTTCGCTGCCGGACCCGATGCCCAGCAGCACGATCCGCAGCACGGCGCCGCCCTCCTCGACGAAACTCTCGAACGTCGCGCCCGCTTCACCGGCAAAGCGCGCCGCCTTCGCCCCCGCGCTCAGCGTCGCGGCGCTTGCCAGCGGCAGGGCGGCGGTGGCGTCCTTGGCTACCGCCAGCACCAGCGTGTCGGCGGCGATGGGACGGGATGGGCTGAACGCGATTTCCATCGAAAATCCTCTTTTTTTGGAGCGCCGGTGATCCGGCGTGAATGCGCCAGATAATGCGCCTTTGCCCGTCTGGCAAAGCCGTTCGACCGATTTCCCGCAAAAGAGGGTGGGCAAGCGATTGCGGCGAGGGCCAAGCAATGCAATAGGCGGGAAACAAGCGCCCCCCGCCAAGGCTCCAGACACTTGCCAGCCCCCCGTCCGATCCCGATCATGATACGCCGCCTGATGTTCGGCGCGGCGCTGCCCTGCCTGATGTTCGGCCTGATGTTCGCGCTTCCCGCCGCCGCGCAGCAGTTCAACACGCCGCAGACCCCGGCCAGCGCGCCCGACGCCCCCGTGCCGACCGCCGACGACCAGTTGGGCTTTGCCGCCGATACCCTTGAATATGACAGCAATGCCGACATCGTGACCGCACGCGGATCGGTGCAGTTGCTGCGGGAGGGCAACCGGCTGCGCGCGGACAGCGTCACCTGGAACCGCACCACGGGCAAGGTGGAGGCGCAGGGCAATGTCTCGCTGACCGATCCTGAAGGCAATATCGCCTATGGCGACCGCTTCGACGTCACCGACACGTTGAAGGACGGCATCGTCGAAAATATGCTGGTCGTGCTGGAAACGGGCGGACGGCTGGCGGCCAGAAGCGGCGTCCGGACCGACGGCGTCTACACGCTCGATCATGCCGCCTATACCGGCTGCGCGGTCGAGGATAGCGACGGCTGCCCCAAGGAACCGACCTGGCAGATCAACGCGGTAAAGGTGATCTATAACCCCAATACCCAGCGGGTCAGCTACACCAACGCCAATATCGAACTGTTCGGCCTGCCGCTCATCCCCCTGCCCGGCCTGTCGCATCCGGTCGGCGAAGGGGGTAGCAGCGGCCTCATGATGCCCAACCTGCGCTACGACCGCACCAATGGCGTCGAAATCGCGCTACCCTATTATTTCAAGCTCGCGCCCAATCGCGACCTGACCGTCACACCGCATATCTACAGCGACGCGCTGCCGATGCTGGAGGGCAATTTCCGCCATCTGTGGGATCGCGGCGCCTATCAGGTCACAGGCTTTGCCACCTATGGCAGCCGCCTCGCCACCGGTTCCTCCAGCGGCACGACGCCTGCCAGCTCGCAAAAGGATATTCGCGGCTATCTCGAAGCCAGCGGCGGGCTGCAACTGACCCCGGAATGGAGCGTCGCCGGGTCGATCCGCGCCGTCACCGACCGCACCTTCCTGCGCCGTTACGACATCAGCCGCGACGATCGGCTGCGCTCCACCCTGTCGGCGCAGCGGATCGGCGAAAACAGCTATTTCTCGGTCGCGGGCTGGGCCGTGCAGACGCTGCGCACCGGCGATTCGCAGGGCCAGACGCCGATCGCCCTGCCGGTCATTGATTATCGGCTGCGCCTTGCCGATCCGGTGCTGGGCGGCCGCATCCAGCTACAGGCGAACACGCTGGCCATCACCCGCACCCACGGGCAGGACACGCAGCGCGCCTTCGCCGCCTTTGAATGGAATCTGCGCAAACTCACGGGCCTTGGCCAGGAAGTGAATTTCACCGCCTATCTGCGCGGCGACGCTTATCACAGCAGCGACAACGCCCTGACGTCCACGGTCGGCTATCGCGGCCGTCCCGGCTGGCAGACGCGCGGCATCGCGGCGGCGGCGGTCAACATGCGCTGGCCCTTCATCGGCGAAGCGTTCGGCGGCACCCAGCGCATCGCCCCGCGCGTCCAGATCGTCGCCGCGCCCCGCCTCGCCAACCTGTCCCTGCCCAATGAGGATGCCCGCGCCGTCGATCTGGAGGACAGCAACCTCTTCGCGCTCAATCGTTTCGCGGGCTATGACCGGTTCGAGGATTCGAGCCGCGTCACCTACGGCCTGGAATATAGCCTGGCGCTGCCGGGCTTTTCGCTCGAAAGCAATGCCGGGCAAAGCTATCGGCTGGACAGCCGCCCGGCCATCCTGCCCGAAGGGACCGGCCTTGCGGGCCGCCTGTCGGACATCGTCGGGCGGACGACCGCGCGCTATCGGGACTTCGTCGCCATCACCCATCGCTACCGGCTGGACAAGGACAGCCTGGCGGTGCGCCGCAACGAAGTCGACCTGACGCTCGGCAGTCGCAAAACCTATGTCATGGCGGGCTATCTGCGCCTCAACCGCGACGCGCTCGACAGCCTGGAAGATCTTGCCGATCGCGAGGAACTGCGCCTGGGCGCGCGGCTCCAGTTCGCGCGCTTCTGGTCGGTTTTCGGCTCCACGGTCATCGACCTGACCGATACGAAGGAAGACCCGACCAGCCTTGCCGACGGCTATGAGCCGGTGCGGCACAGGCTGGGCATCACCTATGAAGATGACTGCCTGACGCTGGGCGTGACCTGGCGTCGCGACTATCAGACCACCGGCGACGCGCGGCTCGGCAACAGCTTCCAGCTACGGCTGGCTTTTCGCAATCTTGGCATATAAGAACGGCTGCGTTTCCGGTCCGCTCAGGACCGGTTAAGGCGGATCGGGGCAATCGCACTGATCCCCCCTTGGAGAATGATGTCACCGATGAAGTCTGTAGCCCCCTTCCGCCGCCGCTCCGCGCCCGCGCTGCTGCTGGCGACCGCGCTGCTCGGCCTTGCCGCCTCCGGCGCGCGCAGCCAGAGCGTGGACGACGACGGCGGCGTCCAGACGCAGCAATTGCAGCTTCCCAAGGACATTCAGTTTTTCGGCAAGAACGACCCGAACCTGCGTAAGGCAACCGCGATCGTCAACGGCCGCATCATCACCGGCACCGATGTTGACCAGCGGCTCGCGCTGATCATCACCGCCAATGGCGGCAAGGTGTCGGCGGAAGAACGCGAACGGCTGCGCGTCCAGGTGCTGCGCAACCTGATCGACGAAACGCTGCAAATTCAGGAAGCCGCCGCGAACGACATCAAGGTCGATCCTGCCGAAATCCAGCAGAGCTATGAGCGGGTCGCCGCCAATTTTCGCCAGTCGCCCACCGCGTTCGAGGCGTATCTGCGCACCCAGGGCAGCGCGCCCGCCAGCATCAAGCGCCAGATCGAAGGCGAAATGGCGTGGAGCCGCCTGCTCCGCCGCAACGTCCAGCCCTTCGTCAATGTCGGCGAGGAAGAAGTGAAGTCGGTCGTCGACCGGCTGAACGCGGCCAAGGGATCGGACGAATTCCGCATCGGCGAAATCTACCTGTCGGCAACGCCCGAAAATGCGCAGCAGATTGCCGCCAATGCCGGCAATATCATCGAACAGATCAAGGGTGGCGGCAGCTTCGCCGCCTATGCGCGGCAATTTTCCGAAGCCTCCACCGCGGCGGTCGGTGGCGATCTGGGGTGGGTCCGCCCCGCGCAACTGCCCGACGAACTCGCCGCCGCCGCCGCCTCCATGCAGGTCGGCCAGATCGCAGGGCCGGTCCCCGTGCCCGGCGGCATGTCGATCCTCTACGTCATGGACAAGCGCAAGGTGCTGACCAGCGATCCGCGCGACGCGCTGCTCAGCCTCAAACAATTGTCGCTCGCCTTCCCGGCGGGCACGACCCAGACGCAGGCATCCGAAAAGGCGGCGACCTTCGCCGCCGCTACCAAGGCGATCAGGGGTTGCGGCGAAGCCAATGAGGTCGGCCAGCGCCTCGGCGCTGACGTCGTGGATAACGACAATGTGAAGGTGCGTGACCTGCCGCCCCAGTTGCAGGACATGCTGCTCGGCATCCAGGTCGGCCAGTCGACCCCGCCCTTCGGATCGATCACCGACGGCGTGCGCGTGCTGTTGCTGTGCGGCCGCGACGAAGCGACCGGTGGCGCTGCCCCCAATTTTGAACAGATTCAGGCGCAGATGGAAGAGGAACGCGTCAACAAGCGCGCCCGCATCTATCTGCGCGATCTGCGACGTGATGCGGTCATCGATTATAACTGATCCCGCGACACCGCCCGCGCCCGTTGCGCCTTTTGCGGCCGCCCCCTTTGCGGTGGCTTTGGGCGACCCGGCGGGCATCGGGCCGGAAATCGTCGCCAAAGCCTGGGTGATGCGCGAAGCACGCGGCCTGCCGCCCTTCTTCGCGGTCGGCGATATCGCCTCGATCCGCGCCGTATGGGCCGGGCCGATCGCGCTCGTCGGCGGTCCGCAAGAGGTTGAACAGGCGTTCGCGACGGCGCTGCCCGTCCTCCAGGTCGCCGATGCGGGATCGATCGTGCCCGGCACGCCCAGCGTCGATGGCGCGCGCACTGCGCTGCAATCGCTGGAGGTCGCGGTCGGCCTCGCTCGCTCCGGCTCCGCCGCCGGGGTCGTCACCGCGCCGGTGGGCAAGGCGCAGCTTTACGGCGTCGGCTTCACCCATCCGGGCCAGACCGAATTCGTCGCCGAACGCTGCGGCGTATCCGCCCAGAATGCGGTGATGATGCTCGCCGGGCCGTCGCTGCGCGTCGTGCCGATCACCATCCATATCCCCCTGGCGCAGGTGCCCGCTGCCCTGTCGATCGACCTGATCCGCGCCCGCGCCACCATTACCGCGCGCGGCCTGCAAAAGAATTTCGGCATTCCCCGCCCGCGCCTGCTGGTCGCCGGCCTTAATCCCCATTCGGGTGAGGATGGCGCGCTGGGTCGTGAGGAGATCGAGATCATCCGCCCGGCCATCGAATCGCTCCAGGCCGACGGACTGGACATAAAGGGTCCGATCGCGGCGGACGGCATGTTCCATTTCCGCGCCCGCGAAACCTATGATGCGGCGCTGTGCATGTATCATGACCAGGCGCTGATCCCCATCAAGACGCTGCATTTCGACGATGGCGTCAACATCACGCTGGGCCTGCCGATCGTGCGCACATCGCCCGACCATGGCACCGCCTTCGGCATCGCGGGCACCAACAGCGCCAATCCCGGCGCGATGATGGCGGCGATCAGGATGGCGGCCGACGCCGCCCGCGCCCGCCTCGCCTATGCGGGCTGACGCCATGCCGCATCCCAAATTACCGCCGCTGCGTGAGGTGATCGCCACCCACGGTCTCCAGGCCAGCAAGGCGCTCGGCCAGAATTTCCTGCTCGACGAACAATTGCTCGACCGGATCGCCGCCATCCCCGGCCCGCTCGACGGCCAGTCCGCCTATGAGGTCGGACCCGGCCCCGGCGGCCTGACCCGCGCGCTGCTGCGCGCCGGGGCAAAGCTGGTCGCGGTCGAACGCGACCGCCGCTGCCTCCCCGCGCTCGCCGAACTCGACGCCGCCTTTCCGGGCCAGCTTACCGTCATCTCCGGCGACGCCATGGCGGTCGATGCACAGGCGCAGGCGGGCGACGGCGCGCATATCGTCGCCAACCTGCCCTATAATGTCGGCACCGCGCTGCTGATCGGCTGGCTGTCCGCGCCATGGGAGCCGCTGCCCTGGTGGGCCTCGCTCACGCTCATGTTCCAGCATGAGGTCGCCGAACGCATCGTCGCCACGCCCGACACCGACCATTATGGCCGCCTCGCCGTCCTGTCCCAATGGCGCAGCGATCCGCGCATCGCGATGAAGGTCCACCGCAGCGCCTTCACCCCCCCGCCCAAGGTGATGTCCGCTATCGTCCACATCACCGCCAGGCCCGCGCCCGAGGGCGTCCAGCTCAAGCATCTCGAACGGCTCACCGCCGCCGCCTTCGGCCAGCGCCGCAAGATGCTGCGCCAGAGCCTCAAAGGGTTGCCCGGCGCGCTGGCCGCGCTCGAAATTCTGGGTATCGAACCACAGCGCCGCGCCGAAACGCTAAGCGTCGCGGAATTCGTCGCGGTCGCGCGCATCCTGAGCGATTAGGCGGACCGCCCAAACTCCCCCATCCCGTTCGGTTCGAGCTTGTCGAGAACCCCGCGCGCCATTCTCGATAAGGTCGAACCGAACGGGATGGAACCGTGGTTTACGGCGTCTCGGTCGGCACGACCTTGGGCGTGGTCGGCGTCACATCCTTGGCGGTCAGCACCACGGCGGGCGGCCCCTTCTGGATCGCGGCGGACAGCCGGGCGACCGGCACGCAATTGGACCCGCACACGCCCTGCGCACGCGCCAAATTTTCCTTCGCCTTGGCGACCGCACCCTTGTCGACCATCGCTTCGCCCTGCCCGACCAGCGCATTTACATCGGTCGGGTCGAGCAACAACGCCTCGCGATAAAGGCGGATCGCCTTGCCCTGCAAACCCTGCGCGCGCGCCACCCCGCCCAGCGCGACATAGGCGTTGCGGTTGCGCGGATCGACCGCCAGCGCGCTTTCATAGGCGTCGTTCGCCCCGGTCAGGTCGCCCGCCTTCGCCGCCGCCGCGCCCGCATTCATCCACTCGATCGACAGCGGGTCGATCTGCGTGTCGGGACGCTGGGTCAGGCCAACGCTCGACACGGTGGTCAGCACGCAGGCAAGGGCAATCGAGGCAGGGGTAAAACGCATCATTGTCTCCAGGAGCGACGAGTCCTGCAAATTGGACATGGGTGAAATGTGGTCATTCCGCATGGCAATGTCCATGACCTGTTTGTCAGCCATAGGTCAGCGCCGCGAAGAAGAAGCCGTCGGTCCCGTCATGCCCCGGCGTCAGCAGCCGCCCCGCACCATGCGCGCGCCCGGCGTCGCTCGCCGGGGTCAGCGCGCGCCAGCCGGGATGGCGGGTCAGAAATGGGTCCACCTGATCGCGTCCTTCCCTGTCCGTCAGCGCGCAGGTGGCATAGACCAGCCGACCGCCCGGAGCCAATAGCGGCGCTGCGAAATCGAGGATGCGCGCCTGGGTCGCGACCAGCCGGTCCAGCCGCGCCGGAGTCAGCCGCCAGCGCGCCTCGGGATTACGCCGCCAGGTGCCCGTGCCCGAACAGGGCGCATCGACCAGCACGACATCGGCCACACCCTCCAGGGGGACAAGCCGTTCCGCCTCACGCCCCTCGTCCAGCAACAGCGTCTCGATGAAGGTCGCGCCCGCCCGCACCGCGCGCGGATCGAGCCGCTGGAGCCGCGAGCGGATCGTATCGGCGGCGATCAGCCTGCCCTGCCCCTGCATCGCGGCAGCCAGCGCCAGCGTCTTGCCCCCGGCCCCGGCGCACAGGTCGATCACTGTCATGCCCGGCTGCGCGCCACAGGCCGCGCTCAGCATCTGGCTCCCTGCGTCCTGTACCTCGACCAGACCCTGCGCCCATGCGTCGCTCTGTTCCACGGCGGACGCTTCGGCCAACCGCAGCGCGTCGGGCGCGCCCGGCACGGCAACCGCGTCGGGAAAGTGCGGCGCGACCTGATCGGGCCTCGCCTTCAACCGATTGACCCGCACATCCACCGGCGCGCGCCCCAGCAGCGCGTCCTGCTCGACCGGCGCGGCGATCAACGGTGCGATCCACCCCGGCACCGCGCAGGCATCGGACCCCGCCTCGGCCGCGTCGATCGGCAAAGGCCCATGCGCCGACCCGTCGAACAGCGCCGCCAGTTCCGGCCGTTCCCGCGCCAGCCCGACCATCGCCGCGCGCCCGTTGGCCGGCCGCTCGCCCGCACGCCGGATCGCGTCATAGACATGATCGCGCACCGCCCGCCGGTCCTTCGACCCGGCATAACGCCGCTCACGAAAATAGCGCGCGATCAGCACATCGGCCGCCGCCCCGCCATCCCGCGCCGCCGCAATGATGGCGTCGAGCAGATCAATCGCCGCCTGGACGCGCGCCGAGGGGGTCATGACAACTTAAGTCCCTCCCCTTTAGGTTCAAACGAGGCGCGTGACTCGTTTGAAGGGTTGGGGGTGGGGGCGTGCCCCAAGCGCTCCGCTTGGACGATGGCCCCCACCCCTACCCCTCCCCTAAAGGGGAGGGGCTTAAGTCTGATACTACCGCGTCGGATAATTGGGCGCTTCCCGCGTGATGGTGACATCATGCACATGGCTCTCGCTCAACCCCGCATTGGTGATCTGCACGAACCGCGCCCGCTCGCGCAGGTCGTTCAGCGTCGCGCTGCCGGTATAGCCCATCGCCGCCTTCACGCCGCCGACAAGCTGGTGGATCACGTCCTTGGCCGGTCCCTTGAACGGCACCTGCCCTTCGATCCCTTCGGGCACCAGCTTCATCTGGTCCTTGATGTCCGCCTGGAAATAGCGGTCGGCGCTGCCCCGCGCCATCGCGCCGACGCTGCCCATGCCGCGATAACTTTTATAGGCACGGCCCTGATACAGGAATGTCTCGCCCGGTGCCTCGGCCGTCCCCGCCAGCAGCGACCCGACCATGACGCAACCCGCGCCGGCCGCCAGCGCCTTCGCCAGATCGCCCGACGTGCGCAGCCCCCCATCCGCGATCACCGGCACGCCATGTTTGGCCGCTTCCTCCGCTGAATCCATGATCGCGGTCAGCTGCGGCACGCCAACGCCCGCCACCACCCGCGTCGTGCAGATTGATCCTGGCCCGATGCCCACCTTCACGCAATCCGCGCCCGCGCCGATCAGCGCCCTGGTCGCCTCCGCCGTCGCGACATTGCCCGCGACCACCTGGACATGGTTGGACAGGCGCTTGACCGCCTCGACCGCCGCCGACACCTGCTTGCTATGCCCATGCGCGGTATCGATGACGATCAGGTCGCACTCCGCGTCGATCAGCGCGCGGGTCCGCTCCAGCCCCTTTTCACCCACCGTCGTCGCCGCCGCCACGCGCAACCGGCCCGTGCCGTCCTTGGTCGCCTGCGGATAGGTGACCGCCTTCTCCATATCCTTGACCGTGATGAGGCCGACGCAGCGATAGGCTTCATCGACCACCAGCAGCTTCTCGATCCGCCGCGCATGCAACAGCCGCTTGGCCTCGTCCTGGCTCGTCCCCGCGGGCACCACCGCCAGATTCTCGCTGGTCATCAACTCGCTGACCGGCTGCCCCGGATTCTCGGCAAAGCGCGTATCCCGGTGGGTCAATATGCCGACCAGTTTCCCCGTTTCCTCGACCACGGGAATCCCGCTGATCCTGTGCTTCTGCATCAGCATCTGCGCGTCGGCCAAAGTGGCGCTCGGCAATATGGTGATCGGGTTGACCACCATCCCGCTCTCGAACCGCTTGACCGCGCGCACCGCATCGGCCTGTTCCTCGACCGTCATATTGCGGTGGAGCACGCCGATGCCCCCAAGCTGCGCCATGACGATCGCCATGTCCGCCTCCGTCACCGTGTCCATGGCGGACGACAGGATCGGGATGTTCAGCCTTATTTCGCGCGTCACCTGGGTGCTGGTGTCCGCCTGGCTCGGCAGGACGTCCGATTCGCCGGGCTGCAACAGCACGTCGTCGAAGGTTAAGCCAAGGCGGATGTCCATATGCGTGCCACTTTCCGGGTTTTTCGTGGCGGCCCATGTAACCATTTGTGGGGACGAGGGCTAGGCCGCAGCGCGGATTATTGTCGCACCGCTAAAAGCCCGCCTCCGCCCGTGCGATCAGCGCGCGTGCCTCCTCCACATGCATCGCCTCGATCATCCGCCCCTCGAACCGTTCCGCCCCGCCGGATGCCGCCGCCACCAGCCGCCGCGCATCCTCCACCGCCGCTTCATCCGGCCCGAATATCCGGTTCGCCACGGCAATCTGCCCCGGATGGATCAGCGTCTTGCCGTCGAAGCCTTGGCTCTGCCCCTCGACGCACTCCGCTTCCAGCCCCGCCGCATCGTCCAGCCGGTTATAGACGCCATCGAACACCGCCACGCCCGCCGCCCGCGCCGCCAGCACAACGCTCTGCAAAGCCAGCCCCAGCCCGCCGCGCCCCGCCGACGCGGGTATCCGCAAAGCCTGCCGCAGATCGTTGGTCCCCATGAACAAAGCCTCCGTCCCCTCGCTCGCGGCGATCGCCTGCGCCGCCAGCAGCCCCGCCGGACTCTCGATCATCGCGATCACCGGCTTACCCGTCACGCTGAACACATCCTTCACCTGGCGCGGGCTTTCCACCTTGGGCAGCACGACATAGTCCACCGCCCCGCCTTTCAGCGCCACCATCTCCAGCCCATGCCACGGCGTCCCCGCGACATTAATCCGCACCGCGCTCAACCGCTGGCCAAACCCTGTCGCCACCGCCTCGACCGCCGCCGCCAGCGCGTCCGCCTTCGCGTCGTCCGGCACCGCATCTTCCAGGTCCAATATCACCATGTCGCACGCCAGCCCGCGCGCCTTCTCGATCGCGCGGGCATTGGACGCGGGCAGGAACAGCAGGGATCGGGCATGGTGCAACAACATCGGAACGGCCTTTCACTATGACTTTCCCCGTTAACGATTTGCGCGCATAATCCGCAAGCGCCAAGCGACCAAGGCCGGGACTGGCGGGGGCAGGGGAAACATAGATGATAACGACATTCGCGCTCACCGTGACCATGCTGGTGCTGTTCTACCTGGCGGTCAGCGTCAAGGTGGTGCGCCAGGGCTATCAATATACGATCGAACGCTTCGGCCGCTTCACCGAAGTCGCCCGCCCCGGTCTCAATTTCTACCCCGCCTTCTTCTACAGCGTCGGCCGCAAGATCAACATGATGGAGCAGGTCGTCGACATTCCGGGGCAGGAGATCATCACCAAGGACAATGCCATGGTGTCGGTCGACGGCGTGGTCTTCTTTCAGGTGCTGGACGCTGCCAAGGCCGCCTATGAAGTCTCCGAACTCTATGTCGCGATCATGCAGCTTGCCACCACCAACCTGCGCACCGTGATGGGTTCGATGGACCTGGATGAAACCCTGTCGAAGCGCGACGAGATCAACGCGCGGCTGCTCTCGGTGGTCGATCACGCCACGGGAAGCTGGGGCGTCAAGATAACCCGCGTCGAGTTGAAGGACATTCGCCCGCCCGCCGACATCGTCAACGCCATGGGCCGCCAGATGAAGGCCGAACGCGAAAAGCGCGCCAACATCCTCGACGCAGAAGGCGCCCGCGCGTCCGAAATCCTGCGCGCCGAAGGTGAAAAGGCCGGCCAGATATTACAGGCCGAAGGACGCCGCGAAGCCGCCTTCCGCGACGCCGAAGCGCGCGAACGCGAAGCGGAGGCCGAAGCCAAGGCGACCCAGATGGTCTCCGACGCGATCAGCGCGGGCAACCCCCAGGCGCTCAATTACTTCATCGCGCAAAAATATACCGAAGCCGTCAGGGAATTCGCCACCAGCCCCAATGCCAAGACCATCCTCTTCCCGGTCGAAGCGACCCAGCTCATCGGCACGCTCGGCGGCATCGGCGCGCTGGCCAGGGAAGCATTGGGCGGCGACGGCACCCCCATCCCACCCCCGCCCGCCCCGCCCCGGCGCGGCCCCTTCGGGCAAAGCCAGGGGTGAGAGCGATGCACTGCCCACATCCGTTCGTTTCGAGCGAAGTCGAGAAATCCGGCACTCGCCCACCCCCGTTCGCCCTGAGCCTGTCGAAGGGCGAGGCACCAAACCCCAATCCGTTCGTCCCGAACCTGCCGAAAGGCCGCGCACCAACCCCCAGCCCGTTCGCCCTGAGCTTGTCGAAGGGTCCGGCTGAGCTTGTCGAAGCCTGCGCACCCCTCATTGCACCATACAACGCCACGCCACAGGCCCACCACCCATGACCCTCCCCCTCATCCTGGAAGATCATATGTGGTGGCTGATCTTCGCCGCCCTGCTCGGCATCGGCGAAGTCATCGTGCCGGGCGTCTTCCTGATCTGGATAGCCATCGCCGCCGCCGCAACCGGCCTCGTCGCGCTGGTCCTGCCGATCGGCATCGCGCTGCAATTCCTGATCTTCGCCGCGCTCTGCATCCTCGCCGTATGGGGTGGCCGCCGCTGGTATATCGACAATCCGGTCGCCTCCGCCGATCCCCTCCTCAACGACCGCACCGCCCGCCTGATCGGCCAGACCGTGACCGTAGTGGAACCGATCGAGGGCGGACAAGGCCGCGTCAAGGTCGGCGACAGCGTATGGAACGCGACGGGCGAAGACGCCGCTGTCGGCGCGCGGGTGCGTGTGGTCGCGGCTGAAGGCACGATACTGCGGGTGGAAGGCGCTTAGCCAATACCAAGCTGCAATGAGCGTGATCTGTAAGACCCCTCCCCCTTGAGGGGGGGCACGCGACTCCAATCAACGGAGAGGTGATGAGTCACAATCATCGCGCGTTGATATGACAGCCCGCCTCAGCTTTGACCCGATAGCGTCAAAAGCGAGGAAATCGCGACGACCACCTGTGCGGGCACGAATGGTTTGGCGATCATGATGCTGTTCGGCACACCCTTGGAAAACCATTCATGCTCGCTGGCCGCGCTGACATAGACGACGGGCAGGCTGTTGATCAGCTCGCGCGCCTTCTGCGCGACCTCCCAGCCTTCAGGGCCATCGCCCAGATTGATATCGGTGATGATCCCGTGCAACGACCTGTTCTCTTCGGCCAGCAACTCGATGGCGCGCGTGCCGCTACTCGCCAGGAGAAGCTGAAATCCGGCATCCTCCAGCGCAGAGACCAGCATGTCCTGTATGAAGACATCGTCCTCCACATATAGAAGAAGCGGCGCATCCGGCTCGGTTGCCATGATTATATAGCCTTCAATCTGAGCTGTTCACGTCGCGGTCCCAGCAATCATGCCGCCTGAACGGCGCGATGGACAATCGAAACCAGCGTACCTGGACGGGCATTGCTGATTTCCACCGTCCCCCCCAATTGTTTGGAAAGCGCCTCGACGATCCCGGTGCCCAGCCCAGGCTCCGGCTTTGCGCCCATGCCGGGCATGCCGATTCCGTTGTCGCGGACGGTCAATGACCATCCATCGCCATTGGATACATAGCCAACGGTGATCATGCCCTTGTGGACTTTTTCAGGAAAGGCATGTTTGAGCGAATTTATCACAAGTTCGGTCACGATGAGGCCCAGACTGACCGATATCTCTGCCGTAGTATTCGTGTCGTCGATTTCCGATTTGATGGACAGCCGACCGGGGTCAGCGATCATCGACGCCCCGATGCTGTTACACAGATCGGTGAAATAGGGTCGCAGCGCGACTTCGCCTACCGACGTCGCGGCCAATTGTTTTTGCAGGGTCGCAATCGACATCACGCGATGATGGGCATCGTTGAGGTGGGTCCGCGCTTCGTCCGACTGCACCCGGCGCGCGCTTTGCATCAATACGCTGGCGATGATTTGCAGGCTGTTGGCGACGCGATGTTGCAGTTCCTGAAGCAACACCATCTTTTCGCGAACCAGATCGCTATTTTGGCGCTCGGCCAGGCGGATGGCGGTGACATCGGTTATCGACAACAACAGGCGCGGTTCCACACCGGAATAGTCCAGCAGACTGGCGTTGAGGATCAGGTTCAGTTCGCCCGAACGGCGACGCAGCACCAGTTCATACGCATCAATGGCCGCTTTACCCGAAAGTGTCGCGATCAGCAGTGATCGTAATTGCAGGATATCCCACTCGCCAAAGCCGAGCGTGCAGATTTCCTTTCCCACGACAGCATCCGAACGCAGGCCGAAAGCGGAGCAGAATGTGTCACTGGCTGCCCGAACGACAAGCTGGTCATCCAGAAGGAGGAGCGGCGTGCTTGACGAGCGGATGATCGCCGATCCAAGGCTGGGCGGTGAATTAGACGGAGAGTCTGGCGGGAAGGCCGTAAAAAATTCCATGGCCGAAGCCTTCGGAAGCCAGAGGCTCGCGGAGCGAAAGCCATACCTGGGTATATCGCTCGAATTGCAGGCGGTCAGCCTTTGTTCAAACCCTTTGCACCTGTCTATAACACAGCATGTGGCAATCGAGGCATCAATTCGAGGAACGGGGCAAGGCAGGGCCATCCCCTCTCCCCTTTCCTACAGAATATCGCTCATGATATGGTCCAAATCATGAACGATCCCGACCTCCTCGCCTTCACCCCCGTCCCGCTCCAGCGCCGTGCGCGCGGCTGGACGCCCGATGCGCAGCACGCCTTCATCGCCGCCCTCGCCCAATGCGGCGTCATCGCGGAGGCGGCGCGGAGCGTGGGCTGTTCGCCGCGGTCGGCCTATCAGTTGCGGCGTAAGCCCGGCGCGGAAAGCTTCGCCGCCGCCTGGGACTGGGCGCTGGAACTCGGGCTGGGCGCGGCCCGCGACCGCGCGATGGATCTGCTCAACGGCACCCGGCAGCAGCCGTTGGTCCGCAATGGCCGCGTCGTCGGCCATGTCGATGTGACCGATCACCGCCTGATGTTCGCCGCGCTGCGCGCGCTGGCGGCGGATGGTAATGGGCGGCGCGACGCGATGCCGCATAATCAGCGGATCGACGCGCGGCTGTTCGACGCGCATCTGAACGATAAAGGCCCGCCTTCCCCGGTCGATTGGGCGGCGGTCGACCTGCCCTGGTTCGATCGCACCAGCATCGACAAGGGACCAGATGCCATCGACGCCGCCTGCCGCGCCGCCCGCGCGGAAGCCTATCGTCGCGCGCTGGCCGCCCTGCCCCCGCCCCCACCGCCCGACACCCCCATGCCCCGCGCCCGCCTGTTATGATCTTGCCGATATAGGAAATAAGATATCGAAACCGGCGGGAAATACGCGAAGCTAAGGCCAGACCTAGCCGCATGGAGACCCGCCGATGACGACCACCCGCCGCGACTTCCTGATCGCCTCGGGCGCCACGCTGGCCCTCTCCGCCCAGTCCCTCTCTACCCTGCCGCTCCACGCCGCCGACACGCCCGACGCCAGGGCCGAAGCGCGCCTCGCCGACATTGCCGAATCCATGCTGGCCGACGCCCCCGAAACCGCCAGCGGCCTGGGGCTGGACCAGGGCGCGCGCGCCGCCCTCAAATCGCGGCTGGGCGACAAGACCCCCGCCGGCCAGGCCCGCATCGCTGCCAACGCCGCCGCCCGCCTCAAACGGCTGGACGCGGTCGATCAGTCCGCCCTCTCCCCCGCCACCCGCACCGATGTCGACGTGGTCCGCACCGCGCACCAGATCGCGGTCGAAGGGTTCGCCTTTCCCTTCGGCGACATGGCCGTGCTCAACAACAACTGGTCCTACCGCAACGCCCCTTATGCCGTCGCCCAGAACACCGGTGCCTTCGTCGAAACCCCCGACTTCCTCGACTCGAACCACAAGATTGAGAGCAAGGATGACGCCGACGCCTATCTCGCCCGGCTGGAGGCTTATGCCGCCAATCTCGACGGCGAAACCGCCCGGCTCCGGCATGACTCGGGCCAGGGCGTCGTCGCCCCGGCCTTCCTGCTCGACAAGACCATCGCCCAGATGAACAACGCCCGCGCCCTGCCGCTCGACCAGTGGGTGCCCGTCACCTCCATCGCCCGCCGCGCCAGGGCGCTCCCCGGCAATTATGGCGCAAAGGCCCTGTCGATCGTCACGAGCAAAGTCGCCCCCGCCCTCACCCGCCAGATCGCCGAACTGACCCGCCAGCGTCAGGGGGCGACGATGGACGCGGGCGTCTGGAAACTGCCCCAGGGTGAGGCTTATTACGCCTGGGCGCTCAAGGCGGGCACCACCACGACCATGAAGCCGGAAGAGGTTCACGCCCTCGGCCTGGAACAGTTGGCGGCGCTGCAATCGAAGATGGACGGCCTGCTCCGCGATCTGGGCATGACCAAAGGCACGGTTGGCGAACGCATGACCGCGCTCGGCAAAGACCCGCGCTACCTCTACCCGGACAGCGACGCGGGCAGGCAGCAGATCCTCACCTATATCGACGGCCGCCTCGCCGACATCCGCACCCGCCTGCCCCGCGCCTTCGCCACGCTGGTACCCGCCAAACTGGTGGTCAAGCGCGTACCGATAGAGATCGAGGCGGGCGCGCCGGGTGCCTATGCCGGAGCGGGCAGCATCGACGGATCGGTGCCCGGCAGCTATTATATCAACCTGCGCGACACCAGCGTCTGGCCGCGCCACGCCCTGCCCACGCTCTGTTATCATGAAGGCATTCCCGGCCATGTCTGGCAGGGCGAATATGCCTATAAACTGCCGCTGGTCCGCTCGATGCTCGCCTTCAACGCCTTTTCCGAAGGCTGGGCGCTGTACGCCGAACAATTGGCCGACGAACTGGGCGCCTATGAAGGCGACGCGGCGGGCAAGCTGGGCTATCTCCAGTCGATCGCCTTCCGCGCCTGCCGCCTCGTCGTCGACACCGGCATCCACGCTAAACGCTGGACCCGCGACCACGCGATCCACTGGTTCGCCACCACCAACGGATCGTCAGTCGAGGAAGTGCAGAGCGAAGTCGACCGCTATTGCGCCTGGCCGGGTCAGGCGTGCGGCTACAAGGTCGGTCATGGCGAAATAACCCGCCTGCGGGAAGAAGCGAAGACCGCGCTGGGCGACCGCTTCGACTTCCGCCTGTTCAACGATGCGGTGGTCAAGAGCGGCGGCGTGCCGATGACCGTGCTGGCCCGCAACATCACCGCGCATGTGACGGAACGGCGAGTATAGCCGTCGCCCCGGCGAAGGCCGGGGCCGCCATCGAAAAGTTATGAACCCGGAGGTGAGCGGCCCCGCCCTCCGCCGGGGCGACGCATTCACCCCACGAAAGCCCGCTCGATAACGAACTGCCCCGGCGCGGCGTTGGAGCCTTCGGTAAAGCCGTTCGCCTCGAACCAGGCACCGAACTGCTTGATCATCTCCATGCTGCCGCACATCATGATCCGGTCGGTTTCGG
>CAZLSU010000011.1:27813-56514 GCA_964562225.1 uncultured Sphingobium sp.
CCGCTTGCCCGGCAGCAGCGCATCGGTCACCAGCGTGCCGGTCGGCTTGCGGCCGAGATAGATCTGGTCGCCCGGCTCGATCTTCTGGAGCCTGGACGTCAGCGGGCCGTCCTCCACCTTGATCGAGAGGAACTCCAATTCCTCGTCCCACGAAGGGCTGGCGACCGAATAAGCGCGCAGCAGCGGCTTGCCATTATCCCCTTTCAGGCCGATCATCACGAATTCGCCCGACCGGAAGCGGAAGCTGGCCGGCCGCGTGATCTTGAAGCTGAACAGATGCTCGTTCCAGTGCCGCACCGACAGCACCGTCTCCACGCTCAGCGCCCCGGTGGGTTCCAGCACGGTCTTTTCCATCGTCACGTCGGCCAAGCCTTTTCTCCTGCAACGCCATCACAGCAGCGCGATGGATCGCACCAGTTGCGTGGCTTTCGCAATAACAAGATGTCGGCGAATGGCCGCTGGACGGCGCGAAGGCAAGACGAAAAAACTTGTGCCCCCGAAAGTTGCGGGTGCGCGGGGCCTGCCGCTTTAGCCGAACAGTCCCTTGGCCAGGCCACCCAATTCGTTCATCGGATTGCCATCGCCATCCTTGTCGAACATCCCGCCCAGCTTGCCCAATATCGCTTCGGGTCCGCCGAATGCGCCCATCAGTTCCTGCAACTTGTCGGCGGACACGCCATGTTCGGCCGCCACCGCCGCCATAGCCCCCACGTCGGTTTCACCGCCCGACAGCCGCCCGCCGATTTCGGTCATCAACCCCTGCATCTGCTCAGGGGACAGGCCGATCTTCGCGGCGATTTCCTCAAGGCCGCCCAGATTGCCCAATATGCCGTCGAACATGCCCATGCCGCGATTCCTTATATTGCCCGCCAGGCAGAATAGCACCGGCTGAACCGCCCGCGAAACGAAAAGAGGCCGGGCGATCCTGCCGCCCGGCCTCTTCTCCTGGCGCAGATCCGGGGGATCAGGCGGCGGTCAGTGCCGCCTGCCGTACCGACGCATCGACATGCGCCTCGAACTGCGCGAAATTATCGACGAACTGCTTGACCAGCTTGATCGCGGTCTGGTCATAGGCTTCCTTGTCCGGCCATGTCGCGCGCGGGTCCAGGATCGTGCTGTCCACGCCATTGACCGCCACCGGCACCTCGAAACCGAAATTCGGGTCGGTGCGGAATGTCGCTTCGTTCAGGCTGCCGTCGAGCGCGGCGTTCAGCAGCGCGCGGGTCGCCTTGATCGGCATGCGCTTGCCCACGCCATATTTGCCGCCGGTCCAGCCGGTATTGACCAGCCAGCAGGTGACGCCGCCCTTGGCGATCCGCTCCTTGAGAAGATTGCCGTAGATCGAAGGGTGACGCGGCATGAACGGCGCGCCGAAGCAGGTCGAGAAGGTCGCCGTCGGCTCGGTCACGCCGATTTCGGTGCCCGCGACGCGCGCGGTATAGCCCGACAGGAAATGATACATCGCCTGTTCGGGGGTCAGCCGCGAAATCGGCGGCAGCACGCCATAGGCATCGGCCGTCAGGAAGATGATGTTCTGCGGCACCGGTCCCAGATTGTCCTTCGACGCATTGGGAATGAATTCGATCGGATAGGAACCGCGGCTGTTTTCGGCGAGCGAGCTGTCGTCAAAATCCAGTTCGCGCGTTATCGGATCGATCACGACATTTTCCAGCACCGTGCCGAAACGCTTGGTCGTCGCGAAAATCTCCGGTTCGGCTTCGGCCGACAGGTTGATCATCTTGGCATAGCAGCCGCCCTCGAAATTGAAGACCGCCGTGTCCGACCAGCCATGCTCGTCATCGCCGATCAGCGTGCGCGACGCGTCGGCCGACAGCGTCGTCTTGCCCGTGCCCGACAGGCCGAAGAAGACCGCCGTGTCGCCGTTCGGGCCGATATTGGCCGAACAATGCATCGGCATCACGCCCTTGACCGGCAGCAGATAGTTGAGGATGCCGAACACCGACTTCTTCATTTCGCCCGCATAGGACGTGCCGCCGATCAGGATCAGCTTCTCGGAGAAATTGACCGCGACCACCGTTTCGGAACGGCTGCCGTGGCGTGCGGGATCGGCGCGGAAACTGGGCAGATCAATGATCGTATATTCCGGCGCGAAATCGACCAGTTCCTCCGGCTTGGGCCGCACCAGCAGCGTGCGGATGAACAGATTGTGCCAGGCAAATTCATTGATGATGCGCACGCGAACACGGTGTTCGGGCTGCGATCCGCCGAACAGATCGACGATATAAAGCTTGTCCTTCTCGCCCAGCGCCTTGAAGAAATCCTCCTTCAGATTGGCGAAATGCTCGGGCGTCATCGGTACGTTGGTGGCACCCCACCATACCGTATTTTCCGTCTCGGCATCCTTGACGATGAACTTGTCCTTGGCGGACCGGCCGGTATGTTTGCCGGTCTGCACGACCAGCGGGCCATCCTTGGCCAATATGCCCTCGCCATTGGCGAGCGATGCTTCGACCAGCGGTGCCGTGCCCAAATTCCAATATTGGCTCGCCTGCGTAGTAATGCCCTGTTGTGCCAGGGTGAATGTGGATTGGGCCTGCACGCCTATACTCCTAATTGAAAATTCCAGGTCGCTTGCAACCTGTCCGCAACGTGTCATTCTCTTTGTCTAGGACGCCATCGTTTTTACGCAGACGACCATTCGCATAAGCGTTTGCATTACCTTCGTCAAATTGGCGATCCTGCTCCGCAAACCGCTTCCATGTCCCGTTATCCGACAGATTGGCTCGCCGCGTCAACATCATGCGACCTGCTTGCGAGCGAGCGCGCGTTGGTCTAGGCACGGGCACCCCGCGAAAAGCTTGGATGACCGCATGACCGCAACCATCGCGCTGGTGGATGACGACAAGAATATCCTGACGTCGGTGTCGATCGCGCTCCAGGCCGAAGGCTTCATCACGCGGATCTACTCGGACCCGGACGCCGCGCTGAAGGCGCTGCTCGAAAATCCCGCCGACCTTGCGATATTCGATATCAAGATGCCCCGGATGGACGGCATCGAACTGCTGCGTCGCCTGCGCGAAAAAACCCAGATGCCGGTGATCTTCCTGACGTCCAAGGCGGACGAACTGGACGAGGCGCTGGGGCTGGCCATGGGCGCGGACGATTATATCTCCAAACCCTTTTCGCAACGGCTGCTGATCGCCCGCATCCGCGCGATCCTGCGCCGTGCCGAAGTCAGCAAGACCCCGGCCCTCCCCGATGAACCCGCGCCCGACCCGATCGTTCGGGGGCGGCTGGAAATGGACCCGGCGCGTCATCGGGTGAAATGGGCCGGCGGCGACGTATCGCTGACCGTCACCGAATTCCTGATTCTGGAAACGCTCGCCGTGCGGCCCGATGTCGTCAAAAGCCGCAATCAGTTGATGGATGCCGCCTATCAGGATGATGTCTATGTCGACGACCGCACCATCGACAGCCATATCAAGCGCCTGCGCCGCAAGTTCCGCGAGATAGACCCCCAATTCGATGCGATCGACACGCTCTACGGCGCTGGCTATCGCTTCTCGGAAAGCTGAAGATGGAGAATGTCGCGCTGCGATGGTCGGGCGGTGTCAGCCTGACCCCGCGCATCCTGGCGGTCAACGTGTTCGCGCTGGCGTTGCTGGCGGGCGGTTTCTTCTATCTCGACAGCTACCGCACACGGATCGTCGATGCCCGGCTCGATCAATCGGCGCGCGAACTTTCGCTGCTCGCCATCGGGCTGACGCACGCGCCTGCGGACCAGCAGAATGCGCTGATCGCCGCCTATGCGCGCAAGACGGGGGACCGGGTCCGCCGCTATCGCCCCGATGGCCGCCTGATGGCGGACAGTTTTACGATGGACGCGCCGCGTTATCGCTTGCGTCAACCGTCGGAGGAAAGCTGGCAGCGTCACGTCGCGCGCTTCCTGGACAAGGCGATGGACAAGGTCGTGTCCGCCAACCGGCCGCCCGATTTCAGCGAACCTGCGATAGATCGTGCCGAAAACTGGCCCGAAGCGGTGGATGCTCGTCGGGAGGGCAAGGCGGTATCGATGGACCGCTACGCACCCGATCGCACCCTGATGATTTCCGCCGCCGCGCCGATCGACGATGGCGGCACATTGCTGGCAACCGAAAATGCGCGCGACATCACCCGGACGGTGCGCGCCGAACGCTGGCGGCTGGGGCTGGTGCTGGCCGCCGCCGCCGCCGCCTCGGTGCTGCTTTCGCTGTTCCTGGCGCGCACGATCGTCCTCCCGCTCCAGCGACTCGCCCGCGCGGCGGTGCGGGTGCGCCTTGGCCGCGCACGCGAAGTCACCGTGCCCCGCCTGCCCGAGCGGCGCGACGAAATCGGCATGCTGGCACGCGCCCTCTCGGACATGAGCCAGGCGCTGCGCCAGCGGATCGACGCGACCGATGCCTTTGCCGCCGATGTCAGCCACGAACTGAAAAACCCCATCGCCTCATTGCGATCGGCGCTCGATTCGCTCGAACGGATAGACCCTGCCGCCCGGCCCGATCTGCATAAGCAGTTGATGGATATCGCCAAGGACGATGTTCGCCGCCTCGACCGTCTCGTCACCGATATCGCCGAAGCGTCCCGCATCGACGCCCAACTCTCGCGCACCCGGTTCGAGCCGATCGACCTTGGCCAGCTCATTGAACGCATGATCGTCGCGCGGGAGGCGCGCGGCGTGCCTCGCGGCGTGCGCCTTGCCTTCGCCCGCCCGCGCAAGGATGTCGCGGTCGTGCTGGGCGAGGAACAGCGGCTGGTGCGCGTGCTCGAAAACCTCATCGACAATGCCGTTTCCTTCTCCCCCGATAGCGGGCTTGTCCAGGTCGTCGCCACCGTCGCCGATCAGCAAGTACTGGTCAGCGTGGAGGATGAAGGCCCCGGCGTTCCCGAAAGCGAACGCGAACATGTGTTCCGCCGCTTCCACAGCGTCCGGCCGGAGGGGGAGGCGTTCGGCAAGCATTCGGGCCTGGGCCTCGCCATCGCCCGATCCATCGTGGAAGGGCATCAGGGCAGGATTCGCATCGCCGACCGGGAAGATGCGCTGAGCGGTGCCTGCTTCATCGTTACCCTGCCGATGGCGCTGGCCAAAGATCCGGGCATCGCACCGGACTAATCGGTCTGCTGATCGGCTTCCCAGCACCTTCAACAGCGTCTAAGAGGGGCGTTCGGGGTGGACTTATGGCACGCGCATTATCATCGGAAACGGTCCATGCGACGACGGTATCGATCGGCGGTCGCGCCGTGCTGCTCTGCGGTCCCAGCGGCGCGGGCAAATCCGACCTGGGCCTGCGCCTCATAGATCGCGGCGCGGCGCTGGTCAGCGATGATTATACCCTGATAAAGCGTCAGGACGGCCTGCTCGTCGCCACCGCGCCGGACAGGATCGCGGGGCAGATGGAGGTGCGCGGCATCGGCGTCGTCGCGATGGCGCATGTCACCGACGTCCCCGTCGCCCTGCTGATCGACCTGTTCGACATCGTCGACCGCATGCCCGCCACCCCCATGACCCGCGTGATCGCGGGCGTCGAGGTGCCGGTCCTCAAACTCGCCCCGCGCGAACCCTCCGCCGCGATCAAGGTCGAACTCGCGCTCGCGAGCGTCCTCCCCCGATGACCGCGCCGCGCCAGACGATATTGCTGCTCTCGGGCCTGTCCGGCGCGGGCAAGACCACCGCGCTCAAGACGCTGGAGGATATGGGCTGGGAAGTCGTCGACAATCTCCCGCTGGTGCTGCTCGACCGTCTGCTCGACACGCCCCTGCCGGTCGGCCGCGACAGCGACGACCCCCGCCCGCTTGCCCTGGGCATCGACGCGCGCACCCGCGGTTTCGACGCCAAAACCATCGTCCAGCGCATCAAGACCCTGCGCGAACAGCAGCACCGGGATATCGAAACCCTGTTCCTCGACTGTTCGGGCACCGAATTGGAGCGCCGCTTCGCCGAAACCCGCCGCCGCCACCCCCTCGCCACCGATCGGCCCGCCGCCGACGGCATCGCCCGCGAACGGGAGATGATGGAGCCGCTGCGCCGCTGGGCGACCCAAGTGATCGACACCACCGGTCTCACCAGCAATGCGCTGCAACAGGAAATCCGCGACCGCTATTCGCGCGAGCGGTCCGCCGACCCGATCCTCACCATCCTCTCGTTCGGCTTCTCGCGCGGGGTACCGCGCAACGCCGACCTGATGTTCGACATGCGCTTCCTGCGCAATCCGCACTGGGACGAAAAGCTGCGCGGGCTGACCGGGCAGGACGCCGCCGTCGCCGCCTATATCGCCGCCGATCCCGCCTATGAGGCGGCGGTGAGCCGGATCGAGCAACTGCTCGCCATCCTGCTCCCGCGCTATGCCGAGGGCGGCAAAGCCTATATCACGGTCGCGTTCGGCTGTACCGGGGGGAGACACCGCTCGGTCCATGTCGCGCAGCGCGTCGCCAGCTACTTGCAAGACGCGGGCTTTTCGCCCACGGTCTCGCACCGCAATATGGAATCGACGCCCCAGGATGATCTGGAGAAGCGCCGACCGGGAGGCCCGAAAGCAGTGTCATGAAGCAGGTGGGCCGCGAAATCAGATGATCGGACTAGTCCTTGTTACCCATGGGTCGCTGGCGACGGAATTCGTCGTGGCGATGGAACATGTCGTCGGGCCGCAGCAGGCGATCGAAACCATCTGCATCGGGCCGGAGGATGATATGGAACTGCGCCGCGCGGACATCGCGGCGGCGGTTGCGCGGGTCAATGACGGGACCGGCGTCATCCTGCTGACCGACCTGTTCGGCGGCACCCCCTCCAACCTCGCCATCTCGCTGCTGAAAGCGGGCGAGATAGAGGTCATCGCCGGCATCAACCTGCCCATGCTGATCCGTCTGGAAAGCGCGCGCAAGGTGATGGACGTGCGCGCCGCGGTTGCGGCCGCGCGCGAAGCCGGGCAGAAATATATCAGCGTCGCATCGGAACTGTTGGGCAGCACCACATGAATGACATAAGCCAGGAAGTGCGGATCAGCAACAAACGCGGCCTCCACGCCCGCGCCAGCGCCAAATTCGTCACCCTGGCCAGCGGCCTTCCCGCCCAGATCACGGTGCGCAAGGACGGATCGGAAGTCACCGGCACCTCCATCATGGGCCTGATGATGCTGGGAGCCGCAATGGGCGACAGCATCACCATCAGCGCCGCCGGGCCGGAAGCGGCCGACAGCCTGGACAAACTCGTAACCCTGGTCGAGGACAAGTTCGGGGAAGAGTAATTCGCGCTGTTCCCCGGCGAAGGCCGGGGTCCAGTTCTGACCGTGGGACTGGACCCCGGCCTTCGCCGGGGAACACAGCCACAGGTGCCGATCAATCCACTTTGACCTCACCCCTGCGGCGGCGTCGTGCTCCCCACCTCGTCGCTGTCCAGCTTTTCCCCCAGGTTCAGCCCGTGCCGCATCAGCATCGGCACATTGGCGGCGGCGAACAGCACCGAAATAATCGTCACCCCCCACACCTTGACCGCCAGCCAGGTGTCGAAGGTCAGGCTGGCCCGCATCGCCTCATTCACCAAGGCCATGAAGACGAAGAACAACGCCCAGTTGCGCGACAGCTTGCGCCATCCTTCCTCGGACAGCCCGTCATAGGCGGCCTGCAACAGATATTTGAGCAACGGCTTGCCGCGCAGCAGCCCGGCAAACAGCATCAGCGCAAAAAAACTGTAAATGATCGTCGGCTTGATCTGGATGAATTTCTCATCGTGAAAATATAGCGTCAGCCCGCCGAAAAATAGCACCAGCAGGGCGGAGAGCCACAGCATCGGCGACACCTTGCCCAGCTTTACCTTGGACACGATCACCGCCAGCGCGATCGCCACCATGAACACCGCCGTCCCCAGCATCGGCCCATAGATTTTGAACGCAACGAAAAAGGCCAGCAACGGCCCGAAATCGAGCGCCAGGCTGAGCGTGCCGTTATGGGCAGGTTTGGAAGTGGTCATGAAATCCCTTCGTCGCCCCGGCGAAGGCCGGGGCCGCTATCGAGGCGCACAACCTCACGGTCGGACCAAGACGTTGGCGGCCCCGGCCTCCGCCGGGGTGACGCGATATACTCACCGCGCATAAGCCGTCCCCGCAATCGCCCGCGCCATATCCCCCGCGTCGAATGGCCGCAGATCCTCGATCTTCTCGCCCACGCCGATCGCATGGATCGGCAGGCGGAATTTCTCCGCCGCCGCGACCAGTACGCCGCCGCGTGCGGTGCCGTCCAGCTTGGTCATGACCAGGCCGGTGACTTGTGCGACCTCCTTGAAAACCTCGATCTGGCTCAACGCATTCTGTCCCGTGGTGGCATCCAGCACCAACACAACGTCGTGCGGCGACGCCGGGTTCAATCGCCCGAGCACACGGCGGATCTTCGCCAGCTCGTCCATCAACTCGGTCTTGTTCTGCAAACGCCCGGCGGTATCGACGATCAGCACGTCTATGCCCGTCTGCGTCGCCTGTTTGACCGCATCGAAAACGATCCCCGCCGCATCGCCGCCCTCCTTGCCAGCGACGATCGGAATGCCCAGACGCTCGGCCCATATCTTCAACTGGCCGATCGCCGCCGCGCGGAACGTGTCCCCCGCCGCCAGCATCACGCCATAATCCTGCTCCAGGAAATTGTTGGCGAGCTTCGCGATCGTCGTCGTCTTGCCGGAGCCATTGACGCCGATCACCAATATCACCTGCGGCCGGGGAAAGGCTTCGATCTCCAGCGGCCGCGCCACCGGGGCCAGCACTTTCTCGATCTCTTCGGCGATGATTTCGCGCAGATATTCCTCGGTCAGTTCCTTGTTGAACCGCCCCTCCGCCAACCGCGCGCGCACCCGCCCCGCCATCGCCGGACCCAGATCGCTGACGATCAGCGCCTCTTCGATCTCGTCGAGCGTCCGGTCGTCCAGCGCTGCCTTGCTGAACAGCCCGGTGAGATTGTCGCCCAGCCTGTCGGATGTGCGCTTGAGGCCACCAAAAAGGCGGTCGCGCCAAGTGGATTCAGTCATGAACTATCACCGTCAATTTCTTACTGCGGTCATGCTGAACTCGTTTCAGCATCCATTTTGCCCCAAAAGCGGCTGCCCGAGACGCGAAATAGACCCTGAAACAAGTTCAGGGTGACGATGAAGGATAGATACGCCGAAAATCATGCCGCCTCTTGCGCGATCAGGACGCCATTCTCAAGGCCGCTGATCGCCGCCCCAACAATCGCCCCCGGCACTTGGCCCCGCTCGAACCGCACCGGCGCGAAATTCTCCGCATGGCCGCTCACCCCGCTGCGCTCGACCAGCACCGACTGCACCGTGCCCACCAGCCCGCGCAACCACCCGTCCCGCTCAGCCGCACAAGCCGCGCGAAGGCGCGCCGCCCGCGCCTTGATCACCGCCTTGTCCACCTGCGGCATCCGCGCGGCCGGCGTGCCTGCGCGCGGCGAATAGGGAAAGACATGGCCATGCACGATCCCGCAATCGGCCACCAGCGCCAGACTATTCTCAAACATCGCCTCATCCTCGGTCGGGAAGCCCGCGATGATATCCGCGCCGATGCTGATATCGGGCCGCGCGCCACGCAGCCGCTCGACGATCCCCACCGCGTCGGCGCGCTTGTGCCGCCGCTTCATCCGCTTCAAAATCATATCGTCGCCCGCCTGCAACGACAAATGCAGGTGCGGCATCATGCGCGGTTCATGCGCGATCAGATCGAACAGGCGCTCGTCTATCTCCACGCTGTCGATCGACGACAGCCGCAATCGCGGCAAATCGGGCACGCCCCTGAAGATACGCTCGACCAGCGATCCCAGCGAAGGACTGCCCGGCAGGTCCGGGCCATAGCTGGTCACATCCACCCCGGTCAGCACCACCTCGCCATAGCCCGCACCGACCAGCGCCTTCACCTTGTCCACCACCGCGCCCGCAGGCACCGACCGGCTGTTCCCCCGCCCATAGGGAATGATGCAAAAGGTGCAGCGATGATCGCAGCCATTCTGCACCTCCAGAAAGGCGCGCGCATGATCGGCAAAGGCGGACGCCATATGCGGTGCCGTCTCGCGCACCGCCATGATGTCGGAAACGCGCACTTTCTCTGCCGCCTCATCCCAACCCAAACCCCGTTCGCTTCGAGCGAAGTCGAGAAGGCCGTCCGAGCGAAGTCGAGGACCAGCGCCCAGGCCGATCTCGACTGCGCTCGATCCTGTGTCTCGACTTTGCTCGACACGAACGGACGGGAGGGGGAGATATGACCCAGCCTCCATCTTCTCCCGATTCCCCAGCACGACATCCACCTCGGCCATGGCTGAAAACATCGCCGGATCGGTCTGCGCCGCGCAGCCCGTCACCATGATCCGCGCATCGGGCCGTGCGCGCCGCGCCCGGCGGATCGCCTGCCGCGTCTGCCGCACCGCCTCGGCCGTAACCGCGCAACTATTGACGACGATCAGATCATCCTGCCCGCCCGCCATCTCGCGAATAGCCTCGCTCTCGGCGATATTCAGCCGACAGCCCAATGTGATCAGTTCAGGCGGCATCAGAACCGGTCCCAGTCGGCCTCGCCATCGAACACATGGGTCGCAGGCCCCGTCATCCGGATCGACCCGCCCGGCACCCAATCTATCAGCAGATCGCCACCCGGCAGGCTCACCGTCACCGGCCCGGCCATCAGCCCGCGGCGGATCGCCGCGACCGCCGTGGCGCAGGCCCCGGTGCCGCAGGCCCGCGTCAGACCCGCGCCGCGTTCCCACACGATCAAGCGGATATGCTTGTCGCCCACGACCTGCGCAAAATTCACATTCACTCGGCTCGGAAACAGCGGGTCATGCTCGATGATCGGTCCCAGTCGCTCGACTTCGACGGTATCGAGATCGTCGCAGAAGAAAATGACATGCGGATTGCCGACATTGACCGCCACCGGCGCGGGCAGATCTTCCCAGCCGACCGGCAGATTGAGCGTGTCCATCGCCCAGGCCAGCGGAATCCGCTCCCACTCCAGGCTCGGCGCGCCCATATCGACGCTCGCCCCGCCATCGACCGCCTTCGCGTCGAGCAGCCCCGCCTTGGTCTCGATCCGCACGTCGCGGCCCACGAACAAAGGCACGCAGCGCGTCGCATTGCCGCACGCCTCGACTTCCGATCCATCGGCATTGAATATCCGCATCCGCACATCGGCCCGGTCGGACGGTTCGATCAGGATCAACTGATCGCACCCGATCCCCGCATGCCGATCGGCAATCGCCTGCGCGCGCGCCCCAGTCATCGCGATCGCCGCTTCCCGCGCGTCGATCACGACGAAATCATTGCCCAACCCGTGCATCTTGGAAAAACGGCTCATGGCAGCGCATCTAGGGACTGGCACGGCAAAAGTCGACAAGCCGCTGTCCTACAGCGTGCGGGCCATGCTATAGATAATCCAACGAGCGTTCCCATGCGCAGACCGATTTTCCCGTTTGAAATTTTATGACGTCAACGCGAAATAAAAGATCGAAACCGGCGGGAAATATGCGAAGTTAAGCTGTCGGCCGACCCGCTGCCGCCCGTCTTTGCCCATATAGAAAATAGACTGCCAGCCCGGCGGCGTTCCACAAAATGCAATAGCCGATCGTCTTCACCGGCAGGCTGACGAACAGATAGGCACAGCCCCCCACGGCCCCCAGCCCGACGATCCATACGGCAGGCGCACGAAACGGGCGCTTGAAATCCGGCAACCGCCGCCGCAGGATCAGCAGGCAACATCCCACCGCCGCAAAGGCGATCAACGTCCCCGCATTGGCAAGCGCCGCAATCTCGTTGATCGGCAACAACCCCGCCAGGATCGCTACCAATATGGCCGTCAGCGCCGTGATCCTGACCGGCGTTCCGCGCTTCGATATCCGGGCAAGCGACTGGGGTAGAAAGCCGTCGCGCGCCATCACCAGGAATATCCGGCTCTGCCCATAAAGGAAACCGAGCAGCACCGTGGGCAACGCGATGATCGCCGCGATCGCGACGATCCGCGCGATATTCCCCTCCCCCATTTCCCGCAGGATCAGGGCCAAAGGCTCCGGGCTGCCGGCGAACCGGGTAAAGGGCATCGCGCCCACCGCCGCCGCCGCGACCAATATGTAGACCAGCGTGCAAATGACCAGCGACCCCACGATTCCGATGGTCAGATCACGCTCCGGATTCTTCGCTTCCTCAGCCGCGGTCGAGATCGCATCGAAACCGTAAAAGGCAAAGAAAATGATCGCCGCCGCCGCCATCACCCCTCTTTTGACGCCATCGGGATCGACATGCGACGCAAAGCCGAACGGCATGAACGGATGCAGATTGGCCGGGTCGAATGCAGGCAAGGTAAAGGCCACGAACAGGCTGAGCGTCGCGATCTTGATCAGCACCAATATCGCGTTCAGGCGCGCACTTTCCTGAGTACCCAGCATCAGCAGTCCCGCCACCACGGCAATGATGAAGATGGCGGGCAGGTTGATGATCCCGCCCAATTCCGGCCCACGGGTCAGCATGTCGGGAAAGCCGATGCTCGTCAGCAGCGGCGCGGCATAGCCCGACCATCCGACCGCGACGGTCGATACCACCAGCGAATATTCCAGGATCAGGCTCCACCCGACGATCCACGCGATCCCCTCTCCCAGCGCGACATAGCTGTAGCTATAGGCGCTGCCCGCCGCCGGCATCATCGTCGACAATTCGGCATAGGCGAGCGCGGCGCAGGCGCAGATCGCCCCGGCTATCGCAAATGACAGCAGCACCGCCGGCCCCGCCCCGTCGGCCCCGACGCCGATCAGCGTCAATATGCCCGTGCCGACGATCGACCCGACGCCCAGCGCCAGCAGATGCGGCCAGGACAAAGTCTTGGGCAGCGCATGGTCGGTGCCGGTCGGGATCATGCTTTCGATCGACTTGCGGCGTGTCCAGCTCATATCGGCTCCCCATTCATTGCCCCGACAGTCGCCCGAACCCGCCCGCTACGCAAGACCCGTCATTGCGCGCAGTTCGCCCCGGCCGCGTCGAGCCGCCGCACCTCCTGCGCTGCGACCTGCGCCAGCCAGGCGCGGCGTTCGGCCTTGTCGGCATTCTCCTCGGCCAGCTTGCGCGCGGCCTGCGCCTCGTTGCGCTGCTCCACGGCCATCCGCGCATAGCCGACAGCGGCGATCGACAGGCCCGACAGGATGACGATGAGCAGCAAGGCGGCGATCCCCAGCCCCGCCGCCCACTGCCGCGCCCGCCGCCGGTCGCGCCGATACAGCGCCGAGTAGGATGTGCCCAGCAATCCGGCGATGAGCTTGAGCTTGACCGTCTGGCGGCCAAGCTTTTCCAGGTCGGGTGCGAGCGGTTCGAGCGGATGCGCCAGGTCCAGTTCACCCGCCGCATCCAGCCCGAACAACATCGACCGGGGAAAAGCTTCGGCGGGCATCCCTGCCGCGATCACCCCGAAAACCGGCGCGTCGGGGTTGACCCGCTTAAACATGCGGATTTCCTTGTCGACCCACACCGATCGCGCCGATGCGGGTGAGCAGATCACGATCAGCGCATCCGACTTGGCCAGCGCGCCTTCCAGCCGTGGCCCCAGTTCCGCCGCCCCCGCCAGTTCGTCCTCATCGCGGAAGATCGGCCGCAAGCGGCCGGGGATCATCCCCCTTTCGCCCTGCGTACCTGCCAGCTCGCGCGGCACCCGGTAATTCTCCAGCGCCCGGTGCAGCCAGCGCGCAAAACCCATGTCGGCATGGCTGTAACTGATAAAGGCACGGTAACGCCCGTCGCCCGCGCCGGTGATCAGTTCGCCCAGCTTTCGCCCCGCGCGATCGGCCAGTTCGACCCCGCCCGACAGGACTGGCTTTCCGATCGCGGCGGCAGTATCCACCGGCACGGAGATCAGCTTTTCAAAGGGATTGGCCATGATGCACAGAATCCTATGCGCGGGAATCGTGATGGGTATGACGCTGGGTTCGGCCGCTCTGGCGCAGGATGGAACTGCGCCGCCGCTCGATCCCTTCGCGCAGGCGATCGCCGCACGCCAGGTCGCCGAATTCGCGCGCCGCGAGAAAGACCCGCAGGCTATGCTGACTGCTGCGCGTATGCTGCAACAGATACCGGTGACCGACAGCAGCGATTCGACCGCCGCGGACGCCGCTTTTTCGTCCGCCGCGCTCTATGCAGAGGCCAAGGCGCTGGCGAAGGGCGACGCCGGCCTGACGATGCAGATTCAAGTCGCGCAATCCACCGGCAGCCGGGGCGTGACGACATCCGCCTTCGGCAAGGGGCTGGTGCGCCGCGTGCTCGATGTCGACGGACGCAACGCCTATCGCTTCAACCTTACCGCCAAGGGCGGCGAGCCGCTGCGCATCGGGGCGATCGGCGACATCGGCACCAACATATATATCCGCCTCTCCGACGCGGCAGGGCGACAAATCTGTCTGGACGACAATGCCGGCTATGCGCCGGTCTGCGCTGTCACACCCCGCGCGTCGGGTAATTATCGCGTCGACATCGGCAACAAGAGCGCCGCGAAAAGCCGCACCGTCGTCCTGAGCAACTGACGAGGCAGTGCGGCACACCGATCAGTTGCCCGTATACAGTTCGCCGATCGACAGCGATGCCTGCCCGCCATCTTTCGCCAGCAGCGCCTTGATCGGTGCCACCAGTCGAGCCGCCGCGCGTTGCCCCTCGACACTGCGCAGCAGCGCGCGAAACTGATCAGGCGGCGTGCCGGTGATCAGCGCCACCACATGATCGGCCCCGAAGGGCGCGATCACCTGACTGTCCAGAATAGGCAGCGACTGGCCCGGCGCAAGCTTGCCCGCGCCTTCGGAAGCGTCGGGATAGAGCGACTGCACGGTGCCATCCGACGCCAGATTGAAGACGGTCGCATAGCGTTCGCCAGACGCACCATCGGACGCCTGTTGCAACGTCAGAGCGACCGGCGCGCCTGCCGGATAGCGCGCACCATTTTCCTGCGGCCCGACCATCAGCCGCGCGGCACGTTCGGATAATAATGGCCGCAACGCTTCGACCGCGTCCCATTTCTCGATCACACCGCGTATTTGCGGCACGCCGATGACCTGCTGCGCCACGACATCGCCCGATCGTCGCAGCATCGTGCCTTTACCGGCGTCCCACAGGAAATCCGCGCCCGCCGCGACGGGCAGCACGCGCCACGGAAAATCACCCGTCACGCTGGCGCGGCGCTTGGCGTCGGCGACATAAAGGCCGGGTCTGGGCGGCGCGGCGGGCGGCGCGGGCGGGGGCAGGATTTTGGCGAAGACGCCGATATTTTCACGCCCCGGCGGGATGACGCTGCTGCTTTCCTGCCGCTGCCCGGTCAGCGCGCGCACCTGGACATTCAGATATGCGCCCAGTTCGCCCAGCGACAGCGTACCGTCCTGATTCTCGTCCGCCGCCAGCGTCTTCCCGTCGGCTCCGGGCATGGTAAGCCCCTGCTCGAAAGAATATGTCAGCAAGCCCCGCGATGGCGCGCCCTCGACCGGCAAAGATGCCTCGAGCGCCAGCTGATCATCCTTGGCCGCGCTGATATAGACCAGATTGGGCAGATCGGCGCGATCCACCGTCTCGACCGGTTCCGTGCCCGCCAATATGCCCGGAAAGCGTGGCGCGGGTCGCGAAGCCAGTTTCAATTCGCCGCTGGCGGATCGCAGCGCCAGGCGCGGCGTGAAGCCCCAGGCGCGCTGGTCCACCGATCTATGCAGCGTTCCAGAGTGGCAGGCGTCCGCAATCATCAGAACCTGCACGTCCTTCGGCACATAACGGGCGATCCAGTTGTAGAAATCCTTGTCCACAATGAAGCGTTCGGCATCCTGCACGTCGGGATCGAAACCGGCCAGCGGCAGGAACTGGTCGAGGTCGCCATCGCGCGTGCCCTTGACTGCCGCCTCCGCTTGCGCGCCATGGCCCGAATAATAGAGCAATATCCAATCGCCAGGCTTTGAGCGCAACCCCATCGCATGCAGCGCGGTTTCCACGCTGGTGCGACTTACAATGTCGTTGCGCAGCACCGTGACATCCGTTGCACCTTGGCCACGGATGATGGTCTCCATCGCCGCCAGGTCATTTTCGGGGCCGCGCAGATCCATGATCAGGTTGGAATGGAACTGCCAAACACCCACCAGCAAGGCCCGCGTCTCCGCCATCGCACCATTCGCACCAAGCGATAGTGTGACAAATATTGCCAATACTGTGGTTTTCAGTCCACGCCCCCAGATGGACATGATGACCTTCCATTCTTTTTTGTTGCCTGACTAGCCGCCGACCCATAATCTCAACAGACTTGATCCGGCAATAACTATATCAAGACTCGGGGCGGAAAATGACTTTCCTTCGTATTGCGCTAAACTTTGCTTCGGTCGGACTTTTTTTATCCGGAACAGCTTTCGCCTTCGCCCAATCCGAAACGACGACGCCAGTTGCGCCGCCTGCCCCGCTATCCGGCGTGAATGAGCGGGGCGTGCGTATCATCGCGCCGGACGCGCCACCACCTGCACCTGTTGCGCCGACGCAACAGCCGCCAAAGCCAGCTACGCCTGCGGCGATCAGCAAGCCCAAGCCCACAACCGTGCCGGGTGCCCGCCCGCCGCTACCCTTGCCTGTGATCAAAGCCTGCACCCGGCCAATCGCCAATCCGACGCTGCGCTTTTCCGATCCGACCCGGTTCGATCGGGCACTCAAGGCCAAGCTGCGCGGATCGCGCACGGTCGCGGTCGATATCGACTCGCCATACCCCGCGAAAAATGAAGCGCCTGCCCCGCTGGGTGCATGGCTCAATGAAATCAAGCAGAGCGGCGGGCAGGTCTCCGTCAGCACCTATTGTGAAGGCGGCCGGGGCTTCGGCAATTTCCTGGCGCGGATCTTCGGCGGGCCATCGGCTGGACCTTATAAGGCCGCGCGCCGATATGACGCGACGCTCTACGTCGATGCGATCGACCAGATCGTAACCCAGGTGCAGTTCACCCCGCGCAAGGCTGCGCGGTGACGCCAGCCTATGGCCGGATAGTTGCACGCCTGCTGCTGGCGATGGCGGCTTTACTATGTCTCGTGCCGACCCTGGCGCAAGCGGCGAACGAACCGCGCCTGGCGTTGGTGATCGTCAACGGCGCCTATCAATCCTTCGACCGGCTGGGATCGACCTATGCCGATGGCGACAAGGTCGCCGCGGCTCTGACCGCCACCGGCTTCGTCGATGCCAGCGGTGATGGCGCGGTGCAGGTTCGTCGTGACCTCAGCCGCGCGCAGATGCTGCATGCTATCGCGCAGTTCCGGGACAAACTCGCCGCTGCCGGACCCAGCGCCTTTGGTACGCTCTATTTTTCGGGCCATGGCGCGGCGTTGGGCAGCTATGGCGACGTCATGCTGCTGCCGGTGGACGCAACGCGCGACGTCACCGCCGAAACCGCAATGCTGACCCGCGCCGCGCTGACCCGCGGCCTGCTGGGTTCGGGCGCGAAAACCGTGCTGATCGTGCTCGACATGTGCCGCAACGTGCTGGCTGCACCACCCCCTGCGCTGGCCGACACGATCGCGGCGGCGACCGGCGTGGATGCCCGCGCGGTCGGTGACCTTGCGGGTAGCAAAGGGCTGCGCCGCATGGTCCGCGCACCCGCCGCATCGGTGCGTGCCGATCAGGGCTATCTCGTCGCCTTTTCGACCAGCCCGGACCAATATGCGTTCGACGACGGCATTTTCTCCAAGGTACTGGCCGAGGAAATCCGCCGCCCGCAGCAGAATATCGCCGATGCGCTGAAGCGCGTGTCGGATCGCGTGGCGCTACGCTCCGGCAAGAATTTCCAGAAACCGACCTTCGACTATGGCCTGCAAGGGTCGGCCCCCTGCTTCATTTCCTGCGACCGCGCGGCCGGCGACCGCTTTTACGATTGCGCCAACTGCCCATGGATGCGCGCGGTCCCGGCGGGAACCGCCTATATCGGCTCCCCCCCATCGGAAGCGGGACGCAATGGCGACGAGCCGATGCAGCGCGAAACGCGGATCGACCATGCGTTCGCCATCGGCGTCTATGAGGTGACGATCGCGGAATGGACCGCCTGCATGCGCGACAATGCCTGCCCGAAACTGGGCAACTGGTCGAAGGAAAATCCCAATCCGCTGATCCCCGCAACCGACATCAGCTATGAGGATGCGCAGGCATTCGTCGCGTGGATATCCGTCCAGTCGGGCCGCGCCTATCGCTTGCCGACCGAGAATGAGTGGGAATATGCGAGCCGCGCGGGATCGCCCACGGCCTATCCCTGGGGGGATGACATCGCCCCGTCGCAGGCCAATTATGATCATACCGCCCGCTACAAAGGGTCCGACACGGCCCCCTATCGCGGCTATCCGGAGGTTGTTAACGGTTATCCGGGCAATGCTTTCGGCTTGCACCAGATGCAGGGCAATGTGTGGGAATGGACGGCGGGCTGTACCGACATGAGTTGCCGCAACCGCGTCATTCGTGGCGGATCGTTTGAAAGCACGCCGGGCGAATTGCGATCGGCCAACCGCTTCGCGCTCGTGCCGACCAAGCGAAGACAGGATGCCGGGTTGCGGGTCGTGCGTGACCTGGAAGCGGACGAGGTGGTCGGCTCGTTCTGAGCCGCCAGGCATCAGCAGCGAAGCCAATGGGGTATCGACATGAAGCTCAGCTTTTCGACATGGGTCGCACCCATCGCAATTGCTTTATCGAGCGGTGCCCTGTGGGCGCAGCAAGCGGTTATGGACGAGCCGGACTTTATGACCGGGGCCGAACCCATCACGCCGGAAGACTATGCCAAACTGCCCAAACAGGGCCGTTTTCGCGCCTATCTGCCCAAGCGGGTCGATCTGTCGGCCCATTATCCGCCGCCCGGATCACAAGGACCGCAGCCTAATTGCGTCGCCTGGGCGACCACCTATGCGGCGCGCACCTTTTTGGCCGCGCGCGATTTCGATCGCCAGCCGGACGAACCGGACGAGCAGATGAGTCCCGCCTATGTCTATAACCGGCTGCGCAAGCCCGGCACAGCCTGTGTCGGCACGATCGGCATCGTCGACGCGCTGGAACTGCTCAAGACCGAGGGGACCGTCAGCCTCGCCGATTTTCCCGATGACATGACCCGCTGCGCCATCCCGGCAACGCCCGAGATACGCGCCAAGGCGTCGAGTTTTCGCCTGCTGGACTGGCGCGCGATCGACCGTGAGACCCGCGACGACTGGCGCACGCCCGTCATCCTGGACGACATCAAGGGCGCATTGGCGCGTGGCGCCCCGGTCATCTTCGCCATGCCTGCGACCCCCGATTTCAATGCGTTTCGGGGCGATGGTATATTCCGGCGCGAGGTCAAGCAGATGACCAATTATCACGCCATGGCGATCGTTGGTTATGACGAAGACAAGCAGGCGCTGCGTGTCATGAATAGTTGGGGACCAATCTGGGGCGACAAGGGCTATGCCTGGATCGACTATGCGACCTTCAAGCTGCTGGCAGGCGAAGCCTATTCGCTTGAAGCGCCATCCGCTTTGGTTGCCGCAAACACGCCTCCACCCCCTCCTGCCCCGGTAAAGACGCCGCAACAGCTGCTCGCCGAAACAGCCGCCGCGATGCCGTGCGGTTCCGTGTTGATCAAACCGAGCGCCGCCGGACAGATCGTCACCGGTTTTTCGGGCAATGCCGACGCCGTCAAACAGTTGCAGGAACTGGCGATGAAGGCCGACCCGCGCACCCGCTGGCAGGTCGGCTATCAGCCCTGGCCGCAATGCGAGGCGGCGCTCACGCTGGCCGCCCCGCTATTGCGCGACGGCGTCACCATCGCGGCGCAGACCGATGTCGGCAAGGCGCGCACGGGCGACCCCATCATCATGCGCGCGGGGGACCGTTTCGGCGTGACCGCCACCACCAGCGCGGCACGGCCCTGGCTCAGCATCATCTATCTTCAGGCGGACGGCAGCGCGGTCGAACTCTATCGCGGCAAACCCGATCCGGTGCGCGGTGTCCGGCGCATCGGGATCGGCACCGAAGGCCCCAAGCAGGTGCGCTTCGAGGTCGCGCCGCCCTATGGCGATGAGGTGATGATCGCGCTGTCGTCAGCCGAACCCTTGTTCGGCGACGAGATCAAGACTTACGCCACCGAGCGACAGTTCCTGACGGCGTTGCGGGCAAAACTGGCAGGCAGCAAAGGGACAGACGTGTCCGCAGCCGTCCTGCGCCTGCGCACCAGCGACTGACGGCTGTGTCAGGGGCAATATCGGGTCGCCGCAAGGCATGGAGGTTATCGCTCCCTCCGGTCGCGCCTGTCGTCCGTTTCGGGGCGATGGGAATCGCCTTTCTGCTGGGTGTCTATGGCTTCACACTCGCCTATGCACCGATCCCCGGCACCAGTCGCAGCATCGCCGACAATGGCTTGAGCGCATTGCAGCTGATCGTCGGGCAATTTCCGAACGAGCTTGAGGGTCGTTCCATCCCGGTGGCGCTACAGATCGCCCGCTGGGCGCTACCGCTGCTGACCTTCTGGTCGATCGTGGCGCTGGCTTGGGAACAGTTGCGCAACCCGATGCGCCTTGCCCTGATCCGTGCGCGTGGCGACCATCTGGTCATCGCAGGCGGCACCGGAGCAGAGGGCGGTCTCGCGGCCCATACCGCGCAGGCGGAGTTGGGCAATGGCAGGCGCGTTCTGCTCTGGCCTCACGACCGGCGCGCGCTGTGGGTCACCGACGCGATCGACAATGGCGCGGCCGAGGTGGAATGCACGGGCGAGGATCGCGGTGTCGAATCGCTCGCTCTCGACAAGGCGCGCGCTGTCCTGCTGCTGGGCGAGGATGCGTCCTCCAATATTGCGCTGGCCTCCGCCATCACCGCGCAGGCCGCCGTCGTCCGCCCGGCGGGCGACCCGCTGGAAATCATCCTGCGCATCGACGATCTGGACCTGCGCCGCAGCGTAGAGGCGCGCTTCGACGCGAGCGATCGTAAGACCGCGCGCACCCGACTTGCCTCCATTCCCGACATATTGTCCCGCCAACTCTCCCTCGCCCGACCGATAGACGGCTTCGTCCGGGACGGCGTGTCGGGCCGCACCCTATTGGTGATCGGCTTTACGCCTTTGATCGAGCGTTTCATCCTGCGCACCCTGGCGGGCGGCCATTATCGCGACAGAGGAAAACCCGCCTTCTTCGTGCACGATGCGGACGCCGCCACGATCGAGCAGGGTTTCCGCGCACGCCATCCCGTCGCCGATGGCCTGTCGCCGGTGCGTTTCATTGCACGGCGGGCCGACCCGGCGCTCCTTTCCACCCTGATCACCAATTTCATCGCAGACCAGGGCGAACCGGTCGCCATATTGATCGACCAGCCCGACGACGCCCGCGCATTGGCGGTCGCGCTCGCCGCCGACGCTTATTATCGCGCCGCCGATCGCGCCGCCCCACCGATCCATGTTCGACTCGATGGCCTATATGATCCGCGTCTGGGCGCGGGCATTTTCCCTTTCGGCGGGCTGGATGCATTGGCCGATCCGGAATATCTGCTTCAGGATCGGCACGACGCGCTCGCCCGCTCGATCCATGATTTCTACCTGGAGGGTCGCTTTTCCGAGGGCGAGCGGATCGGCACGCGCGCGTCGATGCAGGAATGGGAGGACCTGCCCGAAAGCTTTCGCGACGATAACCGGCTGGTCGCCGACGTCTATCAACTCAAACTGCGCGACATAGGCGCGCGGCTGATCGGCGGAGCGGGTGCCACCTTCACGCTGACCGCCGCCGAATTGGAAGAGTTGTCGCGCGCCGAACATGACCGCTGGATGGCGGCCAAGCTTGTGCAGGGCTGGACGTACGGCGCCATTCGCGACGACAAGGCAAGGCTGCATCCCGACATCGTCCCTTATGACGACCTCAGCGAACCGATCAAGGATCTGGACCGCGAACAGGTACGCATCATGGCGCGCCTGCTCGCCGCATCGGGCCAGCGCGCGTTGCGGACGTTGAGCGTGGCGCTGATGCCGGGCGTGCCTTCACCAGGAGCGGTTCTTGCCGAGTTGGCGATCCATTATCCCGACAGTGTGCCGGTTTTCCTGGGCGACCTTTCAGATACCGCTGTCCGATCCGCCCTGATCGCATTGCAGGACGCAGGTCAGCGGGTTCAACCGGGGCTATCAACCCATGTGATGGCGATTGTGGATGCCCTGCCCGCCAGCGATCAAAGGCGGGTCGCCGCCTTGCTGAATGATGCCGACCGGACCATCGCTGCCGAAGATTCCATCCGCCTGGCCGCGATGATCCGCGATCGCGCCGACATGGTGGTGGCCGCCGAAGGCGACACAGGCGACATCATCCTTGCCCGCGATGGCATGATCCGCCGCGCGCCCTGGCTGCGATGACGGCCCTTACGCGCGCGCTTGGCGGCCTTGGCGTCGCACTCTGGCTCATCGTCCGGTCCTTGCGCGGCATCGTTTGGCGCATGATCGCGGGCGACCGGCTGGCGCAGCGCCAGATCGCTGTGGCGCTCCCACTCTACGTCTGGCGGCCGCTCCGCACCCTGCTCCCCCTCGCGGGTCTCGCCGGGTTCATCGCAGGCACCGGCGCGGCCCGGTTGCTTGGCCTCTATAACGCCCAAATTCCCGTGCAAAATGCCCTTGCCGACACGCTGCTGCGCGATGTCGTGCCGCTGGTCGTGGGCCTTTTCGCGTCGGGCAGCATCAGCGTCGAACTATCCTCGCGCCTTGGCGCAATGTCGCTCAATCGGGAAATAGATGCGCTGGAGGCATTGGGCCATGATCCGGTCGATCATGCGCTCGGTCCCTCGATGGTCGCCATCCTCCTGTCCGCACCGTTGCATATGATGCTGGCAGGGATCGCCGCGCTGATAGCCTGCGGCCTGCCGCTGCATGTCACCGCCAATATCGGCTGGCGCGCATGGTCCGCCTTCGCTTTTTCCCAGGATTCGGCAGGCGCAATGCTGACCGGCATGGCCAAGGTGCTGGTCTATGCGTTCATCGCCTTCGGCGTCGGCAGCGCGATCGGCGCGAAGCCGACCCGCTCGCCCGCCGATATCGGCCGCCGCGCCACCACGGCGTTTACCGCAGGACTGCTCGGCATCTTCACCGCCGCCGCCCTTTGGACAGCATTGGCATGAGCGACACGCTGCTCGCCTTCGATCGTATCGGACTGGTGCTGGGCGGTGCGCGGCTGCTCGACGATGTCAGTTTCAGCATAGCCCGTGGTGAGCGAATCGCGATCATCGGCGATAGCGGCACCGGCAAAAGCTGGGTCCAGCGTCTGGCCATCGGCCTTGCCGAACCCAGCAGCGGCACAGTGCAACTCATGGGCCTCGACCTTCACGACAGCGACGCACAAGCCCGCCGCCTGCTGCGCGCGCGCTGCGGGCTGGTGATGCAGGGCGGATCGCTGCTCGGCGATTACAGCCTGGAGGATAATCTCCGCCTCGCGCTGGGTGCAGGCGGCGGGCATAATATACGTGCAGCCGGTCGGATCGATCGATTGCTGCTCGACTTCGGGCTGGAAGCGCGTGCCGCCACTCCGGCCGCGCAGCTATCGATAGGCGAGCGCCGCCGCGCCGAACTGGCTCGCGCCTTCGTGCGTGATCCTGACCTGCTGATTTTGGACGAGCCGTTTGAGGGTGCGTTCGCGCGATCGGATGGGCTGGAGGCACAGATCAGACGGCGCATCATTCCGCATGATCGCGCGCTGCTGTTGTTGACGCAGGATGAAGGGGCGGCGGCGCGGCTTGCGACGCGCATCTATCGGCTGGAGGGCCGCCGACTGGTTCAGCAGGGCGCCGCCGAAACCGTGCCCGCCGCCACATCCTGAACCAGCGCGCCGACCGCCTGCTCTATCGCGGCGGTAAAGGCGCTCGCACGGCTGGTCCCGTCCGCGCCGCTCACCGGAACGGAACCGCAGGCGCGCCCTGCCCAAACCGCCTTGCCTTGCGCGACCATCGTCGCATCGAACGCGACGACCGCGCGCGCCTCAGCGCCGGTTACCTCCTCGAACCGATCGATCGTCGCAACCAGCCGTCGATCGGCGGCTATAGAGAGTTGCGGCCCGTTGACGGTTGCAAAGCGCGTCCGCAACCCCGCGACCAACGCGCGTTCCAGCACCGTGCCGGGGGCCTCTTCCCAGAAATAGCTTGCCGCCTGGCGGATTTCGCCCGGTGCCGCCGCCTCGACATAGGCGTAGCGGGTTGCCCCGGCCAGGCCGCGCGCCTGCACCGGCGCAACCGCGATTGATGGCGTGGCGGCCCGCTGCCCCGCCGCGAAACGCGGCGACAGGCGCATCACGGTCGGGCTGTCCCCGGCCTTGAGCGCCGCGCAACCGGCCAGCGCCAGCGCCAGCATCGCTATCCAACGCTTCATTTACTTGACTCCGGGTGCCGGAGGGTCGGCATAGCGCTGCCCCCGGATCGCATAGGTCGGATCGCCCGCCAGCTTTTCGCTCAACGCACCCAGGCTCTCGCTGGTCCGCTCCAGATTGGCGCTGGTCGCCACCAGCGACGCCGACGCGCCCTCCAGGATCATACGTATTTCGCCCGCGCTGCTTTTGCCCTCGGCCAGCAGCCCCGCGATGCTTTGCTGGTTCGCCGCGACCAGCGACTGGGTTTCCCGCAATATGCCGTTGAGCGAGGAAACGTCCACTTCCGACGCACGGCCCGTCGCCTTGCGCACATTGGCCAGCGTCACGGCGATATCGCCGCGCCCCGGCGTGAAGCTGCGGTCGAGCTGCCCGCTAAGCGAATTGAGCGCGGCCAGCGTGTCGGTCGCATTTTGTGCAACCTGCGCCATGTCGACCGCGCTGCCCGATCCATCGCCCCGCAACATGCCCTGCAGGCGCTGCGCCATCGCATTGGCGGTGCGCGCGACCGCCGCCGCCTGATCGACAGCCGCTGCTGCCGTATCGAACATGTCTGCCGGGCGCTTACAGCCCGCTATCGCCTGATGCCGCGCGCTGACGGTATCGGTGACGGGGTCGCATCCATAAGCCAGTCGCGCCACGGGGCACCCCGCCTTGCCCGCCTCCAGCGCCACCAGTTCGATGCGCGGCGCTGTAAAGGGATTGGCGGAAGAGACCGTCGCGAACGAACAGGCCGATGGACGCCATTGCCGCGTCACGCCGAGCGACACGGCAAAAGTCCGGCTGGACGCATCCAGTTCCACCTTGCGCACTTCACCCACCTGCGCGCCCCGGAAGAATATCTGCACGCCGGGCGAAACCCCCTCGACATCGTCGAACGTCGTTTCAAAAACGCGCTGGCGAAAAAGGGGATCGGGGACGAGCGCCAGCATGGCGACCATCACCACTGCAAGCACCGCCGCACCCACGCCCCATCTGATTTGCGTTCCCGGATCCGGCGTCACAAAATCCCATTGCCCCCTGACCGCAAATTCTGAACCGCCAGCCGCCATTGTCAAGCGAACAGCGTTTATCTAGCCGCCGGATCGCTCATATTACCTGTTCAACGCAGGATCGAAATGGAGCTGCGGGAGACTTCGTGCTTCCCATTTACACAATATTACCGCTAGGAGGGAGCCTATCAAGCTGGGTCGTGCCACCTGATACTCGCCAGATGGGCGTTCGCCCGGCGGGGCATCAATATATATTCGTCTAATATAATCAGGGATATCAGGAGATGGACATTGGTTCGCAAGATGGGCCGGTAGCATCCGCGATACGAACGATCGAAATCGAGACCGAAGGACTCCGACAGCTACGCGAAGCGCTGGTCAGCGGCAACCTGGGTGCCGCGTTCGTGACCGCCATTGAGCAGATCGCAAGCGCCAAGGGACGCGTCGTCGTCACAGGCCTGGGCAAGAGCGGCCATGTCGGCAAGAAGATCACCGCGACGCTGGCATCGACCGGTACGCCAACCATGTTCATGCACCCCAGCGAAGCCAGCCATGGCGACCTGGGCATGGTCACTGCCAATGATGTCGTGCTGGCGCTATCCTGGTCGGGCGAAACCGCCGAATTGCGCGACACGATAGGCTATTGCCGACGCTTCGGCGTGCCGCTGATCGCTATCACGTCGCGCGCCGACAGCGCATTGGGGAAAGCCGCGACGATCTGCCTCACCATGCCCAATGTCGTCGAAGCCTGCCCCAACCGCCTGGCACCGACCAGTTCTACCACGGTTCAGTTGGCGATAGGCGATGCGATCGCTGTCGCGCTGATCGACAAACGCGGTTTTTCCGCGGCCGACTTCCGCACGTTCCATCCCAGCGGCAAGCTGGGCGCGCAGTTGATGATCATCAACGACCTGATGGGCAAAGACGACGACTTGCCCACAGTCGGCCCCGACGCATCCCTGCTGGAGGCCACGGTGGAAATGACCCGCAAGCGCTATGGCACGACAGCGGTGATCGATGAAGCCGGCCTGCTGCTCGGCGCCTTCACCGACGGCGACCTACGCCGCAGCATCAGCACGGCCAACCTGAATGATGCGGTCAGGACGCATATGAGCGCCAGACCCGTTACCATCACGCCCGATCTGCTGGCATCGGACGCGCTCAAGATCATGAACGAGAAGGAGATTTCGGTCCTGTTCGTGGCCAAGGATGGCAAACTCGCCGGTCTGATCCACGTTCACGACCTGCTGCGCGCCGGCGTCGCTTAGACCAGGAGCATCCATGACCGACCTGATCGTTATCCCGGCCCGCTATGGATCGAAGCGCTTCCCTGGCAAACCGTTGATGGAGATCGCCGGGCGCAGCCTGGTATCGCGCGTCGTCGATGTCGCACGCCAGGCCGCCCGGAAACTGCATGATGTCGATGTCGTGGTCGCTACCGACGACCAGCGGATCGTCGATCATGTCGTCGCGATCGGCAGCGAGGCGGTTATGACGGCTTCGGAAATCAGTTCGGGCACCGGACGCGCACTGGCCGCCGCCAGAAGCCGTGCAACCGCGCCCGGTCATGTCGTCAACCTTCAGGGCGATGCCCCCTTCGTTCCGGTGGACGTGGTATGTCAGATGATGGAGGCCGCGCGCGCAGGCGGCGATGTCGTCGTCACTCCCGTGACCCAGCTAAGCTGGGATGATCTGGACGTACTGCGCGGCCATAAAAGGAGCGCGCCGTTCAGCGGTACGACCTGTGTCCGGGGTCCGGCCGATCGGGCGCTGTGGTTCTCCAAATCTATCCTGCCCGCGATCCGCGACGAGGCGAAGCTGCGCACCACCATGGACCGCTCTCCGGTGCTGCGTCATATCGGCCTCTATGCCTACAGCCTGTCGGCGCTCGAACGGTTCGAGGCGGCACCCGAATCGCTTTACGAAACGCTGGAAGGGCTGGAGCAACTGCGCTTCTTTGCGCTCGGAATTCCCGTCCAGACGATCGAAACGGTGCCGCCGCGCATATCCATGAGCGGCATCGACACGCCCGAAGACGCGGCGCTGGCTGAAAAGATGATCGCCAAATTCGGTGATCCGTTCGTGGGGCCGCTTGCATGACCAGACGACTGTTCGTCGTCCGCCATGGCAATACGTTCGCCCCTGGCGAAGCCCCCCGCCGCGTCGGGGTGCGGACCGACATCCCGCTGGTCGAGTCCGGCATAGCGCAGGCCGTCGCGCTCGGCGCATGGTTCGTACAACAGGGTATCGTCTTTGACCGCGCCCTGTCCGCCCCGCTCATCCGCACTCGCCAGACCGCAGAAGCGATCCTGGCCGCCAGTTCGGCTCCCTGCCCGCTTGGCATCGCCGATTTCCTGGCCGAGATCGATCATGGCCCGGACGAAAATGGCCTGGAAGAAGATGTGGTCGCCCGCATCGGTGACGCTGCGATCACCGCCTGGGACGAGCGCGCGGAGGCTCCCGCCGACTGGATCGTCGATCGCGAGGGCCGGATCGCGGCCTGGCGCGCCTTATTTGCCGGTCCGGCACCCGGCAACAGCCTGCTCGTCACCAGCAATGGCGCCGCACGCTTCGCCTTGTTCGCTGCAGATTCACTCGCCGAGCAAGCCCGCGCCAGTGGCCGCAACCTCAAGCTGCGCACCGGTGCCTATGGCGAAATCATGCAAACGGGACCGGACAGCCTGGAGATTGCGAACTGGGATCGACGTCCGCCCAAATAATGCCCGGCCCTTCCCAGCTTCGGCGACACCAGATAGGCCGGGCGGCGATGCCCTCCACCTCCCATTTCTACGCCCTGGCCATGGGTTCCAATCGGGCGCTTTCGGCGCACCTGCCACCCCGCAAGATACTCATGGCGGCGCACAAGGCGGTGGCGGCGGAGATCGGCACGGTGATCGCCCTGTCCCCCACCTTCATCACGCCGCCACTGGGACCGTCGCGCCGCCGCTACGCGAACAATGCCCTGCTGGTCGAAACCATGCTCGCACCGGCAGCCTTGCTCGCGGCGCTGCAAGCCATCGAAACCCGCTTCGGTCGCCGCCGCGCGCGCCGCTGGGGCGCCCGGACGCTCGACATCGACATCATCCTCTGGTCAGGCGGCATCGTCGCGACCAGGCAGTTGATCGTCCCGCATGCCGCTTTTGCGATTCGTGATTTCGTGCTGGCACCGCTCGCCCGCATTGCCCCGTCATGGCGCGATCCACGATCCGGCCTGACCGTTGCGCATCTGCGCGCCCGGCTATCGAAATACAGCCCGCAAAAGCCGCACCGCAAAGGTTGACCCCGGCCACGCCGCTCTCTAGTGCGTCCCCACCGCCCGGCATCGCCGCGTTACGGGTCCATAGCTCAGTCGGTAGAGCAACTGACTTTTAATCAGTAGGTCGCTGG
>CAZLSU010000012.1:0-54057 GCA_964562225.1 uncultured Sphingobium sp.
CGATCGTCAGCCACAGGTCGACATACCATTCCGGCTCGGCATATTCCTTGCCCTCCGTCACGCCCAGAACATAGCCGGTCGCAGCCAGCACGATGAACATCTGGTATCCCCAGAAGACGAAGCGGGCCATGCTGGGAAAGGCCAGCCGCGCGCGGCAGGTCCGCTGCACGACATAGAAGCTGGTCGCGATCAGCGCGTTGCCGCCAAAGGCGAAGATCACCGCCGATGTATGCAGCGGTCGCAACCGCCCGAAGCTGGTATATTCCAGCCCCAAATTCAGCGCCGGAAACGCCAGTTGCAGCGCGATGAACAGCCCGACCAGAAAGCCCGCCAGCCCCCAGAAAACCGTTGCGATCACGCCCCAGCGGACCACATCGTCATCATAACGCCCCTGATCGGGCATTTTGAGCGCCCCGCGCAGGATCGCGCCATAGTCCGCGCGACTGATCGTGAGCCAGGCAAGCAGCAGGCCAGTCGCCGCCATGATCGTCATATGGACGGCAAATCCGGTATCCGCCGCCAGCACCGCCGCGACCGCCGCGAGCAGAGCCAGTGCGAACCATCCGCCTGCCTTGATGAGCAATTGTTCCATATTATCCCCCAGGAGACATGCTGGCACCGTCCCTGCGCGGGCGGCGACCGACTGTCCTTGACCTCTGTCAAAAGGGGGCAGCGGGGTCTGTAAGGGATTACCCCTATATGCCCGTTCAGACCGTTTCGGCGCACCATTGCAAGCGGTCCCGATCGAGAATATCGACCGTCCGCCGGTTCGGCAGCGCGATGATCCCGGCGCGTTTCATGTCGGTCAGTTGACGGCTGACGGTCTCGATCGTCAGGCCCAGCACATCGGCGACCTGCTGGCGCGACAGGGGCAGTTCAAAATTGTCGAGCGGCGCAACGCCCTCCCCCGCCAGCCGACGCGACATATCCAGCAGGAAGGTCGCAATCTTCTCGCGCGCATTCTTGCGCCCCAGCAGCAACATCCAGGTCCGCGCCCGGTCGAGATCGTCCAGCGTGCGTTGAAGCAGGCGGTGCCCCAGGTCGGGATGGGCCAGCGCAAAACCGTCAAAGGCGCCGCGCGTGAACAGGCATAGCCGCGCATCGGTCAATGCCGTGACGCTATGGGGCGTGCTGCGGCCAAAGGGGCGTCCGATGAAATCGGATGGATAGACCACGCCGACAATCTGTTCGCGTCCGTCCCCGGTCGAGGCGGACAGCTTGAGCGTGCCCTGGATGACATTGGCGACGATGGTGGCATCGTCCCCCTCCCACATCAACGTTTGCCCGGCGCTGATCGTCACGCGGCGGCCAAGCCGGTTGAGCGCGGCGCGCTCATCCTCGGCCAGGATCGCGCAGATCGCGTGGGTGCGCACATCGCAATGGTGGCAGAAGCTGGCATCCTGACACGCAGGATCGCGGCCGATGTGGGGGCCAGTGCGGGGGTCAGGGTCCGGCAGAGTTTGCGCGAGATCAAAATGCAGGGTCATGTCCGCTGCTTGGCGTTGCCGACGGACGCGGCCTATCCGTAATTGTCCTGATCAGGCGATGGCACGCCTATTCCAGGCCAGCCTGAAAGACGCGCGCTGCATCCGCGCCTCGACCACCACCCTGGCCTTTTCTTCGCTCTCGCGAATGCGGCCTCTATCCGCAAATGTCCCTATTTCGCCGACCGCGTAAAAGGCCCAACTGCGGCATCCGATGATCCCAGATGAGGCTTACCCCATGACCGACACCACCCAGATAGAAACCCGCACCGGCCTTCGCCTGAACCTGCGACTTGTGCGCGAAAATGACGGTCAGGCGCTTGCCGCCTTCTTCTCGGCCGTGTCCGATGACGACCGGCGTTTCCGTTTCCTGAGCACCGCGCCCACCGTCAATGTCGCCCAGCTGCATGACATCACCCATTGCGACCATCATCACACCGAAACCTTCCTGGCGACCGATCCGGTTGACGGGCGGATCGTGGCCGCAGCCACGCTGGCGGCCGACGAACCCCGCACCCTGGCCGAAGTCGCGATATCGGTGCGCGCCGACCGGAGGGGACAAGGCATTGGCTGGTGCCTGCTGAACCATGTGGCGGAACAGGCGAAGTCATGGGGCGTCAGCCGGTTGCAGGCGATCGAAAGCCGCGCCAACCACGCCGCGATCGAGCTGGAGCGCGAACAGGGCTTTATCGCCCGGCCGATCGAGGGCGATCCGTCGCTGATGCTGCTGGAACGGCGTTTCTGATCGGGGTACGCGCCCACGCGAAAGGGGCCGGGGCGATCCGCCGCCCCGCCCCCTTTTTTTGCGGTCGTGCCCCGGTTAGAAGCGCATGCCGACGCCGACGCCGAATACGAGCGGATCGAGCGCCAGCTTGACCCGCTGCGTCCCCGCCGCCGTCGTCGCCAGCCGTGTTTTGGTATCGATATCAATATATTTGACGTCCAGGTTGAGGAATATCCGGTCGTTCAGGTCGATGTCCACGCCGATCTGGCCTGCCCAGCCGACGCTGTCGGACATATGCACCTTGGTCTTGCCCACGGCCGCCTCCAGTCCAGCCGACGCATCCTCGGCATAGAATAGGGTATAGTTCAGGCCCGCGCCGACATAAGGGCGAACATGCCCGTCGACGACCGGATGATATTGCACCGTAAGCGTGGGCGGCAATACCCAGGTGGAAGCCAGCTTGCCTATGCCCCCGGTGGTGCCCGTCCGGCCACTGGCGCTATGCTTCGTGGTGGCCGCGATCAGCTCGAAACCGATATGGTCGGTCGCCATATAGGTGATGTCGACTTCGGGCATGATCGAATTGTCCACCGACACGCGTTCGCCTGGGAAGGCCGGCAATATGCTGCCGCTCTTTTCGTTCGGCGCGACCATGATGCCGCGTACCCGCAGCAGAATGTCCCCCTGTTTCGCCTGTGCCGGCCCAGCGACCAGCGCCGCGCCGATGGCCCCCGCCATCAACATTGTCTTGATGTGCATATCTGTCTCCGTCCCTGAAATATTCGGTCAGTGACGTGGCCCTATGCGCGTTTGGCGCACCGTTCCTTGACGCGGCGCAAAATCCGTTTTGATCCAACGCAATGTGGCCCCGGATAAAGCATGGCACCCGATGCCCCATGTTCCCTTATCACCCCGATTTGCTGGCCGCGCCGGTGCCGCGCTACACCAGCTATCCGACCGCGGCGCAGTTCACCGACACCGTGGGTGCTGCGGACATGGACGCGCGCCTGGATGCCTTGCCGAAGGATGCCAGCCTCTCCCTCTATATCCACATCCCCTATTGCCACGATATTTGCTGCTATTGCGGGTGCAACACGGGGGCGGCCACCCGGCCGCGACGGCTGGCCGCCTATGTCGATGCGTTGGAGCAGGAAATTGCGTTGGTCGCGGCCCGGTTGGGCGGCCGGGGGCGTGTTACGCATGTCGCCTTTGGCGGCGGCAGCCCCAATTCGCTGCCGCTGATCGACTGGGTCCGGCTCAATCATCAGTTGCTGGTCTGTTTCGACACCAAAGCTGCAAGCCTGTCGGTCGAACTCGACCCCCGGCGACTGAACCGGTCTTGGATCGACACCATAGCGCAGATCGGCGTGTCCCGCGTCAATCTGGGCGTCCAGACGTTCGCGCCCCATGTCCAGCGGGCGATCGGCCGGGTGCAGCCGTTCGACATGGTGGAAGCGGCGGTTACCGCTTTCCAACGCACCATGGTTTCGGTCGGCTTCGACCTGATGTACGGCCTGCCGGGACAAAGCGAAGAGGATCTGGCGGCAACGCTGGAAACCAGCATCCGTTTGCGTCCATCGCGTATCGCCCTGTTCGGCTATGCCCATATGCCGCACCTGCTGCCCCGCCAGCGCCAGATCGCGACGGCGGATTTACCGGACATGGCGCAGCGTTTCGCCATGGCTAAGCTGGGTCATGCGATGCTGACCGCCGCCGGCTATCACGCCATCGGCTTCGACCATTTTGCCATGCCCGACGACCCGTTGGCGCAAGCGGCAGCCAAGGGCACGCTGCGGCGCAATTTCCAGGGCTTTACCGAAGATGACAGCGACATACTGATCGGCCTGGGTGCCAGCGCGATCAGCCAGTTTCCCGATCTGATCGTGCAGAACGAAAAGAAAGCGGGTGCGTATAGAGATAGGGTCGCAGAGGGGAGATTGCCCGCGACACGCGGTATTATACGCAGCCTGGACGACCAAAGGCGGGGGCGGTTGATCGAGCGGCTGCTATGCGATGGCATCGCCCCCGTGGCCGATCTAGGCGAAACGGAAAGCCTCGACCGATTTGTCCGCATGGGCATGGTAAAGCTGACCGAGGGTCGGATCGAGATCCGCCCCGATGCGCAGCCCTACGCCCGGTCGATCGCGGCTTGCTTCGACACCTATCTCCGTCCGGCGGAAACCCGGTTCAGTCATGCGGTATAGCAATCTGACCATGATCGCCGGGATGATCGCCACGGCGCTGTCGACATCGATGGCGGGGAGCAGGATCAATGGTCCCCAAGGATTTTTCTGTGGACAAGCGCCAGTGGACTGGGTTCCGCCGGGGCAGAAACGCCGTCCCGATCATCGAGACAGTCTCATATGCCATCTCCTGACGAGCGAGCAACGCGCGAAAAATCAATTGCGCGCAAAACGACATGCCGGGGCCTGAACCGCTGCCTTCACTGATACGGCCGATCCGCGATGCGGAGACGGAAATGCGGAAAGGCGGCCTTCACTCCCTGATGTCCAAGGCGTCATCGCCAAAGGCCAGCGCTGCTCGATGTGACGGCGCGTGCCCATGCCATAAAATCCGGCTGCCCTAGGATATTTGGGAGTGGCTGCCTTTCCCGGCGGCCAATTATAGTCGCTTCAAACCAACCGGATGCCAATCGCCCGGCCTTCCCCAAACCCGATTTCCAGGAGATGGACGATGAGCGACGATGTTAAATGGGATCTGGTGGCTGACGTTGTTGTTCTGGGTTCCGGCGGGGCCGCCATGACGGCAGCGATCGCCGCCCATGATTTCGGTGCCAAGGATGTGGTCATCCTGGAAAAAACCGGGATGGTCGGCGGGACTACCGCCATGTCGGGCGGCATGCTCTGGATTCCCAACAACCATCATCAACGCGAATCGGGCATCGAGGACTCCGACGACGACATCGTGACCTATCTCGATGCCATCGCGCCGGGCGGGCTGGACCCCGAAACGCTTGGAGCGTTCATGGAAAACGGCCCGGAGATGATCCGCTATCTGGCCGACAAGACGCCCGTCCGCCTCCATAGCTTCGTCGATTTCCCCGACTATCAACCCTATATGCCGGGTGCCAAACCAGACGGCGGGCGATCGCTGGATAATGAGGCATTCTCCTTCGATCGGCTCGGCAAATGGGCGACGCGCGTCAATCCCAGCAAGATGGCCTATCCGCTGCGCGGCAGCCTGATGGACACGATCAACGGCACGCTGGACGAAGCCACCCTCGCCGAGCGCGAGGAACAGGATTATCGCGGCCTGGGGCAGGCGCTGGCCGGATCGCTGTTCAAGGCCGTGCTTGACCGGAACATCCCGGTGGAGTTCGAGAAGCGCGCCCGCAAGCTGATCAAGGACGGCGATCGCGTGATCGGCGTTATCGCCGAGGACGCCGATGGCCGCGACTTTCGGGTGCGGGCGCGGCGCGGCGTGGTCATCGCCACTGGCGGCTTTGAATGGAATGAAAAGCTGGTCCAGACCTTCCTGCACGGTCCGCTCACCGGGCCGGTCAGCGTGCCGGAAAATGAGGGCGACGGCCTGTTGATGGCGATCGAGGCTGGCGCGCAGCTAGGCAATATGCAAAATGCGTTCTGGATGCAGAGCGTGCTGGAATTCAAGCCGCAGCATCGCACCGCCAAACCCAATTATCTGCTGGGTTCGGACGAGCGCGCCCGCCCCGGCGCCATATTGGTGAACCGCACGGGCAAACGCTTCGTGAACGAGGCGGCGAACTATAATGCTCTGGGCAAGTCCCTGCACGCCTTTGATGCGGGAACACACAGCTATGCCAACCTGCCCTATTGGCTGATCATCGACCAACCCTATCGGGACAAATATCAGACCTTCAACACCCCGCCGGGCGGGCCTGTCCCGTCCTATATGATGCAGGCGGATACGCTGGAGGAACTGGCCGCAATCGCCGGAATCGACCCGGAAGGACTAAAGGCCACCGTGGCGCGGTTCAACCAAATGGTCGCCGACGGCCATGACGATGATTATAATCGCGGCGATAATAGTTACGATAATTTCTACATGTGGGGCGACACGGATTTCGATCCTCCTTACCGCACGCTGGGCATGATCGATCAGGCCCCCTATTTTGCGGTCAAGATGGAAGCCGGCGCTCTGGGCACGGCGGGTGGCCCGAAGACCAACGGCGACGCCCAGGTGCTCGATTGGAATGGCGATGCGATCCCTGGCCTTTACGCCGCGGGCAATGCCATGGCCGCGGTGCTGGGCGAAGGCTATGGCGGCGCGGGCGGCACATTGGGTCCGGGCATGACATTCGGCTATATCGCGGGCCGCCACCTGGGAACGCATATCCCCAATCAATGAGCTATTTTGCCGGGCGGCTTGCCACTGCCTTGCGCCATCCTGCGGCCTGCCCCCGGACGTAAAGGCGCAGGGCCGCCAATTCTGCGTCATCAAACTCCTCGAAACGCGGCATGCCGTTGGCCACCAGCCCGCCGTCCCGGACGATCGCGGCGAAGGTCGCGGGATCGAGCGAGATTTGCGAAGCGCGCAGATCCGGCGCGTGGCCCGCCGCGATGCCGTCCACCCCGTGGCACACCGCGCAATGGCGCGCATAGGTCAACATGCCCCGCGCCTCGACCCCCGCGTTCGGCGCAAAGTCGGTATCGGCGACCGGCACGACCGGTATGACCTCCGCATTGGGCAGGGTCGCCTTGCCCCCGATCGCAAAGGTCAGGATGCGCCGCGCCTGCGTGCGGTAATCTATGCTGACCGGCAGCAGCGCGCCGAAAGCCGCGCCGCTGGTGCCCATGCCGGTAATGACCGTGACATATTGCTTGCCGCCCGCGCGATAGCTGATCGGCGGCGCGGTGACGGGCGCTTGCGCGGCGAAGCTCCACAACGGCCTTCCGCTGTCGGCGGCATAGGCGTTGAACTGGCCGTCGATCCGCCCCTGGAACACCAGATTGCCGCCAGTCGTCATGACGCCGCCATTCCACGGTCCCGGCGTCGGCACCTTCCAGGCTGCGCGCTGACGGACGGGATCCCAGGCGACGAGCGCGCTGGTGGCGTTGGTCGGCCCGGCGTCCTTCACCACGAAATTGGGGATCGCCGCGCCATCCACCGCATTGCCGGGCGCTCGAACCCAATTGGCCTTGGTGATGCCGACGTCATTATAGCTGGTCGCCATCTCGATCGCCGGGATATAGACCAGGCCAGCCTTGGGATTGAACGCCATCGGCAGCCAGGTATGCGCGCCGACCGGTCCCGGCCACATGGTGAAGGTCTTGCCGTCGGGATAGCGCGCATCCGGGTTTTCGATCGGTCGCCCCGTCTTGCGATCGATCCCGCTGGCCCAGCTCACCTTTACGAAGGGTTCGGCCGAGATCAGCTTGCCGTTGGTCCGGTCGATGACATAGAAAAACCCGTTCTTGGGCGCGGTCATCAGCACCTGGCGCACCTTGCCGTCGATCGTCAGATCGGCCAGTTCCATATCCATGGACGCGTTATAATCCCAGCTTTCGCCCGGATTGACCTGATAATGCCATTTATAGTCGCCGGTCTTCGCGTCCAGCGCCACGACCGAGGCAAGGAACAGATTATCGCCCTTGCCCGCGCTGCGCACCTTGTGGTTCCATGGCGATCCGTTGCCGACGCCCAGAATGATCGAATCCGTGCCCGCATCATAGGTCATCGCGTTCCAGACGGTACCGCCGCCGCCATAATTCCACCAGTCCCCCGACCAGGTCTTCGCCGCCATTTCCATGGCCTTGTTTTCAAAGCCATTCGCGGGATTGCCGGGAACGGTGTAGAAGCGCCAGAGCTGCTTGCCGGTCTTGGCGTCATAGGTCGTGACATAGCCGCGCACCGAACTGACGTCGCCCCCACCAAAGCCGATGACGACCTTGCCCGCGAAATAGCGCGGCGGCCCGCTGATGAAGCTGGCATTATCCTTCGGCAATGTCTGCGCGCTCCAGGCGACCGCTCCCGTCTTCGCGTCGAGCGCGAGCAGGCGGCCGTCATGGGTGCCGACGAATATCCGACCCTCGCCATAGGCAAGGCCCCGAATGCCCCAGCCCTGCCGCAGCTTGCGGCCCGCCGCCTCGGTCGCCTTGCTGTCATATTCCCATAATAGCTTACCAGTGACCGCGTCGATCGCGCGCACCACGCTATAGCCGGTCGCAGTATAGATCACGCCGTCGATCGCCAGCGGCGCGGACACCGAATTTTGCGCGGGCAGGTCCATCGACCAGACAAGCCCCATCTGGTCGACATTGCCGCTGTCGATATCGGTCAAAGGACTGAAATGTTGCTCGCCGCCGGTGCGGCCGAATCCGGCCCAGTCATCCGGATTGAGCGACGCATCGGTGGTATCGCGCGGCGTCGACGTGCAGCCCGACAGTAGCAGCGCCGTTGCCGCGACGGCCCCGAAGACTATGACATTAGGGCGCGACATATACTCTCCCGATATTCTTGTTCGCGCTCAATAGACCCGCGCATGCCCGCCCGCCCCTGTCAAAGCTGTTAGTCGCCGCGCGGCCAGAAACAACTATTCTGCCCTTCGACGAACAAAAGCCATGGGTAGGAGAGACAATGCCGGAGCGCATAGGCAGCAGGATCGTCCAATATTGCTATGTCGTGGGCAATTTGGAGCAAGGGTGCGCGCGCTTTCGCGACCTGTTCGGCATCGCGCCCTTCGTCGGTGGCGCGGACGTGGAACTGACCGACCATCATTATCGCGGAGCGCCCGCCGAACCGATCCGCCTGCGCGGCGTGTTCGCCCAGTCGGGCGATCTCAATATCGAACTGGTGGAAATCCTGTCACCCGATCCCAGTGCGTTTCGGGACATGTTCGGCGCGGGCGAAGAAGGTCTGCATCATGTCGCCATGTTCAGCGATGATTATGAGGGCGAGAAGCAGCGCTGGGCCGACGCCGGGCACCCGGTCGTCAGCGAATTCACAACCGATTTCGGCGCAAAGATCTGCTATATCGACGCGCGCGGCACGCTGGGCCATTTCATCGAACTCTATCCCGAACATCCGATCATCCGGGCAATGTATGCCCAAACGGTCAAGGAGACCCGTGACTGGAACGGCGCGCAATTGATCCTTCCCTGGCGGTGAACCGCTCCTTGCCATCTGAAAGACCCTGCCCATGATCGACCTGCAACGCTTCCACCATACCGGCATGGCCGTGGCCGACATCAATGCGGCGATGGACCTGTTCGGCCCGGCCCTGGGGCTGGCCTGGGCACCGGTGCGCCATTTCGACCCACTGCCCTTCTGGACGCCCGAACTGGGATCGCATGAGGTGGACGTGAAGGCGACCTATTCGCTGGGTGGCCCGCATCATCTGGAACTGGTCCAGGGCAGCGGCCCCTTCTACGATCCGGATCGCGCACCAGATGCCCGCCATATTGGCATTTGGGTGGACGATCTGAAAACGGAGGCGAACCGGCTGGTCGGCGAAGGCTGGACCGTGGTGGCGGCGGGCGCATCGCCGCAGGAGGGTTATGGCCTCATCGCCTATGTCGCGCCGCCTGTGCCTGGCCTGCTGATCGAGTTGATCTCCACCGACCTCAAGCCCGTCATTGACGACTGGCTGGGCGAATAATCAGCCCAGGCTGATCTCGCGGATGACATCGCGACCGTCGAAGCCGGCGGCCGCCTGCCTGACGAAGTCGTAGAAATCGGTCAGCACCGGCGTGCCTTCATACAGCTCGATCATGTGGCCATAGCGGTCGACCGCGTCCATCATCAGGAAACGAAACCCATCGTTCATCTCCGCTTCCAGCGCCGTAGCGAAGCCGGATCGCTCGCACGCGCGGCGTGCAAGGTCCAGATCGTCCACGATCAGCGCGACATGGTGCATGCCTTGTCGTCCTTCGGGGAACATGTCGCGAAAAGCGGACGGACCGCTGTTGTTTTGCTGCACGAACTCGATCATCACCTCGTTCCATTGCCCATAGGCCGAACTATGATCGAGCATGGCTGGCGCGCCGCGATGCAGGCAGCTTCTGAGCGGGATATGATCGGCGACGAAATAGGGACCGGACCCGAAGGTGGCGCTGTGAGCCATCGCAGCGGCGCGTACGTCCGGCACGAAATAGGCGATCTGCCGGATCGGCAGCGGGCCGATCACAGGCCCATCTCCGCGCGGACCACCGCGAGGTCTGACTCATGTTCCTCGACAAAGAAGAGGCGGTTGGCCGATCGGTCGAACAGCCTGTCCTCGTCGGCCGCGATTTCCGCCGCCGGGCCGGGTTCCAGCAATTCCGCTAGTGTACGGTCGAACGCCGCGCGATCGGCAAACCAGATTTCCATTACCACATCATAGGGTTTGTCCTGCCCGTCATCGGCAATCGGGTGGAGGAAACGGCGCACATAGCGCTGCGCCCCCGCCGCCAGATATTTTTCGCCGATGTGTGCATGGACCCGCTCATAATAGGCGATGAAATCGTCCATCGACAGGCCCGGCCTGCGTTTCAGCAAGGTGATGGTCTTGAACATCAGCGCGCGTCCTGCGCGATCAGCGCGGCCGCGTGCCAGGCCAGCGCCATCGCAGGCCCGTTGGTGTTGCCCGACACCGGCGATGGCATGACCGAACAGTCGACCACGCGCAGCCCGCTCACGCCGCGCACCCGCAGCCGGTCGTCGACCACCGCGCCATTGTCGCTGCCCATCCGGCAGGTCGCGACCGCATGGGTGCCGCACAGCGACAGCCGGCGGAACGCAGTCAATATGTCGGCGTCGCTCTCGCACACCACGCCGGGCACCAGTTCCTCGCCGACATAGGGCGCAAGCGCGGGCTGCGCCATGTACCGCCGCATATAGCGGACCATGGCGATGGCGGCATGCTCGTCCTCGGGCGTCGTCAGCCAGTTGGGGGTGATCACCGGCGGCGCGGCGGGATCGGCCGATCGCGCCATCACGCTGCCTTCGCTGATAAGGCGCAGCAACTGGCCGTACATGGTGATGCCCGGCAGCCGCTCGACATCGGCAAGCGGCACCGGGAAATTATCGTCGCCCCGCGCGAAGGTGAAGGCGCCCATATAGAGTTGCGCGTCCGGCCGGTCGACCTGCGGCTCCGTCTTCACGAAGGCACCGACCTCGAACGGGCCTGTCGCCATCGGTCCCTTGTGCGTGGTGAAATATTGCAGGACGCTGGCCATCAGCCCCAGCCCGTGGAAACGGCGATTGATGCCGCGATCACCCTTCAGCCGATAGGGCATCGAAAAGCCCAGATGCTCGCGCATCCGCGATCCGACATCGGGGCTGTCGGTGACGACATCAATGCCCAGCGCGCGCAGCGTGTCGGCCGGGCCGATGCCCGAGAGTTGCAAAATCTTGGGGCTGTTGATCGTCCCTGCCGACAGGATCACTTCGCCGCGACAGTGGAAGGTCAATCGCTCCGTGCCGCGCATGCCGACAACGCCAGTTACGGCCTTGCCCTCGATCATCAGCCGCTCGACCAGGATGCCGGTCTCGATCGTCAGATTGGGCCGCTTGCGCGCGGGGTTCAGGAATACCACCGCAGCACTTTGGCGGCGGCCCTTGCGGATATTATGGGCATAATAGCCCACCCCCTCCTGCTCCTCCCGGTTCAGATCCTCCTTGCGCTCCAGGCCCATCTGCTCGCCCGCCTCGATCAGCGCCTCAGCCACCGGATAGCGGAACTTGCCCGTGCTGATATGGACCGGCCCGCCCGCGCCACGCTGGTCGTCCGCGCCCAGCTCATGATCCTCAATCGCCATGAAGGCTCGTTTCATGGTCGACCAGCCCCAGCCGGTCGCGCCCCGTTCGACCCACTCGTCATAATCCTGCGGCTGGCCGCGCACATAGATCATGCCGTTGATCGAACTCGACCCGCCCAGCACCTTGCCGCGTATCCACAGTTCCGACGCGGCCATGCCCGGCTCGCGCGGCTGGTCCACCGGGAAATGCCAGGCATGGTTAGGGTCCAGCACCAGCTTTCCCAGCCCTTTGGGCATGTGGATCAGGAAACTCCTGTCCTGTCCGCCCGCTTCGAGCAGGAGTATGCGGTTGCGCGGGTCGGCGGAGAGACGATCGGCCAGCACGCATCCGGCCGATCCCGCCCCGACGATGATATAGTCATAGGGTTCGGCCATATGTCTCTCCTGCGGCTTTTATCGCTACGCGGCGCATCATCGGTTCGCGCACCATCCTGTCAGCTAGTCAAACTGTCAGGCTTTGGCCGGGCAGCGCCGGACCGACCTGATGTTTTGAGCAGGTTGGCAGCGCAATCGCCCCCCAGCATAAGCGCCTTCACAATCAGGCCGCGACGCAATGACGGCGGAATGACTTTATGGGAGAGAGACGGACATGAACGGCAGGAAATACACGCTGATGCTGGCCCTGGGCGGATGCGCCATGGCAGGATTGACCGCCCCTGTTTTCGCGCAGGATCCCGCCGCCCCGCCGCAGGACGAAGCCGCCCCCGCGCAGATCCAGGACATCGTGGTCACGGCCCGCCGGCGCGACGAAACGCTGCAACAGACGCCGATCGCGATCACCGCGATCTCCACCGACCAGCTTTCGTCGAAAGCGGCGATCAACATCGGCGACCTTCAGGGCGCGGCCCCGAACGTGCTGATCACCAACCAGAATTCGGGCGCTGCGGCGGCCAACGTGTCGATCCGCGGCCTGACCTTCGCCGACGTCGAAAAATCCTTTGAACCGACCGTCGGCGTCGTCGTCGACGGCGTGTTCATCGGCACCAACACCGGGCAGTTCTTCGACTTTTTCGACATCAGCCAGATCGAAGTGCTGCGCGGGCCACAGGGCACGCTATTCGGCCGCAACACGATCGGCGGCGTCATCAACATCCGTCGCACCCGCCCGACCGGCGAACTGGGCGGCAAGTTCGAGGCCAGCTACGGCAATTATGATAGCTGGGCCGGACGCGCCGTCGTCAACGTGCCGATCATCGACGGCATCCTCGCCGCCAAGGCGTTCTATTTCCATAACCAGAGCGACGGCTATTATCGCAACGCCATCAGCAACAAGCGGGTCGGCAAGAGCAACAACGAGAATTTCGGCGCCAGTTTCCTGTTCACGCCGTCGAGCAGCTTCGACGCGCTGCTGACACTGGAAAAGCAGGTCCAGGATTTCGAGCCGGTCAACTCCAGCCTGTCCAACAGCAGCGAAGCGTTCTGCAACCAGGCGATCCTGGACGCCGTGATCGGCGCGCCGGGCCTGGTCGCCGCGGCACCCGCCAACGAATGCAATCGCAACACGACCACCGATCTCTACACCGTGTTCGGTGCCCCCAAGACATCCCACTATACCGCGCCCGCCGCCACGCTGGAGATGAATCTGGACCTGGGCGGGGTCAAGCTGACCTCGATCACCGGCTATCGCAAGTCCGACGAGAACCAGACCCAGGACTTCGATTCCACCAGCGCAACGCTGTATGAAGTCCGCCGCGTGCAGGATTTCCGCCAGTTCAGCCAGGAATTGCGCGCGGCAGGCAAGGTCAGCGACGGGTTTGACTATGTCGTAGGCGCCTATTTCTACGACTCGAAGTATAATCTGACGCAGGAAACCACCTTCGCCACCTTCCCCGCCCCGACCCAGGTCGTGACCGGCACGTCCCAGTCCTACGCCTTCTTCGGCGATTTCAACCTGCAACTGATGGATCGGGTTCGCCTGTCCTTCGGCGGCCGCTGGACGCATGACAAGAAGACCAACTATAATTTCGTCGCGCCCAACCAGTTTCCCAAGGCCAGCTTCTCAGGCAGCAAGTTCACGCCCAAGGTGGGGGTCGACTTCCGCCCCAGCGACGATCTGATGCTCTACGCCTCCTGGTCGCGCGGTTATCGTTCGGGCGGCCTGTCGGGCCGTGGCCAGACTTTGATCTCTTCGACCACGCCCTATGGCGCCGAAGTCGTCGATTCCTACGAAGTGGGCGTCAAGAGCAGCTTCCTGGACAAGCGCGTCCTGTTCAACGTCGCGGGCTTCTATTCCGATTATAGCGACCTGCAACAGAATACGACGATCCCGATCTCGGGCGGCATCGGCAACGAAACGGTCGTGACCAATGTCGGTTCGGCGACGATCAAGGGCATCGAGGCGGAACTGACCGCCAAGCCGGTGCGCGGCCTGACGTTGACCGCGTCGCTCGGCCTGCTCCGTTCCAAGTTCAAGGGCTTCCTGACCCAGGCACCGGTCGGCGGCGTGCTGAAGACCTTCGACTATTCGGCCAACAACCTGATCTACAATCCGAAGGAAACGCTTTCGCTGACGGCCGACTATGCGGTGCCGGTCAGCTTCGGCGAGGCGCGCTTCAACCTCAGCTATCGCAACATCGCACCCTATGATCAGCAGATATCCCAGGGACCGCTCACAACCAGCAGCAGCGGCGTGATCATCGTCAACGGCAATGATCCACGCGTCCGGTCGGACCGTCAGGGCCTGCTCGACGCCAGCGCCACACTGGCGTTCGACCTGGGCGGCAACAAGGCGCGGATCACCGCCTATGGCCGCAACCTGGCCGATGATCGCGGACCCAATGCGGCGCTTACCGTTGCGGGTCTCTTCTCCTTCTCCTCCGCACGCGAGCCGCGGACCTATGGCCTGCAATTCGGCTACGAATTTTAAGAGCCTCCCCTGGAAAAGGGGGCGGCGCGAGCGATCGCGCCGCCCCCTTTTTTTTGGACGTCCATCGGCGGGTGGGCACCGCGACCCTGATCGAAATGCTAGTCGGGAACGGCCTCGCCATGCTCTAGCCTGTGTCCGCACGACAAAATATAGGATCAGGATGTGGAAAGCGCGAACGGCACGGATGCCACCAGCCAGACGGCAATCGATGCGCTTACCGCGCGCCAGCAGATCGCGGACCTGACCCTGGCCTATTGCCGGGGCGTGGACCGGGCGGACGAGGCTTTGCTCAAAAGCATATTTCACGACGACAGCATCGTGATCAGCGGCCCCTTCAACGGCAATGGTCAGCTATTTGCGAGCGAGATTTGCGGCATCGTCCGCGCCGCGTTCGACCAGACATTCCATTCGATCGCCAACCAGTGGATCGAGGTGAGCGGCGACAGCGCCATCGGCGAAACCTATGTCATCGCGATCGCGACGATGACCGATCCGCAGGAAGGCAAGTCCGACATGCTGAGCGGCGGCCGCTACCTCGATCGGTTCAGTCGGCGCGCCGGCGTGTGGAAATTCGCCGAACGGACATTCGTAAGCGACTGGAGCCGCATCGACAAGACGACGCGCGAAATGGACGGCGGCACATCCGACCTGCACGGCAGGCAGGGACCGGACGATCCGGTCTATGCGATGTGGAACTGACGGACTGTTGGGAGAAGCCTGTATGAACCTCGAAGCGGAAATCCGCGATCTGGCCGCTCGCCGCGATATCCAGCAGGCGATCTTCAACTATATGCGCGGGCAGGACCGGCTGGACCATGGGCTTCAGATGTCGGCCTTTCATGACGATTCCGATGTCGATTGCGGCCTGCTGCGCGGCGGCCCCACGGCCTATACCGATTTCGCTCAGGGCTTCCTCGCCACCATGGGCGGCAGCCAGCATCTGATCGGCCAGATGGACCTGACCGTCGATGCGCAGGCGGGGACGGGCAGCGGCGAAGTCTATTTCTTCGCCTGGCACCGGCTGATCGAGGGGGACGAGGAATATGACCTGCTGATGGCGGGCCGCTATATCGACGAATATAGCTGCAAGGACGGCGAATGGGCGATCCAGCGCCGCCGCGAGTTGATCGACTGGGCGCGCAAGGACAAGCCGAGCGACGGCTTCATGGCCGATATGCCCACGGTTCACTTACCCGGCCGCAACGGCACGGATTTCAGCCAGACGCGCGATTGGGCGTCGGGCACATCGGGACGATGACAGATATGACCAGCAACCGCCGTTTCCTGCTCACTGCGCGTCCCGACGGGCTGATCAAGCCCGATGATTTCGCGCTGGTGGACGAGCCAGTGCCCACGATTGGCCCCGACGAGATGTTGGTGCGCAACCATTATGCCTCGCTCGACCCCGCCATTCGCGGCTGGCTGGACGATGTGCCCAGCTACCTGCCGCCGGTCGAACTGGGCGACGCGGTGCGCGCCACCACGGTCGGCGTGGTGGAGGCGAGCAATTTGGAGGGCTATGCACCGGGCGACTGGGTGATGGGTCTCAACAAGATCGAACATTATTCGGTGGCGCGGAAGGGCGGCTTTACCAGCCCGATCGACGCGTCCCTGGTGCCGTCCGTCACCCATTATCTGTCGGTCATGGGCGCGGTGGGGCTGACCGCTTATTTTGGCGTCAACGACATATTGAAGCCCCAGCCAGGCGAAACCTTCCTGATCAGCGGCGCGGCGGGTGCGGTAGGCTCGATGGCCGGGCAATTGGGCAAGCTGGTCGGCGCGCGTGTCGTCGGCATTGCGGGCGGGCCGGAGAAATGCCGCCGCCTGATCGAGGATTATGGCTTCGACGCCGCGATCGACTATCGCGGCAAGGATGTCGTGGCGCTGACCGCCGCGATCGGCGAAGCCTGCCCCGATGGCATCGACCTGGTGTTTGAGAATGTCGGCGGCATCGGCCTTGACGCGACGCTCGACCATATCAATCCCCATGCGCGCATCGGCCTGTGCGGGCTGATCTCCGAATATAATGGCGAACCCTATGGTACCCGCAACCTGTGGAAAATCATCGCCCGCATGGCGACCATTCGCGGCTTCCTGATCAGCGAGTTTCTGGATCGCTTTGCCGAGGGCGGAATGGCGATGGCGGGGCTGGTCGGCGAAGGCAAGCTGCGCTTCGACGAGCATATCGACGAGGGTATCGACAATGCGTTCCCGGCGTTCCTGCGCCTGTTCGAGGGCAGCAATCAGGGCAAGATGATCCTGAAGCTGGTATAGCGTTGCGTCGCCCCGGCGGAGGCCGGGGCCGCTCTCGATGTTGCGCAACCAGGCGGGCGGCCCCGGCCTCCGCCGGGGGACACGCCCTACAGCCGCACGACCTGCTTGCCCCGATTGGCCCCGGTGAACAGCCGCCCCAGTGCCTCGGGCGCCCGTTCCAGCCCTTCGAGCACGTCCATCTGCGATTTGATCCTGCCCGCCAGCGCCAACGCCGCCAGCCGCGCACGGATCGCGGGCCATTCGCTTTCATGGTCAAGCACGATGAAACCGCCCATCGTCGCGCGGCGCAGGATCAGGTTGAAATAATTGGCCGGCCCGGCGATCTTGCCGCCCTGTTCGTACCGGCTGATGCCGCCGCACAGGACCACGCGCGCACCAATCGCCAGCCGCGCCAGCATCGCGTCGAGTATGTCGCCACCGACATTATCGTAGATCAGGTCGATGCCACCGGGGGCCAGCGCCTTGATCTGCTTCGCCACGTCGCCCGCCTTATAGTCGATCGCGGCATCGAACCCGGCTTCCTCGACCAGCCAGGCGCATTTTTCCGGTCCGCCCGCGATGCCGATGACATGGCATCCGGCGATCTTCGCCAACTGCCCTGCCACCGAACCCGTCGCCCCGGCCGCGCCCGACACGACCACGACATCGCCCGCCACCGGGCGGCCGATGCTGTGCAGCCCGACCCATGCGGTGAGGCCGGGTATGCCAAGCAGTCCCAGCATCGCTTCGGGCGGCAGATCGCTATGGCAGGCGTCGAAGCCGGTCCCGTCGCTCACCAGATATTCGGTCCAGCCGGTCATGCCGGTCAGCATCGTGCCGACCGGCCATTTGCCCTCGTTGCTCTCGACCACTTCGGCCACGCCCATGCCGCGCATGACATCGCCCAGTTCGATCGGCGCGACATAGCCGCCGAAATTTTCCATCCAGCCCTTTTGCGCGGGTTCAAAGCCGAGCCAGCGGGTCGCCAGCAGCATCTGTCCTGCACCCGGCACGGGCATCGGCGCATCGACCATCGCGAAATCGGTCTTGGCGACGGGGCGGCCGACCGACCGGTCGATGACGGTCAACTGGCGCATCAATGCACCTTGTTGGCGCGCTTGATCTTCTTGGCGAGGCTCCATTTATGCACCTCAGTCGGGCCGTCATAGATGCGGAAGGCGCGGATTTCGCGGAATACCTGCTCCACCATCGTGTCCTGCGTGACGCCGGTGCCGCCCATCACCTGGATGCAGCGGTCGGCAACGCGAAACAGCGCCTCGGACACCGCGACCTTGGCCATCGAGCTTTCCGTCGTGCCCAGCGCGCCCGTGTCCAGCACATCGGCGCACCAGTCGATGATCAGTTCGCACTGTTTGAGGTCGATAAGGTTCTCCGCCAGCGGAAAGCCCACCCCCTCATGGTCGATCAGCGGCTTGCCGAAAGCGTGGCGCTTGCACGCATAGGCCGACGCGATTTCCTGCGCGCGGATGCACGCCCCCAGCCAGCGCATGCAATGCGTCAACCGCGCCGGGCTGAGGCGGATCTGCGCATAGTCGAACCCCTTGTGCAACTCGCCCAGCACCTGATCGGGCGACACGCGCAGATTGTCGATCGCGATCACCGAATGACCGCCGGGCATGGAGCCGTCCAGCGTATCCATCACCCGCTCGATGCGGATCGCGGGGTCGGGCAGGTCGACCAGGAACATGGTCGCCGCCATCTTTTCCGCCGTGCCGCTATTGGCCATGACAATGCCTACCTTTGCACCCTTCGCCCCGGTGATGAACGCCTTGCGCCCGTTGATCACCCAGTGATTGCCGTCCTGCACGGCGGTCGTTTGCATCATCGACGGATCGGCGCCCGCGCCGCCATCCTCGGCCGGTTCGGTCATGAAGAAGGCGGAGCGGGCCTCCCCGCGGTGCATGGGCGCAAGAAAATGATCCTTCTGCGCCTGGGTGCCGACCTTGCCGATCAGATACATATTGCCCTCGTCCGGGGCGGCGGTGTTGAGCGCGGTGGGGCCAAGGATGGACAGGCCGGACTTCTTGAGCACGATCGCCGTCTCGCGATGGGTCAGGTGCCCGCCTTCGGGCAGCACATGCGGCGTCATCAGCCCGGCGGCGCGCGCCTTGTCGCGCATCTCGGCGACCAGTGCCTCCATGGGACCATGCGCGTCCTGGCGCGGGTCTTTTTCATAGGGGATGATCGTTTCGCGCACGAAGCTTTCCACGCGGGCGGCGAGATCGGCCGCGCGCTGCGTCGGCGCGGGATGGGGATCGATAACCATGGAGAATCAGTCCTTTCGTTCCGCCATGGCGCGGGCGAGGCCGGCCAGTTCGGGCAATGTATCGACCAGGCTGGCCGCTTCGGGCGAGGACGCCGTGCCGCGCACCATCCGCCCCTTAATGCCGTGGATGATCGCGGCGAAGCGGAACATATTGAAGGCGAGGTAGAAGGGCAGATTGTCGATCCCCGCCCTGCCCGTCCGCGTGCAATAGGCCGCGACATAATCGTCCTGGCGCGGGATGTTGAGCGCATCCAGGTCCGCGCCCTTGAACCCGCCGATGATGTGCGGGGGCAGATGGTACATCATCAGATGATAGGTGAAATCGGCGAGCGGATGCCCCAGCGTCGAGAGTTCCCAGTCAAGCACCGCCAGCACTTTGGGTTCGGTCGCGTGCCAGATCATATTATCGGCGCGGAAATCGCCATGGACGACGCTGCTTTCGTCACCGACGGGGATATGGGCGGGCAGCCAGTCGACCAGCCAGTCCATGTCGGCCAGCCGCCCGGCTTCAGCATCCTCGGCATATTGGCGCGACCAGCGGCCGATCTGCCGCTCGAAATAATTGCCTGCCCGGCCATAGTCGCCAAGGCCGATCGCTTCGGGATCGAAGCCGTGCAGTTGCGCGATGGTGGCGTTCATCGCGTCGAAATAGACCGGCCGCTCCTGCGTCGTCAGCCCCGGCAGCGTCGAATCCCAGAAGATGCGACCCTCGACCATTTCCATCAGGTAGAAGGCCGTGCCGACGACATGCTCATCCTCGCACAGCGCATAGGCATGGGCCGTGGGAAAGCCCGCCGCGCCCAGCGCGCTGATGACGCGATATTCCCGCTCGATCGCATGGGCACCCTTCAGCAGCTTGCCGGGCGGCTTGCGGCGCATCACATAGTTGCGGGTCGGCGTCGTCAGCTTGTAGGTCGGGTTGGACTGGCCGCCCTTGAACTGTTCGACGCCAAGCGGCCCGGCAAAGCCGTCCACATTGTCCGTCATCCAGGCGACGAGCCGATCGATATCAAAGCCATGTCCTTCGCGGATCGCGCCCGATCCGGCGAAGCGTTGTTCGGCGCTATTGCTATTCGTCATGCTTCCCCCGCTCCGATCACCGTTCGCCCTGAGCTTGTCGAAGGGCTGCGCTTCTTGGAGAAGTACAAGGCTTCGACAGGCTCAGCCCGAACGGACACAGGCTCTTCAACTATCCGTCGATGAATTTCATCAGCGTGTTCTGGAACTGGCGGATCTGGATTTCCTGATAATTGGCCAGTTGCACCTCGCCATTTTTCGAGGATTTGAGACCCTGCTGGACGAAGGGCAGATTTTCCATGTCCTGCTCGAACACATCGCCCAATATGCCGATCTCAGCCGCTTCGGTCCATTTCTGCGCGTCGGTCAGGAAATGCATCGACGGGCATTTGGGCGGTTCCTGCCCCGGCGGCGTACGGGTCAGAATGCGCACCTCCATCAGGCAATGATCGACATCGTGCCATGGCCGCCAACGATAGACGATGTTGGGCTGGAACCCGGCCCAGGGGCTGTAATTGGGGAAGACGTTGTAGAGCAGCGCATCCATCATCTCGCTGTCCGATGCGAAACCGATATCCTTGCCGAACATCTTGCTGGTCGTCTCGCGCAGGCTTTCGCCCAGCGCCGCACGCGCGGTCATGCCGTTGGGCACCTTGACGTTGTAGCCGCCCTCGGGCTGCTCCTCATAATTGTCCGACGAGCGGCCATTATATTTGACGAATTCGTCGACGATCCACTGCTGTTCCTTGCCGGTGGCGTCGATATGGGGCGACATGGTGCCGAACGGCGTGACCGTCAGGTTCGTATAGTCGCCATAGATATTATAGGATGAGTTGGCGTCGCCGGTGAAGGGCAGCAATTGCGGATGGGTGACGACGGTGTGCCAGCTTTCCATGAAAGCCTCCATCACCACTTTCCAGTTGGCCGGAACGACCTTGCCCACCCAGATGACGGTCGTGCATTCCTCATGCTTCCAGCGCTGGAAATGCTCAGGGAGAGGCGCGAGAAACTCTTCGAGTGTCGGACCTTCCTCGGCCTCGCGGATGAAGACATAGCCGCCCCATCGGCCGACCGACACTTCGGGAAGCGCCATCTTTTCATCGGACAGGTGTGAGAAATCCCAGCGACAGGGGATTTGCTTCATCGATCCGTCCATGTTCCAGGTGAAACCATGAAACGGGCATTGCAATTCACCCGCCCAGCCGCTGTCCAGCTTCAGCTTGCGGCCGCGATGCAGGCAGACATTGTAGAAGGCGCGGATCGACATGTCCTGCTGCCGCACCAGGATAAAGGACTTGCCGACATTCTCATAGACCGCATAGTCGCCCGGCTCGGGCAGCTCTTCCTCGCGCACGGCGAACTGCCACACCTTTGGCCACATCTTTTCCTTTTCCAGCTCGAAAAAGGCCGGGTCGGTATAGCGTGATGTGGGGATCGGGTCGGACCCCAGATTTTCATACACATCCTGGTACAGATATTCGGGCACCTCATTGGTGTCCTCCAGCGCCAGGTCGCGATAGGATGTGCCGGGGCAGCGCGGCAGGGGTTCGCCCTTAATCTGCGCGGGTGCCTTGATCCTGGGGTCGCTCTCGGCCATCGATCGAATCTCCTCTTCCTTGGGTCGCACCCTAGCGGATCGCGCTTGGCCTTGGACCTATGGATTGCGTCAGGCATTCCAAGGGGCCACGCTGCGACCTAGCGGTAATGACAGGGCTTCACGCGCCGCCCCGCCCCTATCATCTGCGGGACAGAACCGGATCATGAGGCCGGATGGAGAGACATGGAAGGTTCAAACCGCAGGATCACGCTGGCCCGCCGCCCCGTCGGATCGCCCGTGCCCCAGGATTTCGCCGCGCAGGATGCGCCCCTGCCCGCCGTCGTCGCGGGCACCATGCTGGTGCGCAACCGCGTTTTCGCCATAGACGCCGCCATTCGCGGCTTCCTGGACGATCGCCCCAGCTACCTGCCCCCGGTCGCGATCGGCGAGACGGTGCGCGGCATGGCGATGGGCGAAGTGGTGCAAAGCGGTATCGAGGGTTTCGCCCCCGGCGATATCGTCCGCGCGCTGGCGGGGTGGGAGGAATATAGCCTGCTTGGCGCGGATGCCCTGGGCCTTGAAAAATGCACGGTCCCCGACCGCGACCAGATGTCGTTGCATATGGGGACGCTCGGGCCTTCGGGCCTCACCGCCTATGTCGGGCTGTTTGCGATCGGCCAGATCAAACCCGGCGACACGGTGTTGATCAGCGCGGCGGCAGGCGCGGTCGGCAATGTCGCGGGCCAGATCGCGCGCCTTTCAGGTTGCCGCACCATCGCGATAACGGGCGGGCCGGATAAAGTGGCGCTGTGCCGTGGCATCGGCTTCGACACGGTGATCGACCATAAGGCGCCGGGCAACCTGGCCGACAAGATCGCCGCCGCCGCGCCCGATGGGGTGGACGTTTATTTCGACAATGTCGGCGGCGAAACCCTGGACGCGGCGCTGCTCAACCTGGCGCAGAATGCACGCGTCGTCATTTGCGGCATGATTGCCAATTATGATCATGCCGACGCGCCATATCCGATCCGCAACCTATGGCAGCTATTGGTCAAGCGCGCGACGATGCGCGGGTTCCTGACCTATGACCATGGGGAGTATCTGGACGAGGCGACCGCGCGTATCAGTGCATGGGTAGCGGCGGGCGAACTACGCCCGCTGGAAAATGTCAGTCATGGGCTGGACGCCGCGCCGCAGGCGCTCATCCGCCTGATGAGCGGGCAGACGACCGGCAAGACTGTGGTGTGTCTTTAGGCACAGGTGGAGAGACGATCATGGGTTATCACGACATTATCGGCGAAGAAGCCGCCCGTATGCTGGAGTTCGTCGAAAGCGGCACCACCGACTGCGCCGAGGAAACGATGCAGGTGCCCGCGTCCGCCTATACCGACACCGCCTGGTTCGAGCGGGAAATGTCGGAAATCTTCCTCAAGCTGCCGCTGCTTGCCGCGCTGACCGCCGAAATGCCCAATCCGGGTGATTACAAGGCGATGGACCTGATGGGCAAACCCATCCTCATCACCCGCAAGACCGACGGAACGGTCGCAGCGATGTACAATGTCTGCACCCATCGCGGCATGATCCTGAAGCCCGAGGGCCATGGCAACGCCAAGCGTTTTTCCTGCCCCTATCATGCCTGGACCTTCGCCAATGACGGCAAGCTGATCGGCGTGTCGGAGCCGAAGAAATTCGGGCCGATCTGCAAGGAGGACCATAATCTGCGTCCCCTGCCCTGCGTAGAGGCAGGCGGCATCATCTGGGTCAGCCTGGACCCCGACGCAGACATGGATATCGAAAAGCATCTGGGCGGGATGCTGGACGACCTCAATGCCTATGAACTGGATAAATGGCATTATTGCGGATCGCGCCGGATATACGGGGCGAACTGGAAAATCGCCTATGACGGCTATCTGGAGGGCTATCATTTTGCCGCCGCACACCCCGAGACGATCCATCCGCGCACCTTCAGCAACATCATGAGCTTCACCGCCCATGGCCCGCATCTGCGCGTCGGTTATCCGCAGGTGCGGATCAAGGAAGCGCTGGGCGCTATGCCGCGCGAGACATGGGGAAGCCATGAGAACGAAGGCTATGACTTTGTGCGGACGATCTTCCCCAATGTCAGCATCTTCTTCGCGCCCGAAATCACCCAGGTCGCGCAACTGATCCCCGGCCCGACGCCGGACAAGAATATGACCAACCTGATCTTCATCCGTCGCCATGGTCCCAAGGATGCCGAGGATGCGGCGGGGATCGAGAGTATGATGGACTGGCTGCGCGATGTGGTGGATGTCGAGGATTATGGCGTCGGCCTGCAAGTGCAGAAGGGCATGGAATCCGGCGCGGTGCCGCATGTCACCTTCGGCCGCAACGAGCGCGGCAATCAATATTTCCACCGCACGATCGACTATTATGTCAGCGAAGATCCCGACAAGGTGCCGCCGACGCTTTGATCGGGATGCGCTTAATTGATGGACCGTTGCTTTACTCTAGCGAGGTCGGCTGCAAGGCGGCGCTTACCGCCGCCCTTCGATATAGTCGTTCAGCACCTCATGGAAGAAGCGCACGCGCGTTTCCTGACCGGTCAGATAGGCGTCGCCATAGCCGCGCGAGTGCATGCCGCGCTGCATATTCTCGGCCAGCATCATGTCCTGATAGACGATCTGGCCCTCGATCTCGGGCACGCCCCGGCCATTGTCGAACGTGCGATGCTCCAGCTCCGCCTCGCGCAGCGGCTGCGGCCCGGCCATGATCGATTCGACCACCCTCTGCCCCGCCACCGGAAAGGCCATGCACCACAGGTCGAATGTGCATTTGCCCGGATCGGTCGGATGCGGCTCTGTGCGGAAGAAGATCAGATTGTCGGGCAGGAAGGAAATGGTGACGTTGGGAAACATCACCGTATGCGGGCTGTCGGTGATCTGCTCGTCATCCATATGCTCATAATGGACATGGCCGCGTTCCTTCCACAGCCGACGCTTAGCGGCTTTGAGGTCGAGCCAGCCCTGCATCGCCTTCGTCTCATAGTCGGGATAGCTGTCGGGATCGATATCCCACTGGCGCAGGAAATGGTCGAACGGGTGCGGCACGCCGTCGGGCAGGCGGTCGCTGAGCGAGGGCCGCATCGGCTGCACTGTGCGGCCATGGCCGTTGGGGTACATCTCATGCCGCGCGGTATCGACATCCTGGTCGATCCAGGGCGGCACCTGCGGATGGGCGGTGCGGGTGTGGTAGCTTTCGGAGAAATTGTCGGTCGCAAACTTCCAGTTGGTGTTGAGGTCAATCTTCATCCAGAAAACCCGCACCGCCGTATCCATCGGATAATTTTTGTAGATTTCCGGCATGGGCGAAAGATAGGCGAGCAGGTCGGGCGCCTGGTCGTCCATCGTGTACCACACGAAACCGCCCCATGTGGCACAGCGCAGTTGCTTCAGCTTCATCTTGCCGCACGGGTCGCCCTGCGGGAAATCATGCGCGTCCTGCGCATAGTTCAATATGCCGTCCCTGCCCCAGATCCAGCCATGATAGGGGCATTGGAAACTGTCGGCGGCCGCGCTGTCATTGACCAGTCGCATGCCGCGATGCTGGCAACTATTATAGAAGGCCCGGATCGACCCGTCATCCTGAAGGACGCAGAAGACGCTTTCATGCCGGAAATCATGGACGATATAGTCGCCCGGCTCCTCCAGTTCCGCCGTGCGGCCCGCGACATGCCAGATACGGGTCCACATATGGTCCCATTCGGCCTGCATGAACTCCGGCGAGGTATAGCGATCCCCGGTGATCGGATCGCCGCGCAGGTTGGCTGCGTCGCGCCCGTCGATCGTCAGGGGATGAACCGGTGCCTGCGTCATGGCCTAGACCCCCATCATGCCGGCCGTGGATGCGCCGTCGATCGCATATTCCGCGCCGGATATGAACGCCGCCTCGTCCGACGCCAGGAAGGATACCAGCGCGGCGATCTCCCCCACCTGCGCCATGCGGCGCAGCGGCGACATGCCCTGATAGGCGGCCAGCGCCGCCGCGCTGTCGGGCGACTTGTCGATGATCCCCTGGATCATCTCGGTCTGGACGACGCCGGGCAGGATCGCGTTGCAGCGGATCTTCATGCCTTCATTCGCGCAGTGCATCGCGGTCGATTTGGACAGCGCCAGCACCGCGCCCTTGGTGGTCGAATAGGCGACGAAATTGCCCATCACCTTATGCGCGCTCATCGAGCTGTTGATGATGATCGACCCCGTAGGCCCGCCCGGATTGTCGCGCATCAGGCGGACGGCGGCCTGCGCGGTGAGCATGACCCCGGTCAGGTTGACGTCCAGCAAGCCGTTCCAGTCATCGAGCGCGATCATTTCGACGCTGCTGTCGCCGCGTTCCATCCCGGCATTGGCGAAGGCGATGTCCAGCCGGCCGAAATCGGCGCGCACCAGCGCGTCGAACCGCGTCCAGTCGGCGGGTTCCTGCACCCGGCTTTTGAAAAAGGTCGCGCCGGTGGCGGCGGTGATCCCTGCCGCTGCCGCATCGTTGGATCCTGTGAAGATGACCTGCGCGCCGTCGGCGACCAGCCGCTCGACCGTCGCCTTGCCGATGCCCGACGTGCCGCCCGTGACCAGGGCGACCTTGCCCGCCAGATTGCTCATGCTCTTGCCCATCCTCTGTCCCGTTGCGCCTGTCGTTCGCCTATCATGGCAAGGTCCGCGCCCTTTGCCGCCTGCCAGAAATCGCAGGCCACCGGAACGCTTCAGGCGGGCGCGATCGTCCCCGACGCGCGGCAGATGGCGGCGGTGTCGTAATAATAGGGCGTGATGCCGCTGAACTTGTCGCCGCGCAGGTGGAACACCTCGCACAGCGGCATCTCCAGCCGTTCGCCATTATAGCGCGATGTGGCATGAAACGACAGCATGACGATCGCATGATCTTGCGAAATCGTCATGTCCTTGCGCTCCAGCGACGGGTCTTCCCAGAAAGCGAAAACCTTGGTGAAAAGCTGCTGCAACGCGTCCTTGCCCGCATAGACGCCGCCGAAGGGCAGGCTGTCGGCCTCCACGATCTTGAAATCGTCGGTCAACTGGTCGGCGACCTCATCCCATTTGCCCGCCCCGGTCAGCGCATAGAGATTTTCGACCATGGCCCTGATGGCGGCGTAGCGTTCGGCGTCCATGATCGTCTCCGTAAGAAAAAGGGCGCTCCCGAAGGAAGCGCCCGATAGAGTTCAGAATTTGGTCGAAAGCTGCACCATCACGGTGCGCGGCAGCGTGCCGAAACCAAGCTGGTCGGCATGGGCCGGTGTCAGCCCGCCCGATGCGCCGCCGGTCGAAGGACCGTCGACCGCGCCGGTCACATAGAAGCGGTTGGTCAGGTTCTTGCCGATCAGCGCAAGCTGCCAGCGTTCATCCGCCGTCCCGACCCGGATGCCTGCGTCGATCGTAACATAGCTGCCCTGCCTGGAGTCGAGGCTGCCGAAACCCGACGCCAGATAGGAGTCGCTGTAGCGGGCGTCCGCATTGAAGCCGACGGTCATGCCATTGTCCATCACCATGTCATAGGACGCGCCGATCGTCCCGGTCCATTCGGGCGCGACCGACAGTGGCTGGCCCTTCAGATTCTGGCGGAACGCGGCACCCACGGCGACATTGCACCCTTCCGACTGGCTCTGCCCGGCATAGCAGGGCGCGTCGGGAAAGCTGGTATAGCGGGCGCGGTTATAGTTGATCGAGCCGTGGAGATTGAGACCCTGGGCCGAACGCGGCGCATATTCAAATTCCAGTTCCACGCCCTTGGTCCGCGCATCAGCGGTCAGCGTCTGGAAGGCGAAGATGGGTGAGTTGAAGAAGTCGACCTGAAGGTCGCTATAGCCATAGGTGTAGAGGCCCAGGTTCAGGCGAAGCTGATTGTCCATCAGCGTGGATTTGATGCCCGCTTCAAACCCGCTCGCCTTTTCCGGGTTGAAGGTAAGATCCTCGAACGGGACCGCCGACAGCTTGCTGTTGATGCCTCCGTTGGAAAAGCCGCCCGACTTGTAGGCGGTCTTGAACGCGCCATAGACCAGCAGGTCGCGATGGGGTTTCCAGGTGATCGTCGCTTCGGGCGACCAGTTGTTGAACGTCTGGTCGGCGGTGATCACGCCCAGCCCGTCCGGATCGTCCTGCGGGCGGAAGATCGCGGCGACGCCGGGGTTATTGTAGGGCTGAGTGAAGAAGCTGTCCTTGGTCTCATGCGTGTACCGCACGCCGCCTGCGATTTCGACGGTCGGGATGACTTTCCATGTAACCTGGCCGAAGGCAGCGATCGTCTCGCCATCGGTAAAGCTGGTCTTGCGCGTAGCGAGAAATTCATCCTCCGGCGCGGCGGCGCTGTTGGTGAGGCCGGCGAGCACGATATACTGGTCGAAGGTGCGCTTGGTCTTCTGGTAGAGCGCCCCCACCATCAGGTTGATCGGCGCGTCGAAGGTAGTGAGCGCGCGGAATTCCGACGAGAAGGCGTGATAGGTCGAATTTTCCGTGGCCCAGTTGGATGCCGGGCTGGACTGGAAGTCGCAGGCGCAGGCCCACTGGTTGTTGTTCCAGTTATAGTTGGTGACCGAAGTCAGCGTCACGTCGTCCAGTTCATAGGCCAGGTTCGCCGTGACCGCCCAGCTTTTATAGCGGTTGTAGAGGCTACCATCTTCCTTGGCGAAGGGGATCTGCGACGCGAAGGCTGCGGGAATCTTGTTCTGATGCCCCACGAAATCGCGCGCGCAGGCATAGCCATTGAGCTGGCTGACGCCGCTCGGGCAATTGAACGCGACATAGTTCCAGCTATTATTGTTGGTCTTGTTATAGGTGCCCGACCCTTTCAGCGTCGCGGTGAAGCGATCGGTCGGCTCCCATTTCAGCGTGATGCGGCCCAGCAATTCCTTCTCGCCCGGCTGGTCCCTGGGCGCGGGGTTGGATATGACGCTGCCAGGCGTCCCGGTTGCGACATCGAAAGTCGCATAATTGAAGGGCGCGGCGACATTCTTGTAATAGCCCTCATACATTTTCGATCCGCGCAGCGCGACGCGAAGGCCCAGCGTTTCGCTCAGCGGGGTCGAATAGACGCCCTCCAGTTGGACCTGCTGCGCGTTGAATTCATAACCCGCGCGTAGCTTGATCTCCTGCTCCGAACCCGGATCGGCGCTGGTCAGCGAGATCACGCCTGCGGTCGCATTCTTGCCGAAGAACAGCGCCTGCGGCCCTTTGAGGATTTCCACCCGGCCGAGGTCAAAGAAACCTTCGTTGATGATGCGGCCCTGGCCATAATAGACGCCGTCGACGACGACCGCGACCGACTGTTCGATGCCGATCGAGGTGGAGGACGATCCGATGCCGCGCAGGGTGAGTTGCGCGCCCGATCCGTTGGAGGCGCGGCCGACATTGAGGTTGGGGGTGCGCGCGGCGATCTTCTCGATCGAGGTCAGATCCTGCCGGGCAACCATTTCGCCGGAAATGGCGGTGACGGCGACGGGCACATCCTGCACGCTTTCCGCCCGCTTGCGCGCGGTAACGACGATGTCGGTCAGGCCGCCTTGCGCCGCGTCGGCCTGGGCGGGGTCTTGCGGGGCGGCGATGTCCTGCGCGAAGGCGGGCGCGGCCGCCGCGATGCACAGGGCAAGGCCGCTGGCGGTGAATTTCAGAACCCGCCGATTGATCGCGATAGACATGATATTCTCTCTCCCTGCTGTGGTCCGCCGGTCCGAAGGCCACTGAACCCAGTGCGTCGCGGCAAGTGCGCCTGCGCTTTTCATGGTCTTGACTGCGGGCAGTCCGCCAATAGCGGCTGAATGCACCCCTGATCGCTAAGGGTCACCCTGTGAAAAGCCGCAGGTGTTGCGCGCGCGACATAGGCGGACAAGAATCGCGAAGACATGGGCACGACATCGCGCCCGACAGGACAAGGATGAGGATATGGCCAAAGGACGGCTGGACGGAAGAATAGCGCTTGTTTCCGGGGGCTTGCGCGGGATCGGCAGGGCCATCTGCGAATGCCTGGCGGCCGATGGTGCGACCACGATCATCACCGATCTGGACGCGGAGGACAGCCCCGCAGCGATCGATGCTGTCGGGACTATCGAAAATGCCAGCTATATCGCGCTCGACGCCACGCAGGAGGATGCCTGGCTGGCCGCACGGGCGCGGGTCGAGCAGGATTATGGCCATCTCGACATATTGGTGAACAATGTGGGGTCGGACCTGACGGGCAAGGTGCAGGATCTGGCGCTGGCCGACTGGCGGCGGCTGATGACGCTGAATGTCGACACCGTGTTCCTGGGCACCAAGACGTTTCAGCCATTGCTGGCCAAGGCCGGGGCCAGCACCCCCTACGGCTCCAGCATCATCAATGTCAGTTCCATCATGGGGCTGGTCGGCATGGGCGACGTGTCCGCTTATAATGCGTCGAAGGGCGCGGTGCGCCTCTTTTCCAAGTCCAACGCGCTGGAATTTGCCGATGCGGGCGTGCCGATCCGCGTCAATTCCATCCATCCCGGTTTCGTTGAAACCCCCCTGCTGCATCAGGGCATGGCGCGCTGGGCGGAACGCGACGGTTGCACCGCGCAGGAGCTGATCGCCGCCATGGCGGCGACCACGCCGATCAAGCGGCTGGCCCAGCCGGTCGAGATCGGCAAGGTCGTCGCGTTCCTCGCCAGCGACGATGCCAGCTATATGACCGGCAGCGAAGTCGTGGTCGATGGCGGCTGGACCGCGCGCTGACCCCACCGATGAAGGACAATATATGCCAAATTATGATCTGACGGGCACCATATCGCTGGTATCGGGTGCCACCGGCGGGATCGGCCGCGCGACCTGTCTCGCCCTTGCCGAGGCTGGCTCCATGGTGATCGCCACCGACCTTGCCGATACCGCCACTGTCGATGGCGCCGCCGCCTACCGCCGCCTCGACGTGACCGACGAGGATAGCTGGGCTGCGCTGATCGCCTGGATCGACACGACCCATGGCCGGCTCGACATATTGGTCAACAATGCGGGCATTTCCGTGACGAACAGCATCGCCGCATCATCCCTCGCCGAATTTCGCAAATGCTTCGCCATCAATGTGGAGGGCGTGTTCCTGGGCACCCGTGCCGCGCAGGATCTGCTGGCGCGCAGCGGCAAAGATCGCAAGGGCGGCTCGTCCATCGTCAACCTGTCGTCGGTCGGCGGATTGCGCGGCGCGGCGCTGATGTCCGCCTATTGCGCGAGCAAGGGCGCGGTGAAGCTGTTCAGCAAGAGCGCGGGGCTGGAATATGCGATGATCGGCCTGCCGATCCGCGTCAACAGCGTTCATCCCGGCGGGATCGACACCAACATGATGGACACCATCTACGCCCGCTATGTCGAGGATGGCCTGTTCCCCGACGAAGCCACCGCGCGTGCCACCGTGTCGGCCGGGCATGCGATGGGCCGCATGGGCACGCCCGACGAGATCGCGGGCGGCATCGTCTATCTCTGCACCCCCGCCGCCAGCTTCATGACGGGATCGGAACTGGTGATCGACGGCGGCATTACGGCAAAATGAAAAAGGCCCGGTCGGCGAAACAGCCGACCGGGCCAATTCCGCCCGATTGGAGAGTGGGCGGAATTACAGGGTCAGCCTTTGCGACCCCGTAACCTCATGAATCTGGACATCATTACTGAATTTCCCGCCGAAATCATCGAGCAGCGCCGCGATTGCGGGAAGCGCGAGATGTGCGTCGAGCGACGCCTGATCGCGCCACCCTTCCATCGCCATGATCACGCCGCCGTTCGGGTCTTCCATCGCCATATGATAGAAGAGGCAGCCATCCTCTTCGCGCGACGGTTCGCACAGCGCCTTAAGCCTGGCGTATAGGCGTGGCAGTGTTTCCGGGTCGGTAAATATCTGTCCGGTGATGACGATCATCGCGCGCGCCTCAGGTCTGATGGATGATAGTGAAGCTGCGGCTCTGGAGGAACCACTGCCCGTCGCGCTTCACCAGCTTGTCATGATAGCAGGCCCGCGCGCGCTTATCCTTGAGCGTGCCCGGTTCTTCATAGATTTCCGAGATATAGGCGCGCGCCTGGGCGGTATCACCATCGACCTTGATCGATCCGATGCCGATCAGGAAGCTGAGTTTGGGATAGGCTGGCATGGCGTCGCGCCATAATTTGACGATCGCTTCCTTGCCGTCGACGATGCCCAGTTCAGGATAATGCGACAAATCCCAATGGCTGTCCTCGACCCATAGCGACGCCCATACGTCTTCGTTCACCTGATTGACGGCGTCGGCATAGGTTTCCAGCACCTCGCGGATCGCGATGCGGTCCTCCAGCGGGCCGGTGAAATTGACGGTCATGCGCTCGCTCTCCTGGGCTTGTTTGACGGTACGCTATGCCTTTGGTCGATGCCCGTGACCTGCCGGAAACAAGAGGTCAGCGATATTCATCGCGCAACAGGCGGCGTAATATCTTGCCCGACGGATTGCGCGGCAGGCTGTCGCGGAAGTCGATGGTCTTGGGTGCCTTATAGGCGGCGATCCGCTCGCGCGCCCAGGCGATCAACGCGGCGGGATCGGGGGCCTCGCCTTCGACCGGCACGACGATCGCCTTGACCGCCTCCCCCCATTTGAGATCGGGCACGCCGATGACCGCGACGTCGCTAACCTGCGGATGGCTGTAGAGGGCATTTTCCACTTCGGCGGGATAGACATTCTCGCCCCCGGTGATGATCATGTCCTTGATCCGGTCGGCAAGGTACAGATAACCGTCCGCGTCCATCGTACCCGCGTCCCCGGTGCGCATCCAGCCATCGGCGTCGATCGTCTCCGCCGTCGCTTCCGGCCGGTTGAAATAGCCGATCATGTTGGCCGGGGAGCGCACCGCGATCTCGCCTACTTCGCCGCGCGCAACTTCCTGTCCTCCTTCGTCGACGATCCGCACTTCCACGCCCGGCAAGGGTACGCCGACCCCGCGCATCCGCGCATTGCCCTGTGGATCATGATCCTCCGGCGGCAGGCCTACGATCGTCCCGGCCGTTTCGGTCATGCCGTACATCTGCGCGAAACCGCAGCCGAACACGGCGATCGCCTGGCGCATCAGGTCCAGCGGGATGGCCGACCCTCCATAGCAGATCGTTTTGAGGAAGCTGAAATCGGTGGTCGCGGCATCGGGATGATCGCACACGATCCGCATCGCGGTGGGCACCATCATGATCTTGGTGATGCGATGCTGCGTCAGCAGGCCCAGCACCTGATGCGGATCGAAATCACGCACCACCACGCCCTTGCCGCCATGCTGGAGCGACCACAGGCCCCAGCCTGATCCGCTGATATGGAAAATCGGCATCGCGATCAGCGCGACATCGTCCGCACTCCAGCGATTCCATTCGGGCATCGCCGCGTCGGACGTATCCTGCCGCAACGCCAGCAGGCTGCGGTTGGTCAGCATCGCGCCTTTGGGATCGCCGGTCGTGCCCGATGTATAGAGTATCAGCACCGGTTCGTCATAGGCCGCGTCGCGGCGCGGATCGGTCGCGTCCTGTGCGTCACGCCATTGCGAAAAATCGCGATAGCCATCGGTCGGCGCGGTAGACAGGATCGGATAGCCGCCGTCCATGTCCAGCCGGTCCAGAAAATCGGGGTCCGCCAGCACCAGCCGAGGTCCGCTGTCCGCCAGGATATAGGCAACTTCGGGCGGCGCGAGTCGCCAGTTGACCGGCACCAGCACCACACCCGCCTTGGCCGCGCCCAGCCAATATTCAAAATAAAGATCGCTATTCTTGCCGAGAAAAGCGATCCGATCACCTGCCGCGATACCCGCCGCGATCAACCCGTTCGCGACCCGGCTGGCATTGGCGTCGAGCGCCGCATAGCGGCTGTCGCGCCCCTCGAACGTCAGCGCGATAGCGTCGGGCCGCGCCTGCGCATGGCTCCGCACAAGGTCGGCGAGAACGGCTTTACCCATGTTGAAATCATCTCTCCCTGCTCTTTGTCGCGCCATCATAAGCTGGTCCGTCCGCTTTGGCCCCTGTCAATTCCATGGGGTAGGAACACTGACGGAAACGCCAGTGCCGCATAGATCTGCTTGGGCTAGACAAGCTACCAAAGGCTGCGCGCGGGCGCGGACCGCCGATAGAGGAGCAGAGGCCATGGATCTGGGATTGAAGGGCCGCAAGGCGATTTTGGCAGGCGCGAATGCGAGCATGGGCCTTGCCGTCGCGCGCGTGCTCGCCGCCGAAGGTTGCAACGTCGCGTTGTGCGGCCGTACTCAGGCCAAGGTCGACGCGGCCGTCGCTGAAATTTCCGCCATCGGCGTCAAGGCGATCGGCGCATCGGTCGACGTGACCGATGCCGACGCTTTTCCGGCGTGGATCGCGCAGGCCGCCGATGAACTTGGCGGCTGCGACATTTTCATATCCTTCGTATCGGTCAATCCCGGCGCGGATACGGTCGATGGCTGGAATACGGTATTCAACGGCGACATATTGCCGCTGGTGCGGGGTATTCAGGCCGCGATGCCGTCGCTGGAAAAATCCGATGCCGGGTCGATCGTAACCATTTCTTCCACCGGCGCGGTCGAGGAATTTATGGGGCCGCAGCCTTATAATGCGCTGAAGGCCGCGATCATCAACTATAGTGCGGCGCTGGCGCAGAAATATGCGGCGCAGGGAATCCGGGTCAATTGCGTGACCCCAGGGCCGGTCTTCACGCCCGACGGTCCATGGCAGTATATCAAGGATAATATGGCAGAATTTCACGATTCGATCCTGACCCAGATCCCCTTCGGACGCATGAGTACGGGCGAGGAAATGGGCAAGGCGATCGCCTTCATCGCATCGCCCGCCTGCCGCTATATGACTGGTGCGAATGTGCGGATCGACGGTTCGATGACCAAGGGTGTGGCATATTGAACGGAGGCGCGGCCATGACCGAAGCCAAGCGCATCAACTGCGTCCTGATCGCAGGGGGCCTCTATCATGATATCGACTTCGCCCGGCTGGAGCTGTTGAAGCTGCTGGGCGAGGACGAGCGTATCCGCACCCGCGTGTTCGAGGATTATAGCCAAATCGACGCGATCCGCAGCGCCGATTTCCTGATCACCTATACTTGTGACGTGGTGCCGTCGCTGGAAGCGCAGGAGGCGTTGCGCGACTGGGTGAAGGGCGGCGGGCGCTGGTATGCGCTGCACGGCACCAATTCCGTGCTGCGCCTGTTTGACAATGGCCTGTATGGCAGCCCGCGCTGGGCGCCCCTGTTCATGGAGACGCTGGGTTCGCAGTTCATCGCCCATCCGCCGATCGCGCCCTATGCGGTGACGGTAGCCGATCCCGCCCATGCAATCACAAAGGGCATCGAACCGTTCGAGACGACCGACGAACTTTATCTGATGGAGCGGCACGGCGACCTGCATGTGCTGCTGGAGACGGAATTTGCGGGCGAGGCGACCGGGTTCGACGAACATGAGTGGGCGCAGGACAAGCATCCCGTCCTTTACATCAAGCCGCAGGACAAGGGCGCGGTGCTCTACAATACGCTGGGCCATTGCCGCGGCCATTACGACATGCAGCCGCACCTCGACTATTGGCCCACGGTCGATCGCTGCGCCTGGGATCTGCCGGTCTTCTACGAATTGCTACGCCGGGGCATCGCCTGGGCGATCGAGGGCAAAGGGTAGCTAGCTCAGCGGCTTGACCGGCAGATGCTCCATGCCGGGTGCCTCGTCGGGAACGGCCACCTCAATCCAGCCATCCTCCGTCTCCCGCCAGGGAAACAGTTTCAGCGGCTTATAGCCGGCCCCGCCCAGGCATTCGCCATTGGCGAGCTTAAACCGCGCGCCGTGCAGCGGGCACATCACCGATCCACGCCGCACCTTGCCCCCCGGTGCTAGTTCGGCGGCGGCATGGGTGCAGCGGTTGATGATCGCGTGGATCGCGCCCTCTTCGCGGCACAGGAACAGCGGCCAACGATTGACGATGAAGGGCAGCATCGTCTTTTCCTCAATGTCAGACGCCTGCACGACCCGATGATATGTTTCGCTCATTGCCCTGAAAAACCCGCCTCTCTCACTCGCGCCGGATGTGACCTGCGCCAAGCCCACCGACAATTGATGCTTCTCATAGCTGCATCGCGCGGCTGGACAAAGCATGTCGGCATCAGGACATAGAGAGGATGACGCGCATGAACCGTTTCTGGAAACTGGAATCCTACCCCCACGGTACGGATTTCGCCTCCGGCATCAAGCTGCGCGAGGAAGAGATGCCCCGGATCGGCGAGAATCAGCTACTGGTCCGCAACCTGTGGCTATCGCTCGACGCCGGAACGCGCATGTGGCTGACGCCGCGCACGGACAGCTATATGGACCCGACCCCGCTGGGCAGCAAGATCGTGGGTTTCGTGCTGGGCGAAGTCGTGGAATCGCGCCACGCCGGTTACAAGGCCGGCGATATCGTGCGCGCTTATGGCCAGTGGGCCGATTATAGCGTGCTGTATCCCGATATGGGCGACATCTGGACGGTCGACCCGATCGCCGACATGCGCCAACATTTCGCGGTGCTTGGTCCCAATGGCTGGACCGCCTATGTGGGCCTGACCGAATATGGCAAGGTGCGGCCCGGCGAGACCGTGCTGGTGTCGGCCGCCGCCGGGGCGACCGGCCTGCTGGCGGCGCAGTTTGCCAAGGCGATGGGATGCCGCGTCATCGGCATAGCCGGTGGCCCGGACAAATGCGCGCTGCTGACGAGCTGCTACGGCCTTGCCGCTGCGATCGACTATAAATCGGAAGATCTGGCCGCGCGTCTGGCCGAACTGGCCCCAGGCGGGATCGACTGCTTCTTCGATTGCGTGGGCGGCGAGATATTGGATGCGGCTCTACCCGCCATGGCGATGAACGGGCGGATCGCGATCTGTGGTCTCATCTCCACTTACGACAAGGCGGAACGGGTCGGCCCGCATAATTTCGATTTGATCCTGATGAAACGGCTGACGGTCGCGGGCTTCTTCTCGCCTGACTTCTATTTTCGAGGTGGGGAGATCAACCGGCTGACCGGCCCGTGGCTCGAATCTGGCGTGGTCGGCATGGACTTCGATGTGACCGCCGGTCTGGAAAATACGCTCACCGCTTATGGCAAACTCTTTTCGGGCGGCAATGTCGGCAAGGTGATGGTGGACCTGACGGCTTAAGCCGCCATCGCCCCGTAGCGGCGCAATTCCCAATCGCTGTCGCCCAGTAGCGAGGCGAGGAACAAAACCCGCTTGAACGCCTGGGCGACCATCAGTTCTTCGGTGATACCGATGCCGCCATGCAGTTGCACCGCGTCTTCGCCCAGCGCCATGGCGCTGTCGCTGATATAGGCTTTGGCCCCTGTAATCGCGGCCTCCCGGCCCGGATCGTCGCGATCCGTGGCGACGGCGCGATAGAGTTGGGAGCGACTGAGTTCCACGCGGGCATAATTGTCGGCCATCCGATGCTGGATCGCCTGGAACGATCCGATCGCCTGCCCGAACTGCTTGCGCGTCTTGATATAGTCGAGCGTGGCGTCGAACATCATGCCCATCAGGCCGACCAGTTCGGCACAGATCGCCAGCCGCGCTTGCGCCAATGTCGCCGCCAACGCCGCCATGCCGCCCGCCATCGGCTCGGCCGTAACCTTGTTCAGTACCAGATCGCTCGCCACCGACCCGTCAGTCATCCGGTAATTGCGGACCGTAAGGCCTTCCGCGTCGGCAGGCACCAGATACAGGCCTATGCTGCCCGTTATGTCGCGTGCCGAAACCAGGAAAACATCTGCAAAGCCGCCGCCCAGAACCATTTGCTTGGCACCGGTCAGTTGTACGTTATCGCCGGAGCCCGCTGCGCGGCTCGCAACGCTGTCCTGGTTGAACCGGGCATCATGCTCGCCATGGGCCAGCGCAGCCATCGCCTCGCCACTGGCGATCCGGGACAGCCACGACGCCTTCTGCGCGTCCGTGCCCGCACTGTCGATCGCACCCGCGCCCAGGATGATCACCGGCAGCAGCGGCTCGACCGCGACCGACCGACCCATCGCCTCCATAACCGTGATCAGCTCGACGCTGCCACCGCCAAAACCGCCATATTCCTCGGCAAAGGGAAAGGCGAGCAGCCCCGTTTCCGCCAGCGCCGACCATCCCTGCGGGCAATAGCCGCCCGGTTGGCGAACATAGGCCAGTCGCTTGGCGGGATCATAACGATCGCCCGCGAATTTTTCCATGAGGTTGCGGAGCAGCGCCTGCTCCTCGCTGAGATCGAAATTCAAGGCACCCTCACTGATAGTTGCGCGACGCCGCGCCTGTCGATCAGCAATAATATGGGCTGGGGCGATGTTTGCCTGCCCATTCCGATAGTTCTCGTCGGGTAACTCTTAAAAACCTCACACTATTCATAGGTTTTCTTTTGCTTGATGGAGTTCGGGCGGAGGAGTAAACCTAAGTTATGGAGAGATCAGGCGACAGCTTAACCGCTTGCCCGAACGCCCCCGAAACGCCGACACAGATCGGTACGGACATGCGTTCCAGCAAGCAAATCCCAACCGCGATTGCGACGCCGGCGGAGATTCTGCCCGCAGCGCAGGCCTTGCGCGATATTGCCCGAGAGATAGGCAATTTTCGAGTCGCCGCCTGCTCCAACATCGCATCGAAAATGCCGATGTGCGACGCGGACGGCAATGTCCTGGCCTACAGCGTGTTCGGCTGGCCTTCCTCCAAGGAGCAATGGTGGAAGAAGCCGCTGCTGGCGCTCACGTCGCCGCTGCCCTTCGCCTGTCGCTATGAAAGCGATCCCTTCTGGGTCAATGCCAAGGCGATCCACACCCGCGCGCATAATCCCCTGCTGGGGCAGATCGATCTTTCCAATTTCGCCGAATTGGTGAACGCCAAATCCGTCATCGTCGTGCCCGTCCATATGCCTTTCGGCCAGATCGGCGTTGTCAGCTTTTCGCCACTGGACGAAGGTCGCGAAGACCTGTCGCGCGAGTTCGATCTCTATGCCGACCAGCTCGAATATCACAGCCGACGTTTCATCACCGGCTATTCGCGCGTCACCAGCCAGCGCCCGTGGATTCCGCTGAACTGCCGCCTGTCCAAGCGCGAAGTGGAATGCCTGCGCTGGGCTGCGGTCGGCAAGACCGACGTGGAAATCGCGATGATCCTGTCGCGCAGCTGCGCCACGGTCCGCTTCCACATCCATAACGCAGCCACCAAGCTGGAGGCGGTCAACCGCAGCCAGACCGTGTTCAAGGCAACCCAGCTTGGCTATCTGGGCAGCGTGGCGGCTGTCACCACGCCGCACGTCATCGACATGATGGATGGCGTTCCCGCCAACTGATCCTGTCGATAAACCGGCATTTATAGCCCCGCCCGGCTTATCCGCGGCGGGGCTTTTTCTTGGGCTAGAGCCGCAATCCGATCCTCAACCTATGCTTTCTTACAGAAGCTTTTGCGCCCGCGCATTTCCATAGTCTGTCGCAGACCTACAAAATCGGAGCGGAGCCATCACCGACATCGCCACCCATCAGGGCATTCCCGTTGCGCACGGCGTCTTCACCGACGGACCGCGCCCGTGCCTGATCGGCGGGCGGGATCGTGGCACCGGCCGCATTGTCTTCCCCTGCCCGGTCGGCGACGCACGCTTCGATGCGGTGGAACTGCCCCGCCGCGGCAGAGTCTGGTCATGGACCATCCAGCGTTTTCGCCCCAAAAGCCCGCCCTATATCGGTCCCGAAGCGTTCGAGGCGTTCGCCATCGGCTATGTCGAATTGCCCGACGCGGTGATCGTCGAAACCCGACTGACGGGCGTTGCGTTCGACGCGATCCGCATCGGCATGGAAATGGAGCTGGTGATCATGCCGTTCGCCACCGACGCAACGGGCCAGCCGGTCCTGACCTACGCCTTCGCGCCCGTGCAGAAGGGATAACGCATGTCTGACGTCTTCATCGTCGGGGTCGGCATCCACCCCTTTGGCCGCACCGATGGCTTGTCCGGCCTGCAACAGGGCGCTTTTGCCGCGCGTCAGGCGATGGCGGACGCGGGCGTCGAATGGAAAGATATCCAGTTCGGCTTCGGCGGGTCCGACTCCGCGGGCAATGCCGACACGATCGTCAACGAGCTGGGCCTGACCGGCCTGCCCTTCATCAACGTCAAAAATGGCTGCGCGACCGGCGGGTCGGCGATGATCGGCACCTGGCAGGGCATCGCCTCGGGCCAGTATGACATCGGCATGGCGCTCGGTTTCGACAAGCATCCGCGCGGCGCGTTCAACGCGATGCCCGCCGAATATAGCCTGCCCGACTGGTATGGCGAAATCGGCCTGATGGTGACCACCCAGTTTTTCGCCATGAAGCTGCAACGCTATATGGCGCATCATGGCATCACCAGCCGGTCGCTGGGCCGCGTGTCGGAAAAGGCGTTCAACAATGCCGTTCATGCCGACCATGCCTGGCGTCGCGCGCCGGTGGACATCGACACCATCCTGAACGCGCAGATGATCAACGATCCGCTGACCAAATATATGTTCTGCTCACCCGCCGAGGGCGGCGTCGCGCTGATCCTGGCGAACGAAAAGAAGGCGCGCGAACTGGGCCGGACCGCCGTGCGGGTCAAGGCGGCCGCGGTGCGCACCCGCCCGCCCGGATCGTTCGAGGTATTCGCGCCGGGGCTGGATGTCGTGCGCGGTGGCGCGCCGACCCTGCTGGCATCCGCCGCCGCCTATGACATGGCGGGCGTGGGTCCGCAGGATATCGACGTCGCGCAGTTGCAGGACACCGAATCCGGCGCGGAAATCATGCACATGGCCGAAAACGGCTTTTGCAAGGATGGCGAGCAGGAAGAATGGCTGGCGGAAGGCTGGTCGCGGATCGACGGCAGGCTGCCGGTCAACACCGATGGCGGCTGCCTTGCCTGCGGCGAGCCGATCGGCGCGTCGGGCCTGCGGCAGGTCTATGAAAATGTCATCCAGTTGCGTGGCCTTGGCGGCGGCCGACAGGTGCCGGGCGATCCCAAGACCGGCTACACCCATGTTTACGGCGCGCCCGGCATTTCCGGCGTCACCATCCTGCAACGCTGAGCGATTTTATGGACCTTCAATTTTCCCCGCAGGACGAAGCTTTCCGCCAGGAAGTGCGCGCGTTCCTCGACGCGGCGCTGCCCGACCATCTGCGCGCTGGCATGTGCGGCACCCCGACCGTGTTCGTCGAACCGGACATCGGCCGCGAATGGCAGGCCATCCTGCATGCCAAGGGCTGGCTTGCCTATAACTGGCCGGTCGAATGCGGCGGCACGGGATGGACCACCGTGCAGCGCTATATCTTCGAGAAGGAATGCGCGCTCGCCGACGCGCCCAGCCTGCCGGTGCTCAGCCTCAAACTGCTCGGTCCCGTCATCTGCCGCTTCGGCACGCCCGAGCAGAAGGCGACCATCCTGCCGCGCATCCTGGACGGGACGGATTACTGGTGTCAGGGCTTTTCCGAACCCGGCGCCGGTTCTGACCTTGCCAGCCTGAAAAGTCGGGCGGAGCGCAAGGACGATCATTATCTGATCAACGGACGCAAGCTGTGGACCACCCACGCCCATCATGCGACCCACATATTCTGCCTGCTGCGCACCGACCCCGCCGCCAAGCCACAGGCGGGGATCAGCTTCATCTTGGTCAATATGAACCAGCCCGGCGTGGAGGTCCGCCCGATCATCGGCCTGGCTGGCGATCATGAAGTCAATGAAGTCTATCTCGATGACGTGACCGCGCCGCTCGACAATCTGGTGGGAGAAGAAGGCGCCGGCTGGACAATCGCCAAATTCCTGCTCGAAAACGAGCGCGGCGGGGCCTGTCACGCCCCCAAATTGCTGTCCGACCTGCGCAAGCTGCGCGCGTCGGCCAAGAGCGAACCGGACGGCCTGGGCGGCTGCATGGCCGATGACAGCGCGTTCATGGCTCAGCTCAGCCGCATCGAACTGGAAGCGCAGGCGCTGGAAATGACCGAGTTGCGCATATTGGCGGACATGGCCAAGGGCCTGCCCCCCGGCCCGCAGACCTCGCTGTGCAAGATGGTCGCTTCGACGTTGCGCCAGCAGGTCGATCATCTGGTCGTGCGCCTCTATGGCTATGCCGGGCTTGCGCTGGAGGAACAGCGGCCGCTCTATGGCAATGAAGCGCCCGAACCCGTTCGCTGCAAGGCCGCGCAGGTCGCCGCGCCGCGCTATCTCAACAGCAGGGCGTGGACCATCTTCGGCGGGACGAACGAGGTTCAGCGTACTATCATCGCCAAAACGGTGCTGGGTCTATGACCAGCGGATATATCTTGGGAGACGGACGACATGCAGCTTAGCCGCGAAGCCCTGCTACAGGCCTATCGCCAGATGAAGACGATCCGCATGTTCGAGGATCGCCTGCATGACGAGATCGCGCTCGGCGAGATTGCCGGTTTCACCCATCTCTATGCGGGGCAGGAAGCCTGCGCGGTGGGCGTGTGCGAACAACTCGATTCGCAGGATTTCATCATCTCCACCCATCGCGGCCATGGCCATTGCATCGCCAAAGGATGCGACGTCGTCGGCATGATGAAGGAAATCTACGGCTCCAGCGAAGGGTTGTGCAAGGGCAAGAGTGGCTCCATGCACATCGCCGATGTGACCAAGGGCATGCTGGGTGCCAACGGCATCGTCGGCGCGGGCGCGCCGATCGCGGTGGGCGCGGGCATCACCGCCAAGGGGACGGGCAATGTCTCGATCGCCTTTTCCGGCGACGGCGCGTGCAACCAAGGCACCACGTTCGAGGCGATGAACATGGCCGTCGTGCTGAAGCTGCCGGTGATTTTCGTGTTCGAGAATAATCATTATTCCGAACATACTGGCGAATCCTACGCCGTGGGTGCGGAGAGCATGACGGTGCGGTCGGCGGCTTTCGGCATGAAGGCCATCAAGGCCAACGGCATCGACTTCTTCTCGGTCTATGAAGCGATGCGCGAGTTGATCGAATATTGCAAAGCGGGCAACGGCCCCGCCTCCATCGAACTGGATTGCGAGCGTTTCTTCGGTCACTTCGAGGGTGACCCACAGCGCTATCGCGGCAAGGGCGAACTTGAACGGCTGCGCGAGGAACGCGATTGCCTCAAGGTCTTCCGCACCAAGGTGACCGAGGCCAAGCTGCTGGAAGGCGCGGAACTCGACAGGTTGGACCAGGAAGTCACCACCCTCATCGACCGCGCGGTCGCCGAATCCAAGACGGCCGCCCGACCGACGCCCGACGCCGTCCTTGAAGACGTCTACATCAGCTACTGACGCGAAAGAACATTCCATCATGGCAATGAAAATGATCCGCGACGTCATTCGCGACACGATCGACGAGGAAATGGCGCGCGACGATAGCGTGATCATGCTGGGCGAGGATATCGTCGGCGGCATGGGGTCGCCCGGCGGCCCGGAAGCGATCGGCGGCATCTGGGGCACGTCTGGCGGCCTTTGGGCCAAATATGGCTCCGACCGGGTGATCGACACCCCGATCTCGGAAAGCGCCATCATCGGCGCGGCGGCAGGCGCATCCCTCACCGGCAAGCGCGCCATCGCCGAAATCATGTTCGCCGACTTCATCGGTGTGTGCATGGACCAGATCTGGAACCAGGTCGCCAAGTTCCGCTACATGTTCGGCGGCAAGACCAAATGCCCGATCGTGATCCGCATGCCCTATGGCGGCGGCTATAATGCCGCGCCCCAGCACAGCCAGTCGATCCATGCGATGGTCACGGCGATGCCGGGCCTGAAAGTCGTGATGCCCTCGACCGCTGCGGACACCAAGGGTCTGCTGGCGCAGGCGATCCGTGACGATGATCCGGTGATCTTCCTGGAACATAAATTCCTCTACGGCGTGAAGGGCGAAGTGCCCGATGGCGAATATCTGATCCCGTTTGGCCATGCGCGGCAGGTGACGCAGGGCGACGACGTCACCGTCCTCGCCACCGGCATGATGGTCGGCTATGCCGAAAAGGCGGCGGCGCAACTGGCGCAGGATGGCATCGGATGCGACCTGCTCGACCTGCGCACCACCAACCCGCTGGATCAGGAGGCGATCCTCGACAGTGTCGAGCGCACCGGTCGCCTGGTCATCGTCGATGAATCGCCGCCGCGGTGCAGCTTTGCGACCGATCTGTCGGCGCTGGTCGCCAACAAGGCCTTTTCCAGCCTGCGCGCGCCGATCGAGATGATCACCGGCGCGCACAGCCCGGTGCCGTTCGCCCGCGAACTTGAATCCGCCTACCTCCCCTCGCCCGAAAAGATCGTGGCGGCGGCGGTCAAGGCCATGACCTACAGGCGGGGATAAGCAGCCATGGCCAATCTGCGCGCATTCGCCATGCCCAAATGGGGCATCGAAATGACCGAGGGCGTCGTCGCCGAATGGATGGTCGCCGAAGGGCAGCCGTTCAAAAAGGGCGACACGCTGGCGCTCATCGAGACCGACAAGATCACCAATGAAGTCGAGGCCGAGGCCGACGGGATGTTCCCCCGGCTGCTGGCGGAAAAGGGCGGCACCTATCAGGTGGGCGACCTGATCGCCGTGCTGACCGGCGCGGACGAAACGCCATCGCCACAAGATGTCGAAAGCTTCGTCGCGGAGTTCAAGCCGGGTGCCGGTGGAGTCGCGTCCAGGGCCGATGCCCCGCCCCCGCCCCCGCCATCTTCGGCAGGGTATGGACAGGTCGCCGCCAAGCCCGCCACGATCGCCGCCGACGCCCATATCAGTCCTGCCGCGCGCGCCTTTGCCGAGGAACAGGGGATCGACATCGCCGGTCTCGTCGGCTCCGGCCCGGATGGCCGCCTGACGCTTCAGGACGTGCAGCAGGCCAGCCTGCCGCCAGTCACTGCGGGTGGCGGCGCGGCGGTCGACCTGACGCCGATCGGCAACAGCCTGGGCGACGTGTTCGCCAGTCCGCTCGCCCGGCGGCTGGCGGTACAGCATGGCGTCGATCTTTCCACTTTGACGGGCACGGGGCCGAAGGGTCGCATCTGCAAGTCCGACGTGCTCGCAAGGGTGAAGCCGGAGGTCGCCGCTCCGGCAGCGGCCCCGGCGGCATCTGTCGCGGCGGCACCGATGGCCTTCGCGCGGCCCGCGCCCGGCACGGCGGAGATCGTCAAGATGACGCCGATGCGCAAGGCTATCGCCAAGGCGCTGTCCCACAGCAAATCGACCATCCCGCATTTCTACCTGCGATCGAAGGTGCGGATCGACGCGATCCTGGGCCTGCGCGCGCAGGCGAAGGCGGCGACCGGCGAAGCGCCCAGCATCAACGACTATATCGTGCGCGCCTGCGGCCTGGCCCTTGCCCGCCATCCCGACGTCAATGTGCAGGTCCATGGCGATGAGATCCACCGCTTCGGCAGCGCCGACATCGCGGTGGCCGTCGCGACCGACAAAGGGCTGATCACGCCGATCGTGAAGGGCGCCGACACGCTGTCGGTCGCCGCCATATCGCGCGAGGTCAAGGCGCTGGCGGAAAAGGCGCGGACCGGCAAGTTGCAGCCTGAAGAGTTTCAGGGTGGCAGCTTTTCGATCAGCAACCTGGGCATGTTCGGCATCGACCAGTTCGACGCGATCATCAACCCGCCGCAGGGCGCGATCCTGGCGGTGGGTGCGGGGACGCGCCAGCCGATCGAGATCGGCAATGCGCTGGGCTTCGCCACGATCGTGGAAATGTCGCTAAGCTGCGATCATCGCGCGATCGACGGCGCGGTGGGGGCGGACTTCATGCGGACGCTCAAAGGGTTGATCGAGGAGCCGACGCTGCTGACGGCTTAACTTCCCATATTTCCCGCCGGTTCTGAAATTTTGTTGCGGGGTTATGATCCTATCGGGAAGAGGCTGCCCCATGTCGATTTTCATGCGGGGCGCGTGTCGCGGACTGACGCTATCAAAGAACCGGATCGGATTATCGACGGGGTGGCGTGTAGGACAGGCTGGACTGCGCCTGTAGGATGTTTTGCGCGGGACGCTGTGTCGCTGGGGTGACAGGATGCCCCCCTATTCCGTCGCCCCAGCGCAGGCTGGGGCCTCAGGAGGTTGGGCGATGTCCCTCAGGAGATGAGAGCAGTTTTTGCCCAGCGTCACCGTTACGCGACACCGCCTGTGATGGCAGCCTTCGCTGGCATGACGGAAAAGTAGCGAGTTCGCTAGTCGGAGGCACCCTCCGTCCACGCCCGGCTGGTCCGCATCAGTTCCGCCGCGCGTGCGTTCAGGTCCGGGAAGCCGTCCCGCAGCGCCTTGGAGCGTTCCTCGATGCCCACCGGCAATCCCGGCGGCAGCGCGCCAAGCATGCCCGGCAGATCCAGCCCGCCCTGCCCCAGCGGCACCCGCCCATCGAGCGCCTCGATGAGGATCGCGCCCGGATCGGCGGGGTCGGCGCCGGGCATCGGCGCGTCGCAAAGTTGTGCATAGCCCAGCCATTCGCGCGGCACCGCGGCGATATCGGCCAGCGTGCCGCCCGACCGCGTCCAGTGGAGCGCGTCGATCAGCAGGCCCATATTGGGCGCGTCGATTGCGCGCAGGATGGCGCTTGCCTGATGGATCGTCTTCACTTGGGTGAACAGGCCAAATTCCAGATTGACCCTGATGTCGCCGCCCGCCGCATGGGCCATCAGCGCCATCAGCTTGTCGCGGGTCGCCCCCGCGTCAGGATCGCTGCTGACGCACAGGAGATTGCGCGCGCCCAGTTCCAGGCCGATGTCGATGATGTGCAAATGATCGGGATCGAGCGGGCCGGGCTTGATCCACACCACTTCGATATCGAGCAGCTTCAGGCCCGTGGCCGCCAGCGCCGCCTTGACCGCCCGTGTGGTAGCGGCGGTCCAGTCGGCCGTTTCCACCCACATGCCGCCATAGTCGAACCCGGCATGGGCGGCGGCCTCGACCAGTTGCACCGGCGTCGCTTCGGGCATGATGCCGGCCGCCATCGCTATCGGGTGGCGGTGCGCCATGTCAGCCAGCCGCCGTGATCGCCGCGCCCACCGACGCCTCGATATCGGCCTTGCTGGGATTGGCGCGCAGGGTCAGCCCGCCATTCACCTGCATATTCTGCCCGGTCATGAAACATTCGTCGCTCGCCAGCCAGACGCAGCCCGCCGCGATATCCGCCATCGTGCCGTAACGACCGAGCGGATAGCCCTTGCGGAAGGCGTCCATCACCCCCGGCACGGCGGCGGCGTCCGCCGTCATCGGCGTTTCGGTGACGCCCGGCGAGATGCTGTTGATCCGCAATCCCTGCTCGCCGAACTGGTTGGCGACGCTGCGCACCAGATGGTCGGTCCCCGCCTTGGTCGCCATATAGGCGTCATGATCATGGAACATGATGGTGGCCGTCGCGGAGCTGATCTGGATGATCGAGCCGCCATCGGGCATGGCGGGGATCAGGGCCTGGAGAAACTGGAACGGGCCGCGCAGTTGGAGCGCGACCATCCGGTCGAAATCATCATCGGTGGTTTCCAGAAAGGGCTTGAGCAGGCCCCAGCCGGTCGCGTTGACGGCGATGTCGATGCCGCCCAGCTTCGCCTTGGTGCTTTCCACCATGGCGAAGATGCTGGTGCGGTCGGAAAAGTCGCAGGGTATGGCGACGCCGCCGATCTCGCCCGCCAGCGCCTCCAGCACGTCCATGCTGCGGCCCGCGACCGCCACGCTCGCCCCTTCGGCGGCGAAGCGGCGGGCGATCGCCTGCCCCATATTGTCGTTTCCCGCCGCGCCGACCACCAGCGCGCGCTTGCTCGCAAGGCGACTCATCAGACGAACTCCTCATCGCGCGGCGCGCGGCGGAGCGCCTGTCCGGCGGTCACGTCGATCCGCTGGCCGGTGACGAACGCCTCGTCGCTCGCCAGCCATAGCGCGGTGTTGGCGATATCCTCGACCGTCGGGAAACGGCCGAGCGGCATTTCCTTGAGGAAGGCTTTGGTCACTGCCTCCATCGCGAAATAATCCTCCGTCATCGCGCTTTTGGTGAAGCCGGGGGCCAGGCTGTTCACGCGGATGCCGCGTTCGCCCAGTTCATTGGCCGCGATCCTGACCAGCACGTCCGCGCCGCCCTTCGCCCCCGCATAGGCACCATAGCCATGCGCCTGCACCAGCACGGTCAGCGAAGATATGGTGATGATCGACCCGCCGCCGGTCCCGTTTTGCATGGGCGTCATCGCGCGCGCCATCTGCTTGATGAACAGGCCGGTGCCGACGAAATGCACGTCCGATTGCTCGCGCAGCATCTGCGCGGTCGTGTCGATCACCGGCGCGGCCCCGCCGACCCCGGCATAGTTGATGGCGATGTCGAGCTTGCCATAGGTGTCGACGGCCGCCTTCGCCAGCGCCTCCAACTGCGCCTCGTCGGTGATGTCGCAGGCGACCGCGGTCGCGCCCAGTTCTGCCGCGACGGCTTCGACGGCATCCTTGCGCCGGGCGGCCAGCACCAGCTTTGCGCCTTCGGCCGCGAACCGCTTCGCCGTCGCCGCGCCCATGCTGCGGGGGTCGGACGCGCCCAATATGACCGCGACCTTGCCGTCGAGACGTGCCATCAAACTCTCCTATCGTCTGTCAATAATCTTCGCTGTTCAGGACGGCGAACTTGCGGAAGGCAAAGCCCCACAGGCCGTCGCGCTTGCGATAGCGGTCTTCATAGCAGCCATGCACCCGCATCCGCTTGCCATCGGCGGTGCGGGCGATCTCGCTGCTGTAGGATCGCCCTGACGCGCTGTCCCCGTCGATCGTCACCGCGCCCTGCGACACGGACATGACGACGAAGGGAAAGCCCGCCATCGCCTCCCGCCAGGCCGCGACGATCGCGGCCCGGCCCTGCACGGTGTCGGGACCAAAGAGGAACCATTCGCCCTGCGCGTCCCATGTCGCGCCCCACAGCGCTTCGTCGCGCTGGTTCACGGCATCGGCATAGCGGGCCAGCACGTCGTTGATCGCGACCCGATCCTCGAACAGGCTCATCAATCGGCACCCGGCGGCAATTCGCCGTGAATCCCGCAAGCGTCGTTCAACAGTTCGTGGAAACGCTGGATGCGCTTTTCCTGACCCGAAATCGTCCCGCCCTTATAGCCCATCGAATGCAGGCCCTGCTGCTGGCCGACCGCGACCGACATGTCCTGATCCGCGACATAGCCCAATGTCTTGTCACCATAGATGACCACTTCGCGATCGGCATGCGCGAACGGCACCACGCCGACCGGTGTCACAACTTCGTCCCGGCCCTTGACCGGCGGCATCAGATACCAATGATCGAAGATACAGCGTTCCGGGTCGGTCGGATGCGGTTCGGATCGCAGGATCTGGAAGCCGTCCGGACTCATCGTGATCGTCGTGTTGGGCCATAGCGTATAATGATAATAGTCGGTCAGCATGCTATCGGTCATCGTCTCGAAATGCGTGTAGCCGCGCTCCGGCCCTAGCGCCCGCTTCGCCTGCTGGATCGCCACCCGCGCCTCTGTCGCGCGGTCGGCAAAGTCGGCGGGGTCCAGGCCCCATTCACGCAAACTATCCTCGACAAGCGGCTGCATCGCGTCGGGATAATCGAGCCGCTTGGACGGGTGGCACCCCTTCTGCACCATGCGGTTATGACCGCTGGGATACATTTCGAAGCTGGTGTCGGTATATTCGTCGTCGATGAAGCTGGCCAGTTCCGGGTGGAGCGTGGGCAGATGATAGCTTTCGTTGAAATTGTCGCGGATGATCTTCCAGTTGCACGGAATCTCGCAGCGCACGTCGAGCACGCGGGTCATGGTCTCCATCTGATAACCGGCAAGTTGCGCGGGCAGCGGTGCCAGCCAGTCGAGCAGGGGCGTTGCGTCCTTGTCCATGTTGAACCAGACGAACGGACCCCAGGTGCCGACCGATATCTCGGTCAGATGCGCCTTGCCGCACGGATTGCCCTTGGGGAAATCCTCCGCATCCTGCGCGAACAGCAGCACGCCGTCCTTGCCGAATTGCCAGCCATGATAGGAACAGGTGATCCGTTCGTTACTGCCCATGTCGGACCAGAGCAGGCGGTTGCCGCGATGGACGCAGGCGTTGAAGAAGGCTTTGATCGAGCCATCCTCCTGCCGGATCATGATGACGCTGTCGCGCCCCAGACCGTGGGTGACCCAGTCGCCCGGCTCCTCCAGGTCGATCAGCATTCCGCCGATATGCCAGACCTTGGCAAAGACGTTGCGCCATTCGGCGCGCGCCCAGCTCTTGGAATAATAGCGTTCACCGGTGATCGGGTCGCCGCGCACGGGCGGATCGAATTCGCCCAGCGTCCGGCCCAGAAAATGCTCTCTTGTCACTGTCCTCGTCCTCATCTCCGGCACGTTTCCATAGAAGCGCGCGCCCGTGAAAGCGGGGACAGTCTAGGCCATTGGCACAGGCTGCAAACTCGGTTTTATGCTAGGCTGTCGATACGCTGGCGCCAGATCCTACGCCCGCCAGTAAATCCAGCCGGCCCACAGCCAGCCCGCGATCATCAGCGTTCCGCCGATCGGCGTGACCGCGCCCAGAAATTTCGGCGCACCCAGCGCCATCGCATAAAGCGTAGCGCCAAAGATCGCCCCGCCCGCCAGCAACAGCACGGCCGGCCCGCGCGCCACGCCCATGATCGCCAGCGCGCCGACCGCGTGGATCAGTTGATAAAGGCCCCCGGTGCGCAGCCATTCCGCCGCTTGCGGGCTGCTTGCACCATGCGCGCCGAACGCGCCCGCCGCCACCGCCAGCGCGGCAGACAGAGCCGCCAATAGTCCGATCATGCCCGCTCCTTATCCCCGCGGGTCAACAACCGCATGCCCTGGCTGGGCCGGAACATCAGGTCTTTCGCCGCCATCAGGTTGCCATGCTTGAGTTGCAGGTCGAGCCGCTGCTGGTCATTTTCACGATATTGCCGCTCGACCTCGATGATTTCGGCGTCGGGCACGCCCAGCGCCTCCAGCGCCTGCGCGCCCATGCAGATCGCCGATTCATAGACTTCGCGCACCACGCCTGCCACGTCCATCTCCTGCAAGGCGATCAACTGCCGCCGGTCGAACGCGCGGACCATCAGCGCCGCCTGCGGAAAGGCTTCGGCGATCGGCTGGAGCTGGCGCGCGTCGAGATCGGGATCGTCGATGCAGAAGGCGATCAGCCGCGCATCCTTTCCATCGGCGCGGCGCAACAGGTCGATGCGGGTGCCGTCGCCATAATAGACCTTCATGTCGAACCGGCTGGAAACCTCGATCTGCGCGGGCTTCTTGTCGATCAGCGTCACTGAAAAGCCGTGCCCCATCAGCATCTGCGCGACGGTCTGCCCAAAGCGCCCATAACCCACGATGATCGCGCTGCCGCGCGGTGCGTGCTGCGGGTCGGACAATTCCTCCTCCCCCTTGGGCACGGCAAATTCCAGGCGGCGGGCAAACAGCATCAGGAACGGCGTGGTCGCCATGGAAACCGTGATGATCGCGCTGAACATCGACGCGGCTTCGGGCGCGATCAGATAGGCGCTTTGTGCCTGGGCGAACAGGACGAAGCCGAATTCGCCGCCCTGGCTCAGCAGCAGGCCGATCGCGACCGCCTGCGGCCAGGCCATGCCGAACAAACGCGCGAGGCCGCTGACTATCGCCACTTTGGTCGCGACCAGCATCGCGGCCATCGACAGCACGAACAGCGGGTTGGCCATGACCGCCCGCACGTCCAGCACCATACCGACCGCCAGGAAAAACAGGCCGAGCAGGATCGACCGGAACGGCTCGACATCCGATTCGATCTCATGCCGGTAAGGCGAATCGGCCAGCATGACGCCCGCCACGAACGCCCCCAGCGCCGTCGACAGGTGCAGCGCGTGCATCAGCGACGCGGCGGCCAGCACCGTGAACAGGCCGACGACCACGAACAATTCACGCTCGCCCTGTCGCCCGACCAGTTGCAGCAGCGGCCGCAGGACGAAGCGCCCGGCCAGTACCAGCCCGACGATCGCCGCGACGGTATAGCCCGCCAGCACCCATCCGGGCGGCCCGGCGGCATCGGCGGGATTGCGCGACAGCGCGGCGATGATGGTGATCAGCGGGACGATCGACAGATCCTGGAACAGCAGGATCGAAAAGGCTTTCTCGCCAAAGGGCGAATTGATGCGACCACTGCTCTTGAGGCCCGGCAGCACCTGCGCGGTCGAGGACAAAGCGAGCGGCAGACCGAGCGCGATCGCCGCGCCCCAACTGAAGCCGGTGAAATAGAAGATCAGCGCGGTCAGCATCAGCCCGCACAGCACCACTTGCGCCATGCCGAGCGCGAAAATGTCGCGCTTCAACCGCCACAGCCGCGTCGGATTGAGTTCCAGCCCGACCAGGAACAGCAGCAATACGATGCCGATTTCGGCGATGGCGAGCTTCGATTCCGCGCCGCCGACCAGCCTTAGTCCCTGCGGGCCGACCAGCGCGCCCGCGACCAGATAGCCCAGCACGGCACCCAGCCCGAAACGGCGGAACAGCAGCACGAACGCAACCGCCGCGCCGAGCAGGATGACGCCTTCGGTCAGCAAGACATCGGTCGCGCTGGCCCCGGCGGTTGCAGCAGCCTGCATCATCTGCATCAGGCGTCCGCCATCCGCGCGGCTTCGGCTATCGCCTCAAACCCCAGCCGGATCGACGCATGGCGGGCGGGATAGCCACGCGCGGGCGCCAGCACCGCCAGGCCCGGCCAGAAATCCAGATCCTCGCTCTGCCCGGAAAGATAGGCAGTCAATTTATCACGCGCGTCGGCCAGTTCCTCCGCGCTCATGCCGATCGCCTGCGCCGCCATCAGCGCCGCGGACGCCTGCCCCAGCGCGCAGGCGCGCACCTCCAGCCCCATGTCCGCAACCCGCCCGTCGGCCATCCGCACATCGGCCGTCACGCGCGACCCGCAGACGGGCGAACGCTTCTCGACACTGGCCTGCGGTTCGACGAGGCGCCGGTGATGCGGGATGCTGGTGGCAAGCCGGAGGATGTCGTTGTTATACAGGGGAGCGTTCATGCGAACCATGTAGGACAGGAGCGGCGCAGGCGGAAGGCCGACCTTGGAATATGCTCAAAAGCCGCTGATCAGCATGTCGAGCGCGGTGCCGATGGCGTCTTGCTCGGCGCTTAGCGATCCAACGGGGCGGCCTAGTTCCCTGATCGGCACGGCAGCGGCGAACTGCGTTACCATGGCAAGCTTTCTCCCGCCGATATCAAACACGGGATTGAGGCGAGCGGCGGGGCGGGGGGCTTGATCCAAGGGCAGCAATGGTACGATCAACCGCGTACTGAAGCTGCCCAGAAGATCGGCCTGACAATCGAGGAAAAATCCGCCCATGGGCCGCAGATAAAGGTCAAATCTGGCCATTAAAACTGCCGGTATTGAGCCAGCGGCAGCCCTTCGCGTTCGACATAGGCGTTGGAAGACGCAATGGCCTCAGCATTGTCGATCTGCCAAAGACGTGCGCGTTCCTGCGCGATGCGGGCGACCAACCCCTCCTCACAGGCGCGCGACAGGTTGACGCCCAGCGCACGTGCGTCACGCACCAAATCCGTGTCCAAGGATATATTGGTAGGCTTGCGAGACGACGCAGCAGTTACAGCCATGGCATTCCTCCTGATTGATGCGCACCATATATGCGCATACCAGCCTAATCAAGGCCGATGCGCCCCCCACCCTTGCGCCCTGCCCCATAATCCTCTAGGGGCATCCCCATCCGGCGGCCTTGGCTATCGGACCCCTGACGACTCCGTGGAATGCACTATCGCATTCTGGATGGACGCTGACCGGCGAGGTTTCGCCCGTCGGCGATTTCGTCGTTTGGGGATATGCGCATTTTCGGGCGGCGACGTCCGGGTTTTTGAGGGTAGTCGATGTTCGATTCGCTGAGCGATCGTCTGGGAGGCGTGTTCGACAAGCTGCGTGGGCGCGGCGCGCTCACGGAGGATGATGTCCGCGCCGCGATGCGCGAAGTGCGGATCGCGCTGCTGGAAGCCGATGTCGCCCTGTCGGTCGTGCGCCAGTTCGTCGATGATGTGACCGAACAGGCCGTGGGCCATAATGTGCTGCGTTCGGTCACGCCGGGGCAGCAGGTCGTCAAGATCGTCAGCGATGCGCTGGCCGCGGTTCTGGGTTCGGAAACGTCCGAACTGATGATCGACGTGACCCCGCCCGCCGTCATCATGATGGTCGGCCTGCAGGGGTCGGG
>CAZLSU010000013.1:0-52308 GCA_964562225.1 uncultured Sphingobium sp.
GATCCGCTCGAGTTCGCACAGGCGCAGTAGATAGCGCGCATAATCGGCGCGGTCCAGACAGCCGATGGGTCGTTTATCTGAAACGCGTCGGAGGAAGAACTCAGGCTTGGCGGGCAAGCGCCGACGGGTCGAACGCATCGCAGCTTACGAATGGTGCGGACAATCTAGACGATTTCAGAATTACTCCCGATGGCGCGGCTATTATATTCACGACGCGACCTGGCTTGCGCGCGGCCGAGAATAGCTATGCACAGGAGGGTTCGACCGGCTTTCGATACGACGACCGCTTCTCCGCAGCCTCGGGTAGCGCTCCGTTCACGCTGGGGCCCCTGCCCCGCGAATTTACTGCTATCGGGCTTCGGGACGGTTGGTCTCGAGCTGCTACGGCCCCAGAAGTAGCTCTGTTCAGGACGCTTCCTCCCGATGCACCGACGAATGCGATTGCCATCGAACGGTCGACATTACAGCGCATCGCGTTCCTTCAAACCCGTGCGCAGGCAAGTTTTCCACCGTCGACTGAATTGGTCGTCATCGGTTCGGACGGGCGGACAAAGATTTGTGCGCCCGACCTCTGCCGCGATATCTCGACACCGATCTGGTGGGCGGCAGATGGCAAGCGCGTTCGCTATATGCGACGAGAAGGTTGGGCCAAGAGTCAGACCTCAATCTATGAGTGGGCACCCGGGTCAAGCACGCCGCGGAGGCTGCATTCGACATCGAACTATCTGGTCGAATGCCATCCCCTATACGACGACTTAATTTGCCTCCAAGAGGAGGCTCGCAGCCCTCGGCGCATTATCCGGCTGAACCTCGCGACCGGCTCCACCAAGATTTTGTATGATCCTAATCCTCAGTTTCACCACCTGCAGCTCGGTCGGGTCGAGCGACTTCAATGGGTTAATTCCTTCGGAATAGAATCGTTCGGAGACCTGGTTTACCCGACCAGCTATATCGCAGGGCAGCGCTATCCACTGATTGTCGTTCAATATCAGTCCCGGGGTTTCCTGCGCGGCGGCACGGGCGACGAGGTTCCGATACAGCCTCTCGCGAACCGGGGATTTGCCGTCCTCAGCACGCAGAATCCAAGTTTCTTGCCTCTGATTGCAGGAGCGAAAACGCCGAACGAGGCGGATGCAGCGCTCTTGAAAGATTTTGCGGGCCGGAGAAGCATTCTATCGTCCATCGAGACCGCTGTGCGATCTCTTGTCGATCGCGGAATCGTTGACGGAGGGCACGTCGGAATATCCGGACTGAGCGATGGTTCATCGACCGTCCAGTTTGCCGCTCTCAACAGCCACCTTTTCAAGGCGGGATCGGTAAGCGGCTGTTGTTGGGATCCGCTATGCCAGCGACGGCCGTGCGCCGATCGATAACAACCTGCTTGAACGCGACATCAGAATCTTTGTCACCGGCAGAAAAAACTGGCTGTTCAGCGATACCGTCGCCGGAGCCAGGGCAAGCGCTGTCATCTACAGCCTGGTTCTGACATGCAGGGCATGCGGCGTTGATCCCCATGCCTGGCTAACCCATGCGCTGACCCAACTGCCCCAACGCGCGCCCGATGCCGACATCGAGGATCTGCTGCCGTTCAACTTCGCCGCCAAAAACGGCACGCCAGCTCAACGCCCCAGCTGACCTGCCAATCCCGCGCGAATTAAAGCCGATCTGCATCCCGACCTTTGCCCGCTACTTCAAGCGGCTGCCGACCACGTGTGCCGAAATGCGCGCTTACCTTGAACGGATACGCCCGGCCAGCAAGGCGCTGTTCAGTTCTCACCTCGAACACTTCGCGGAAAAAGATGCGCTGCAGCACGGGGAAGAAATTGGACTTGGCCGTCGAGGCAAGCTGGCGCGGGTCGCCCTTCGGATGGTCAATGTAGCGCTGAATCTGATCCAATTCGAAGGCAGGATTCATATCGCCGCCGAGATGCGCTAAGCAGCGATCGCCCGATCGGCGATGTAGAGTTTGGGATCCCAGCGGCTCGTGGTTATCCCGATGGCGCTGCGGCCAAGCTCGATCACGTTCAGCCTATCTCCCTCGAAAGCAGGGCTCAGTTCGAGTGCCAGATAGTCGAACAGAGATCGCTCGTGGACGGCGATGACCACCTGGCGCTGCATCTGCTTTGCAAGGGTGCGCAGCAGGGCGGCGAACTGCGCGATATGAACTTCGTCCATGCTCTGGACGGGGTCGTCGATCACCAGCCAGGGCAGTTTCGCTTTCACCGAGAGGTGGAGCGCCAGGAAGAGCGTCAAGGCCGCCGTGTTGAGATTGCCGGCGCTCAACATGGCGCGCGGATTGCCGCCTTTGCCGCCACGACGGTGATGTGTCTCGAGCACAGCCTCGATGTCGGCTCCGGCGATATCGGGTATCGCGAAGGCGGGTATGAACGGCTCCTCGGGCGCGAGCCGCACGAAGAGGTCGCGCCACACGGCGTTGAGCTCGTCGTTGAACACATGGCGGACCACCCGCCCGCGGGCCTCGCGCGTTTGGCGCACCAGGTCCTTGGCAACCTCGATGGTCGCATCCGCATCGGCTTTCTTCGCCACGAGGGTGGCAAGGCTGGCCGCGGGCCTCGCGCGTTTGGCGCACCAGGTCCTTGGCAACCTCGATGGTCGCATCCGCATCGGCTTTCTTCGCCACGAGGGTGGCAAGGCTGGCCGCGGCCTCGCTCGCCTTGGTCTGCAGCTCGGTGCGGTTGCGCCGTGCCGCAACGAGCGCCGTCACCGTCCCGCCCGCGGTCCGACGCGCAGCCTGGCGCGCCGTGAGGGCGGTCTCACGCGCCTCGATCGTCGATCGAACGGTTGCCAACAGCGCGTCGGTCGACATGCCCGCAGAGGGCGTCACGCCGACACGGCGAGCGAGCTCATCCAGGCTGTTTTCCAGCACAACGGCCGACTGATCGGCGTTCTGAAGCGCCAGCAGCGACTGCGCCGCCCGCGTGGCATCACCGCGCAGCCGGTCCCCATCCTGGAGCACCGGCAACGCCTCGGAGAGTTGCCCGGCAACCTCCGTCAAATCGGCGGCGCGCGCCTTGAGCGGATTGAGCTCTGGGTCGGCGATCACATCGGCGCCGACAGCCAGAATCTCGCGATCGAGCCGCGCGACCTCGGCATTGGTTTGCGTGCGACCCTGCGACAATGTTTGCAGCCGCCCTGCCTGTTCCACTATCGCCGCGACCTTGTCCGCTATGTGTGCCGCCAGCGGCGTGCTGGAGACCTCGGAGAAGTCTCGATCGCAGACCGGACAGATGTCGTCATGAATGTGCGAGCTCAGATCTGAAAGGCTTCGGGCCACCGACTCATTGGCGGCAGCGGCAGCGGAAATCTCCTCGTCGAGCCGCGCCACGCGTGCCCGGGCCTCTTCGATCTGCTGGACCAACTCATCGCGTCGCTTGAGGGCCGCTTCGTGTTTCGCGAGAACTTGCTCGACGCGCGCTATGTCGGTGTCGATCCGCGTCCCAAGCAACCGTGCGCGCTCTGAATAACCGGCCTCGCTGGATACCGAGCTATCCGCGAACAGCGTTACGGCACGGACAAGCAGGAGTTCGATGCGCTCTGCGTTGGCGGACGTCCATTCGTCCAGGGCTGCGCGCGCTGCCTTACTCGCCGCAGCGATCGCAGAGCGCTCCTCAACGGCCGGCGAACCGATAGTGGAGGCGAGGCTCGCTTGCGACACATCGGCTTCCCGCCGGGCTCGAACGAGATCCACCAATGCGGTCTCGTCCGGGTCGCTTGCCAGCAGAATGGCAAGTTCGGGGAGGTCGGAGATTTTGTCGAGCAGGCTCGCATCGACGGCAGCGAGCCCGTCCCGTAACTGGCGATCCAGCGTCGTGATCGCCGCGTCTGCCTCAACCTGCTGGTCTGCCAGCTCCTCGATTGCTTTCTCCCTCACTGGGATGTCGTCCCGCGCGTCCTGGTAGGACGGCACCGGCACCTTGAGCCGGGAGATATTCCCGGCAGAGTGGAGGCCACCGATGAGCGCTTCCATTCGGTCGAGACCAAGGAGTTCCTTCACGAAGCGCGTGAGCGGCGAATCCGTTTTCTTCTCGGAATGCTGGTAGATCTCCAGCAGACGGCCGAGAGTCGATTGCGCGAGATAGCTTCGCTCGCTGAAGAAGCTGGACTCCGGTCCGGAAAGGATGGGCGTTCCGGTCACGCCGGTCGTGGTCACCTTGATCTCGGCCGTCCGCAGGGTTCCATCGTCTTCGGTAACTTCAAGACGCACTTCGCCAAATGGCCGGCCCTTGTGCGGCAGGTAGGTAAGATAGTCGGGGTCTGCCCGCGAAAGCGACGGTACGGCACCGGTCAGTGCCAGTTCGATGGCCGCCAGCAGGCTCGTCTTCCCGGCCCCATTCGGGCCATGGATAAGTACGATCGGCGCGTCGAGAGAGACGTTCACCTCACCGTCGATGCTGCGAAAATCCTTCACGTAGAGAGACTTCAATCGACTCATCCGGAAGCCTCCTCGTTCGCCTGAGGCTCGGGCGTGAAGATCGCATTGAGGGCGGCATGGAAGCGCGTCCGCACAGCCTCTTCGCCGAGCTTTGACGCCTCGAAAAGCTCCGCCGCAAGAGGATCATCGGGCAACACCAACGCTTCGCCGGCGCCGAGATCGCGATCCGCCGTCAGGCTCTGGGGGAGTTCGAGCGGGAGCAGGATCGCCAGCCGGTCGCGGAGGTCAGCGGGATCTACCGCCTCCTCCACTGGGAGTATGCGGCCGACCTGAGCGAGCGCTTCGAGGGTCTTGCCGACTGGCCTTGGCCCCACAATCACGATGGTCAGCGGCCTGCGGGATCGCATCACGTCAAGCGCGCGGGCAATGCCCTCGACCTGCTGAAGAACCTTGCGCTCTCCCTCGGCAGCCATGTCACCGATCACCACGAGATCGGCCGAATGACCGCCTCCAACAAACGCAGCCGCGACGTCGAAGGTCAGGCCGGCGACCTGAAGCGGCGGGGTCATCCGCCGATAGCCCGCTTTCAGAAGGATGTCCGCGACACGTTCTGCAGGAACCGCTGCCGTCATAGGGCCACCATGCTGCGAAATCGCTCAAGCAGGTCCTCGACCTCGGTCCCGCCTGCCAGAAGATCTTCTATGCTGACCTCGCGGATTGCCGCGAGACCGGTACGACCGGGCGCGCGGCGCGGAAAGCGCGGCATCGCCGGTGGATTCTCGTGGCTATGAATGATCACGGCGTCATCATTGTCGGCGATCAGACCATTGGTGCCAAGACGGATGGCGGCACGAGGATTGGCGGCAAAGTAGACTTTGGCGGGGCCGCTGCGGCCAATCAAGACGAGTGCGCCCGGCGACGGATCAGCGCCATCGGGCTTGGCGGCCAACCAATGACCCCGCTCGAGTCCCAGTCCGATTAGGCCCGAGGCGACGGCGAACTGGCAGATACCGCTACCCGCAAGCGTTGGGTCGGCCGGCATGCGATCGAGCGGATCCGGCGAGACGGGCGTGTAAATGCCTCCGGCAGGATCGGGGAGCGCGCCATCGCGCAACATCGAAAGCGCTCGGCCTGATAGCTGCAGCAGTTCCGAGACGGCATCGGCCGTCGGGATCATGGCATCCGCGATCAGATCGCGTGCGTGGACGAGCCCGGCGTGAAGCTTGTCCCGATCCGCGACCGCGAGCCCAGGCAAGCCATGCCCCGCGAGCAACTGCAGTTTGGCGGTGATGACAAACAGGAACAGGGACAGCAGCAGCGGCTTGGCGTACGCCTGAACGAGCGCCTCGGCCTCCATTTGCGGCCGGTTCGCCGCGGTGTAGTCGAGATGGTAGACGTTCTGGAGCAAGCTCTCCTGATCGCCACCGAGCGCGTTCTCGGAGAAGGCGTAGGCGGGCGGATGCGAAGGCCAGCGCCAGGCCAGCTGCGCCTGCGCCTCGGCGAACAGGCCCTGAATATTGGAGTCCTGGGCGGATAGCCCAAGCATGAGCGTTCCCTTGGTCGCAATCAATTGCGTGAGGAACGGTCCCATCACGGGATTGTTGGCGACCCACCCGTTGATCTGATTCTGGCGCGCGACAAGAAGCGATCGGAATTGCCCGGGATTGTCGCAAGCAGCCTGTGCGCAGCCGTGAAATTTGTAGAGGTTGGCACGTCTGCGATTCCATCGCACGTCTTCGGGTGCGACCACGACCCGGAGCACCGGTTGGACGCCGGCAAGGTCGAGGACGGCGCGCTCGACAAGCGGGTCCCAGTTGGCAGACGGCATTTCCGATGCGACGCCCTCGATGGCAAGCGCCGCCAGACAGAGATGCTCCGCGTCCGGCGCTACCGCCGGATTGGAGTATAGGATCGCCGCGTCGAGCACGTCCCAAAGGAGGTAGTCGACCTCCTCGCCATCGACGCTGACATTGAGCATCCGGGCATAGTTGTTGACCAGGCGGCCGGCGATCGTGTCAAATTCCGGCCACTGATCGGGCGCCACGCCATAATCTATCGATCCCCACTCGGTGTCGCTCGGATTGGCGAGCGTGACGATGGCGTTGAGCGCTTTGCGGAAGCGGCAGCCGCCATCATCCTGATCGATGCGGCCCTGCAGCGTCATCAGGACGCGCTTGGCGAGATTGCGCAGGTCGGGCATCCGGTCTCGCGAAATGCCGGAGCCGAGCCATAGAACATACTGATCATTGGCGACGCCGTTGGCGATCTCCCGCTTGGGCCCGTCGAGCATCGAAAGCGTTGCGCGGACGGTGATCGTCGCGGCGGGCGGCGGCGGCATCTAGGCGCGCACCGCATGACCCCAGCACGCGCCGTCGCTAGCGCGCGCGTTCGAAGCGGAGACGCCAGGACGCGCGGGGCCGCACGCGCGCTGGACAGTGTGGAAAGGATTGCAGGCGCAAATCATAGCACATCTCTTACTTGATGTGCCGATCAGGTCGATCACTGATTTCCTTGGCGTATCCTTTCGCCTCAAGAAATGATGTGGTTCCGGGACCGGGCGCCAGCCTAGAAAATCCGGTCCACGTTCGTCAACCTTACCATTGAGTTCCATCGCAAATTTACCGATCGCGAACGGAGCATTGTGCCTTATCGTCCTCGTGACCGCGCGGACCTCCTTCAACGGCTCCACAACAGGGGCCAGGCTGGTCACCCAGCGATCACCTGGAAAATCTCGAGGATCTGAGCGATGAAGTTGGAGTTCCAGTGTTGGAAATGCGCCGAAGGAACGCCGGGCCGCCGCGTGACGGCTTCCTTCAACGAGAGCGGTTTCTACAGCTTCAGATGCGCCTAGGATTACAGTTGCCGTTCATCTTCGATGACAGAAATAGGCGAATTTTCTGGGTTCTCGGCAAACAACCCACCAGAAATTTGAACCTTCCTGCGAGTATTTAACACTAGAACAAATATCGAACACTCCGAACGGCAACTGTAATGCTAGGGACATGTCCATGATATCGTGCTGGCGCAGATGCGCTTCGAGGTGCTCACCGAAACCGCAATGCAGGCTATCGTCGACGGCTATTATCGAGAAGCCGTCGCGTCCTTCGCGGCATCGCTTGAGCGCATTTTTCAATTCTATGTCGAGGTGGTGACGCACAGCAAAGGCATCGACGGGGCAACTCTGGACGCAACCTGAAATCGATATTGTCGGTTGAGTGCAGTCGCCCTCGGGCTGGTCGGTGGGAGTCTGTTGGCAAGCCGTCGAACGCCAGCGGATAGAGGGGCATCGTTACCCAATCCGCGAGCGTTTTGTTCTCCTTTCCATGGGCCGGTGAATCTGCTTATATTCCCGATCTGTTCTCGGAGGCGTTTCGATGAAGACGGTGACGGACAATCAAATCAACGGCGATCTCGGCGAGACGCTGGTGAAGGCGGCTGTGCAGGGGCTGGGCCATGTCTTCGAGGGCAGAGGCAGGCTTGAGACCGGGATCGACGGCACCATTGAATTCAGGGACCCGGCTACGCGCCGTATGCTTGGCAAGACGGTGGCAGTGCAGGTCAAAACGACCATTGGCGGCAAATACGTTCGGGAGGACGAGACCGGATTCGAGTATGTCCTGAGAATCAGCGATCTTGATTATTGGCGTAGCACCAATCTGCCAGTGATTATTGTCCTTCTCAGGCTTTCCGACCGAAGCATCTACTGGAAGGACGTGACGACAGGCACGACCGGCGACGACCGGCGGCTGACGATCGACAAGATTGCAGATCGTCTTGATGCCGCATCCCTGGACAGGATGGCGCAGCTTTCAGTCGAGCGCGGTCGATTAGGATCATTTGTGCCGCCTATGCGGTCCGGCGAGCCAGCCCATCTGAATCTGATGCTCCTATCGATGCCCGACGAAATCTTCGTAGCGGAATCGCCCTTTAAGTCGGGACGTGACGCTATCGCGACCCTGCTGAAGGCTGATGGCAGGCACTTTGACTGGGTTATCCGAGGAAGGCGCTTTGTCTCATTCCGCGATCCACGCGGTAGTCCTCTGGAGGCCATCGTCGAGCCCGAAACCGTGGAAGCGGTAGAGACCGAGTACGTATCGATGAGCGACGATCCCGACGACGAGGTCGTGATGATCGAGTTGCTACGTCGAACGATGGAGGAGCAATTTTCCGTCGATCTCGCCTACGATAAGGACACGCGGGCGTTTCACTTCCTACCCCCGGAGCCTCTGGCGCCACGTGAGTACCGATATCGCTCCCTGAAGGAGATGACGTCAGCGACGGTGGTGCAACTCTATCCCGACAGGAAAAAGCCGGATCGGCTGAACAACGTGCGGCATCACGCGTTCGCCCCGCGTTTCGAGCGGATCGGTGACGACTGGTTCGTGTCGATTACGCCGACCTTCTTCTTCAGCGAAAACGGTTGGCGTCCGAGCCGCTTCGCCTCAACACTCCTCGCCGGCAAGAAGCGACTCGACAGGAACGGTTCGGTGCGGGGGCAGGTGCTACTCTGGCGGCACCTTCTGGCGAACAACGATGCTGGGGAAGATCAGGCACCTTCGCTGTTCAACCTAACGCCGGTCCAGACCGGTCCCGAACAGGTACTTCGCTTCGTCCCTCTTGAACCCGTGATGATGGAAACTGCGGTGCCAGAGGACGCATGGGTGACGAGCGATCCCAATGCGAAACGGATGAAATCGGAGGTCGAGGCGTCGCCGGTCCTGCTGCTGGAGCGCCGTTCATGATATTTGCCACGAAATGCCTGCCTGAACCCGACCTAGAGTTCGGCGACGGCGGCCGTCACATTGATCCCCGCTACGGATTGATGACGCACGGCCCCCTTCAGCCCAAGCCGGGCGACTTGATCCGCATCGGGGTGATTGGCACGAGCGAAACGGTCGAGGGCATGGCGGGCTTCATGGACCGCGCCATGAACGGCATCGACAGCGCGAATGAGCGCCTTGGCAACCTCAATCCCGGCTTTCCGGGAATGGGGAATCAGAACCCGTTCCGCTGCCGTTTTGAGATAGCGGCAGGCGCCACGCGTACGATCCTCAACAAGGACGTCAAGGCGATCCAATCGATCGGGAAGCATCCAGACGCTGTGCGCGCTGCCGTCGATTTGTTCGTCGATCAGGCTCGGGCGTTGTTGGAGGGGTCGACCCGGCCTGAGGTTATCATGCTGGCATTGCCGAAGCCGATAATCGAGAAGGTCGTCAACGCGTCGGCTTTCCCAGCGGATGACGAGGGCGACGAAGACGATGCCGACGAAGGGCCGACTGACCTAAATTTCCGCGACTTGTTCAAGGCGAAAGCGCTGGCGCTCAACGTGCCGACTCAGATCGCCTGGCCCACTCTGTGGGACGACGCAGCCAAGCTCTCGCATAAGATGAAGAGCACGGATCGACGGGTGCAGGATGCGGCTACGCGGGCGTGGAATATCCTGAACGCGATGTTTTACAAAGCTGGGAAGGCGCCATGGCGCCTGCCCCGTGCCGACGACGCCTACGCAACGAGCTATCTTGGTATTGGTTTCTACCGTGATCTCGATGGCCACCGGCTCTGGACCAGCACAGCCCAAATGTTCGATGAGCGGGGTAAAGGGCTCATCCTGCGCGGAGCCCGTGCGAGAACCGATCGTCCGGGCAAGCACCCCTATCTTGCGCGCGAGGACGCTTTCGACCTAGTGAAGAAGTCGCTCCAGCATTACCACCTCCACCACCGGCAGCTACCGGCGCGACTGGTCATCATGAAAACCTCCCGCTTTGAGAAGGGTGAGGCGGAGGGCTTCGCGGAAGCCATCGACGAGATGGGCGTCGCCATGACCGATATGCTGTGGGTATCAGAGGGAGGCCATGTCATGCTCATGCGTGAGGGCGATTATCCGTCACTTCGTGGCAGCTTCGTGCAGCTTGGACAGAACGGGGTGCTCTATACGCGTGGAAGCGTTCCCTATTACGGAACCTATCCGGGGGCGCGCGTTCCTCGTCCATTGCATCTGCGACCACACGATTGCGAGACGCCGCTGTCCTCCCTAGCGGCGGAGGTGCTTGCGCTCACCAAAATGAATTGGAATTCGACCCAGTTCGATCAAGCGCTTCCCATCCCCATTCGGGCAGCTCGTCAGGTCGGAAGGGTGTTGAAGCACGTCAGCTACGGTGAGCGGGAACAAACGGATTATCCCTTCTATATGTAGTTTGCGGCTGTCGCGGAGAACAACGACGGATTGTGCTTACGCACGAAAGCATGCATAGTCGATGCTGACGGCGTTAGCAGGAGAGTCGAAGTGGCGTCATCGCAAAGTGAAGCGGGTAAAGCATCGGCTCGTCGACTGACGCCAGAGGAGCGTTCGGCACGAGCGGCGGCTGGCGCGCAGGCGCGTTGGGCTAAAGCCGATCCAAGCAGAGAGCAGTTGCCAAAGGCGATCTGCGGCTCTCACGATCGCCCGCTGACAATCGGCGACATATCAATTCCGTGCTACGTTCTCGATGACGAGACGCGTGTGCTTACCGTCACTGGAATCAGCGAAGGCCTTGGGCTGGCCCGGGGCGGTTCAATGATTGCCGGTATGAATCGGCTTGAGCTCTTCGCGTCTCGGAAACTCATAAAGCCATTCGTTTCTAGCGATTTGTCGGAGAGAATCCATGCACCTCTAGTGTTCCTAACGACGTCCGGTGGCAAGGCGTATGGATATGCTGCTGAGATCATCGTGGAGCTATGTGAAGTCGTTCTAGCAGCACGTCAGGCCGGCGTCTTGCAGAAGCAGCAACTAAGAATTGCACAACAGTGCGAGATACTGACGCGTGGCCTTGCGCGGGTTGGTATCGTTGGCCTGGTTGATGAGGTTACTGGATATCAGCGTATTAGGGCGCGAAACGCGCTGGAGACCATTCTAAATCAATGGCTCACAAAGGAGCTTCAGCCTTGGAGGAAGCAATTCCCTGACGAGTATTATCGCAGAATATTCGAATTGAACGGCTGGCCATACGATCCGGGTTCCGTGAAACGTCCTGGAGTGATCGGCGCCTGGACAAACGATATCATCTACGGTCGCCTCGGACCCGGACTCAGAGAGCAGTTGCACGATTATGCGGGCCGGGACGAGGAAGGCCGACTAAAGCACCATCTTCATCGTTTTTTGACTTCAAGCCAAGGCCTTCCAGAGTTGCATTCGCACATGGCTGGCGTTGTTGCGCTAATGAAGGCAGCTACGAACTGGCGCCAGTTCAAGGAAATGTTACAGCGCGTCTATCCTAAGCCGAAGACAACTCTCAGCATGGCGTTCGATGATCTCGATCAGATTGGCTCGAAACCTTCGGTGCCTGCTCATGGGCAGGTTGAGGCAGGGGCTTCTGCCCGGTAGGGCCACGCTACGAGGGGTGGCCGGTCGTTTTTTTGCGATAGGCATGGTTTAAGCGGTTGGGGGCAGAAGAGTGACGAGTTTTTACGAACAGCCAATTCTCAATTCCCCATACGCCAAACCCACCTTTTTCCATCCTCTCGACGAGCATGGCCAGCCGCTCGATCTCGCGCCCATTGTAGGGCGCCGCCCGTCGAAGTTTCTGGTTCCAGTGCCGAAGGCCCGCCGCAAGAGCGGGGGGACGCAGGGTAGCCTTGATCTCGAAACCTACGATGACAACACGCTGATCAACGAAATTCGTGGTCATGTTGAAGCTTGGCGTGATCTGCCATCGGGCGTGGAATGGGGAGTCACGCCCACTACGCAGCAGCTGCTCGAACATTGGCGTCACCATGATTTTGCGAATCAGAGGCCCTTTTTCTGCCAGATCGAGGCGGTCGAAACCCTGATCTGGCTGACTGAGGTTGCGCGACCCAAGCGGCAATATGCTCATCTCTGGCGCGCGATCGAAGCGCGCAATGCCGAGGCGAACCCCGAGCTGATCCGCCTCGCTCTCAAAATGGCTACGGGCGCGGGAAAGACGACTGTCATGGCGATGATCATCGCATGGCAAACGCTTAACGCCGTGCGTACGCCGGGGTCCGACCGGTTCGCCAAGGCCTTTCTCGTCGTCACACCGGGCATCACGATCAAGGACCGGCTTCAGGTTCTTCAGCCCGAACACCCCGATAGCTATTACCGCTCGCGGGAGATTGTGCCGAACGCCATGATCGCTGATCTCCAGAAGGCGACCATCGTCATCACGAACTATCACGCCTTCCAGCACCGAGAGACAATGCAGCTGACGAAGGTCGGGCGTGCCTTCCTCAAGGGCAATAGTTCCGAGCCGGTCGTCACTAAGGAGAATGACGGCCAGATGCTCGACCGCGCGTGCGGCAAGCTGCTGTCATTCAAAAACGTCGTCGTGCTGAATGACGAAGCGCACCATTGCTACCGCGAGCGGCAGCTGTCGGAGGAGGAGAAGCTCGACCGTGAAGCCGCCGCCGAAGCCAAGGAGAATAACGAAGCGGCACGGCTGTGGATTAGCGGCATCGAAGCCCTGAAGCGCAAGGTCGGCATCCGGGCGGTCTTCGATCTGTCGGCGACGCCGTTCTTCTTGCGTGGGTCGGGCTATCACGAAGGAACGCTGTTCCCTTGGGTCGTATCCGATTTCAGCCTGATGGATGCGATCGAATGCGGAATTGTGAAGCTTCCCCGCGTCCCCGTGGCTGACAACCTCGCCGTCGCCGACGAGCCGGTATACCGCAACCTCTGGGCCAATGTCGGCAAGGAACTGCTGCGGACGAAGAACCCACTCGATCTACCGCCCATGCTGATGACGGCACTCCATGCGCTCTATTCCAACTATGAGGAATATCACCGCGCGTGGGAGGCCGAGGGGGTCGGCGTGCCGCCCGTGTTCATCGTTGTCTGCCAGAACACCCAAATCTCGCGTCTGATTTATGACTGGATCGCCGGATTCGAGCGCGAACCGGACGACAGCGACACGATTGATGAGGCACGCAATTTCCATCCGGGCGCGTTGAAGCTGTTCGCCAATTACGACGATCACGGCCAGCCCCTCGCCCGTCCCAACACCTTGTTGATCGACAGCAAGCAGATTGAGTCTGGCGACACCCTCGACGCTGCGTTCAGGAAGATGGCCGAAGCCGAGATCGAAGCATTCAAGGCCGCGCGAAACCGCGAACAGGGCGCGGGCGATACCGCCGAACCGACCGATGGCGAGCTGCTGCGTGAAGTGATGAACACGGTCGGGCGCCAGGGACGACTGGGCGAGCAGGTCCGATGCGTCGTCTCCGTGTCCATGCTGACCGAGGGGTGGGATGCGAACACCGTCACTCATATCCTCGGCGTCCGTGCCTTTGGCACACAGCTATTGTGCGAGCAGGTGGTCGGGCGTGGACTGCGGCGCCTCTCCTACGACCTGAACGAGAAGGATCAGTTCGAGGTCGAGTATGCCCAGGTCATGGGCATTCCCTTTGCATTCACCGGCAAGGCGGTAGCCGCGCCGCCGACGAAGCCGAAGAATGCGACGCATGTCATGGCGATCAGAGAGCGGGCCGGGCTTGAAATCAGCTTCCCCCGCGTCGAGGGCTTCCGGGTTGAAATGCCGGACGAGAAGCTGGTCGCGACATTCACCGAGGACTCCCGGCTTGTCGTGGACCCTGCGATGGTCGGCCCATGCGAGGTGCTGATGCAGGGCATTGTCGGAGAGGCCGTCACCCTGACGCCCGATGTGCTCTCCAAATACCGCCCGTCGGAAATCAGCTTCAACCTCGCCAAACACCTGCTGTACCGCCGGTTCCGGGACGATGACGGGTTTCCGCGCCAGCATCTCTTCGGCCAGATTCAGCGCATCTGCCGCCGCTGGCTCGATGAGGGATGGCTGCAGCTGCGCGGCGGCGTGCAACTCGGTGCGGTGCTGTATCTCGGTATCGCCGATACGGTGGCTGAGATCATCGCCAACGCGATCATCCGCTCATCGGGCGATGATCGCCAGCCCCGCGCCGTGCTTGATTCCTATGAGCCGCAAGGCTCCACCGCCTCGGTCAATTTCCAAACGACAAAGGCTGTCTGGAAAACCGACGCGCGCAAAAGCCATATCAGCCATGTCACGCTCGACAGCGAGTGGGAGGGTGAACTGGCCCGCGTGCTGGAGGCGCATCCCCGCGTCATCGCCTATGCCAAGAATCAGGGAATGCAGTTTGAAGTGCCCTACCGCATCGGGCGCAGCGTGAGGCGGTATATCCCAGATTTCCTCGTCCGGCTTGATCTCGGCGGGGGTGAGGTGGTGACTTTGGTGCTGGAGACCAAGGGATTTCGCGGCCTCGACGCGCAGTTGAAGGCCGATACGATGCACACGCTCTGGGTGCCGGGCGTCAACGTGCTGGGCACGCATGGGCGTTGGACCTTCGCGGAATTCCGCGAGGTTTTCGCCATACAGGAAGAATTCGGCCGTCTGGCCGACAGTTTGATGATTGAGGAAACCGCATAATGGCCCGCAAACCCACCGGCCCCAAGAATGTCGAGGCGCTGCGGCACGGCGATACGCGGATCAACATCCCGACGGCGGAAATGCAGAGCTTTTTCCAGCGCGAGGAGGATCATTCCCCGCGCCCGCCCACAGCCTATCCGCGTGCGCGTCCGCTGGAACAGGGCGAAGTGCGGCTGCGCGATGGCGACAAGGACCCTCAGATCATCTGGAACGGGATGCGCATCACCCTGTCCGATGCCCAGATCGCGCAATTGCAAGAAAGTGGCAGCGTGGAGCTTGGCGACGCCCAGCTCGTCTGGCGCGGAAAGGATGTGCAGGACTGGTCAGACCTGATCGTCCAGACCCCGCCGCTCTATATTCAGGAGAAGATCCACCCCAAGGCGATCATCGAAGACTTGAAGCGCCAGAGCGCGAAAAACGCGGCAGCCAGCACCGACGCACCAGACCTGTTCGCCGATTTCAACGGCGTGCCCAAGGAAGCGGCGAGCGATTTCTACCAGCACCCGCAGCACTGGTCGAACCGGATGATCCTGGGCGACAGCCTGTCAGTGATGGCCAGCCTGGCCGAGCGCGAGCGGCTGAAGGGCAAGGTGCAGTGCATCTATTTCGATCCGCCATACGGGATCAAGTTCAACAGCAACTGGCAGGTATCCACGCAGAGCCGCGACGTGAAGGACGGTAAGCAGACCGACATCAGCCGCGAGCCCGAACAGGTGAAGGCGTTTCGCGATACCTGGAAGGACGGCATCCACTCCTACCTGACCTACCTCCGCGACCGCCTGACCGTGATGCGCGATTTGCTGACAGATAGCGGCAGTATCTTTGTGCAGATCGGCGACGAAAATGTTCACCGGGTGAGAGCGGTCATGGATGAAGTGTTTGGGCCGGAGAATTTTGTCTCTCAGATTTCGGTGAAGAAGACGAGCGGTGCGACTGGAACATTCCTGCCCGGCACTGTCGACTTCGTCGTATTTTTTGCAAAAAAGAAGGCCCACCTCAAATACCGACCTGTGTATTTGCCAAGACAACTAGGTGCGGACGGTGACGCCACCTACACGTTCAAGAGGGCGGTCGATGGTTCGATCAAACGCTTGTCACCTGCGCAGATTGGCGAACTGAAGCATCAAGATTCGCTATCCATCTTCAGATTGCAAATCCTGACAAGCCAGTCAGTTGGAAGGCAAAAGGGTGAAGGGGCGGCTAGTTGGTTTCCCGTTAAAATCGGTGGACGCGAAATTAGGCCCTCCATGTCTGCGCGTTGGAAAACTAATGAAGTTGGCATGGAGCGGCTTTTGAAATCGGCGCGGGTTGAACAGTCCGGTGCTACAATTTCTTATGTCCGTTACCATGGGGATTTCCCAGTTCTAACGACCACCGATTTGTGGAGCGATACTCAATCAGGCAGCGCGATGGACAAGACATATGTGGTCCAAACGTCCGCAGCTATCGTCCAGCGCTGTGTTCTGATGGCCACCGATCCCGGAGACCTTGTGCTCGATCCGACCTGTGGCTCAGGTACTACTGCCTTTGTCGCCGAACAATGGGGGCGGCGCTGGATAACTATGGATACCAGTCGGGTTGCGCTAGCGTTGGCACGGACGCGGATCATGTCAGCGCGCTACCCCTGGTATCTTCTCGCCGACAGCCGCGAAGGCGCGGCGAAAGAAGCCGCGCTCACCGGGCGCGTGCCGCCCGACAGTAGCTTTGGGAACGATATCCGTCAGGGCTTTGTCTATGAGCGCGTGCCGCACATCATGCTCAAGGATATCGCCAACAACGCCCGCATCGATGACATCTGGGATAAATGGCAGGAGGTGCTGGAGCCGCTGCGCGAGGGCATGAACGCCCTGGCCGGGGAAGGCTGGGAAGAATGGCAGGTGCCGCGCGACCTACCCGACAATCCGCTGACTACGCGAGCGCTTAAGCAAGCCCACGCCCAATGGTGGGAAGGGCGCATCGCGCGGCAGGCGGAGATCGACAAGGCGATCGCCGCCGCCGCCGACAGCGAATTACTCCATGACCGACCCTATCCCGACAACAGCCGCGTGCGCGTCGCCGGCCCGTTCACGGTCGAAAGCCTCTCCCCGCACCGCATCGTGCCCTCGGATGCGGGCGAACTGGTCGACGATCTCGATGCCGCCGATGGCAAGCGCGCCGCGCCCGCCAATCCCGAAACCGATTTCGCGCAAGTCGTGATCGAATATCTCAAGAGCGTCGGCATCCACCAGTCCGACAAGAACCGCAAGATCGAATTCGACAGCGTCAACCCCTGGCCGGGCCGCTGGATCGGCGCGGAGGCGCGTTTCATGGAAGGTGATGCGGATACCGGCGTCATGCGGCGCGCAGGCATCCTGATCGGCCCCGAATACGGTACCATCGCCCGCCCCGACCTGACCGCCGCTGCGCGCGAGGCGAATGAGACCGGCTTCGACGTGCTGATCGCCTGCGGCTTCAACTTTGATGCGCATTCGTCAGAACTTGACCGTCTGGGGCCGCTCCCCATCCTCAAGGCCCGGATGAACCCCGATCTGCACATGGCCGATGAGCTGAAGAACACCGGCAAGGGCAATCTCTTCGTCATCTTCGGCGAACCCGACATCGACATCGTCAGCGATGACGATGGCCGTCTGCGCGTGAAGGTGAACGGCGTGGACGTCTATGATCCCAACACCGGCGACATCCGCTCGAACGACGTGCGCGACATCGCCGCCTGGTTCATCGACACCGACTACAACGAAGAGAGCTTCTTCGTCCGCCACGCGTATTTCCTCGGCGCGAGCGATCCCTACGAACAGCTGCGCAAGGCGCTGAAAGCCGAAATCGACGAAGACGCCTGGTCCACCCTCTACCGCGCCGAAAGCCGCCCCTTTGAGCGACCTGTGAACGGCGCGATCGCGGTGAAGGTGATCAACCACTTCGGTGATGAAGTGATGAAGGTGTACCGAGTTTGAACTTCCTGCTCGCCGACAGCTTCACCGCCTCGCTCGCGCGCTTGCCGGCGCACGAGGCGAAGGCGGTCAAGACAACCGTCGTAGATCTTCAGATTGATGCGTCCGCGCCTGGGTTGCAGTTTCACCGGATCGACAAGTCGAAGGACGCGAATTTCTGGTCGGTGCGGGTCGGCCGCGACCTCCGGCTGATCGTCCACAAGACCGCAGGCAGCCTGCTAATCGCCTATGTCGACCATCACGACAAGGCCTATGCCTGGGCCGAACGGCGGCGGATCGAGGCGCATCCGCAGACCGGTGCGATCCAGATCGTCGAGGTGCGCGAGCTAGTCGAGGAAGTGGCAGCCGCAGCGCCGCACGGCGCGCGCGAAACCGACTTCTCGCTACCCGATGTCGATCCAACACCGTTATTCGCTAAACTCGACGAAGCCGCCCTCCTATCGATCGGCGTGCCGGCTGACTGGATTGGCGACGTTCTTGGCGTATCCGAGGCGACTTTCCTCGACATCGCCACGCATCTGCCAGCCGAGGCCGCAGAGGCCTTGCTGCAATATACCGATAGCGGTCGACTACCCGCGCCCGTACCCGTCGAGACCAGCGATCCCTATGCGCATCCCGACGCTCAGCGCCGTATCCGGCTGGTTGCAGACGAGGACGAGCTGCGCCAGGCGCTTGACTACCCTTGGGAGCGCTGGGGTGTGTTCCTCCACCCATCGCAACGTGCGATTGTCGAGCGCAGCTTCGCAGGACCGGCGCGCGTTTCGGGTTCGGCGGGTACAGGCAAGACGGTCGTGGCGCTCCATCGGGCGGTAGCGCTGGCGCGTGCCAATTCTCGGACTCGGGTGCTGCTGACCACCTTCTCCGAACCGCTAGCACGCGAGCTGGCGGTGAAGGTCCGCGTGCTGGCCCCCGAAGCCGGAGGCATTGTGCCGCGCATAACCGTGTCCGATTGGGCGGGGATAGCGGACGAGCTGTTCCAGCTCACCCATGGCCGACGCCCTCGTATCGCCAGCTTGGAAACTCTGTCCGCGCTGATAGCGGATGCCGCGCGTCAAGCCGACGCGCGCGGCTTCACCCAACGGTTTCTGTTGTCGGAATGGATCAACGTCGTCGATGCGTGGGGCATCGACGGGTTGGAGCGTTATGCCGCAGTTCCCCGGCTCGGACGACGCAGCCCTCTCGGGCCCAAGCAGCGCGAGCGGCTCTGGGCGGTGTTCGGGCCAGTGGTCGATGCGCTTCGTGAGCAGGGGCTGTTCACACGGGCACAGGTTTACCGCATTCTCGCCAGCCATTTTGCCAAGTCGACGGACAAGCCCTTCGATCACATCGTCGTCGATGAAGCGCAGGATTTGGGACCGGCAGAACTCACATTCCTTGGCGCAGTCGGCGCACAGCGGCCTGATGCCCTGTTCTTTGCGGGCGATCTAGGCCAGCGTATCTTTCAGCATCCTTTCTCTTGGAAGGCGCTGGGCATCGATGTGCGCGGACGATCCGCGACGCTCAAGGTGTGTTACCGAACTTCGCGCCAGATACGGGGAATGGCTGACGGGCTTTTACCGCCCTCACTACGCGATCCCGACGGCAACGCCGAGGAACGTGAAGGGACGGTCTCGCTGTTCGATGGGCCAATTCCGGGACTCGCCGTTTATCCTGACGATGCCGCAGAAATCGAAGGCGTGACAGACTTCCTGCGGGCGGCTCAAGCAGACGGCATCATGGAGAATGAGATAGGAATCTTCGTGCGTGCGCCCGAGGCGCTCGGTCGTGCGCGGGCGGCGGCGGAGGCAAGTGACATCGCGGGGAGCGCCACCATTGCGCTAATGCACCTCGCCAAAGGCTTGGAGTTCCGCGCCGTCGTCGTCATGGCCTGCGACGAAGACCTTCTACCGCTGCAATCGCGCGTGACCGATGCTGCCGACGAAGGGGAACTGGACGATATCTACGAAACGGAGAGGCAACTTCTGTATGTTGCCTGCACAAGGGCGCGAGATCGGCTTTCAGTCAGTGGCGTAGCGCCCGGTTCGGAATTTCTTAGCGACCTGAAGGTCCCGATTGTCAGGCCGCATCAGCGATCTTAATTTGCAGCACCAGACCTGCAGCCGAGGTAAGATTCACCAGCGCATCGAGCGAGAATTTACCCAGCTTGCCGCGCATCAAATCGTTGAGCCGTGGGCGTGTGATTCCGAGCCGCGTGGCGGCCGCCTCTTGCGACAACTCCCAGGAACGCACGCGCGCCTTCAAGGCCGAAAGCAGTTCGGCTCGCGCCTTCATGTTCGCGGCTTCGGCGGGCGTATCCGCGACCGCGTCAAACACGTTCTCGAAGGTCTGAACGTCCATCTTTAGCCCTTCCAATCCCGCAGGCGGCGAGCCGCCAGTTCGATGTCCTTCTGTGCGGTTTGCTGTGTCTTCTTTTGGAAGGCATGCAGTACCAGCACCCGATCCGGCAGCGTCGCGAGGTAGATCACCCGAAACGCTCCCGATGCCTCGCGAACCCGGATTTCGCGCACACCCGGACCGACCATCTTCATCGGCTTCCAGTCGTCCGGATCGTTCCCGAGTTGCACCTCGCTCAACTGATAACCCGCTTCCGATCGGGCATCGTCGGGGAAGTCGCGTAGCTGTGCGAGGCTGTCGCCAAGGAACGAGATCGGCTTCACTGGATGACGTGTATCGTAATCGATACACTAACGCAAGACCGAACGGATTGGACGCCAAAGGAGTCTTGATGCCGATGATGGCTATTTAGTCCCCATTCCGGCCCAAAACAAGAACACTGGACGCGGCACACCTTATGCATTTTCTGTGTCACGTCACTGAACTCCGTGGTCGCCAGTCCAATGCCCAGCCCAAGCTTCCGCATCGGCCAGGAGCAGCAAGCGGACGTATGAGTTTCCGTAGTCCCCGATCGACGGAGCAAGCGCTCGCTCAATGGCGCTGCGGTCCACGATCCCTTGAGAGGAGAGGATCCCATCCATCAGTCGCTCTCTGATCGCGTCCCGGAAGTGGTCAAGGATCTGCGCGGCGAAGCCGTCCGGGCCACCCTTGGTTCGCCGGTGGACGATCGCTGGAGGTAATCGCTTCTCGAACGCTGCTCGGGCGACGGCCCGGTCCCTTCCTCCTGCGCATGCCTCCCAAGATTGGATTCCGAGGCACAATTCTACAATGGGCTGAGAGGAGAGCGGGTTTAGCACCGGTGGACCAGTTTCCCGGTCGAAGCCCTCGAGATGGTTGTGCATGCGAAGGAGCATTGCAATGTGCGCGGCCTTGCCTGGGAGCGCGCCAGCCGGCGCGTCGAGCCATGGGTGATGGACCTCGTGCTCGATACCGGCCGGGACCACATCCGGCTTGAGAAAGGCTGAGTTGACCGGCCATCGATAGTTGCGTCCCGGCAGCCGAGCAATCCTGATTGTCTCTCGGACAGCCTGCGAAATGCTGCAGCCCGTAAGGGTACAGATGTCACGCACCGTCTGGATAAGGTTCCAGCCAAGACCTTCGACGCGAAACCGGTCAATTATCGCGCGGGCGGAATGGCTGAGGAAAAACACATTGTCACCGCCATTGCCCGTACAGAACGCTTCGATTGAGTGACGATTGACCGCGTCCAACACTTGCCTGTCATATGCGAGCGCTTGGCTGCGCCCGCCTGGTCGGGGAAGATGCGCCCCGACCGAACAATCGATATCGACGTTTTCCAAAAGGTATCGCGCCTCAATGAGTTCGGCCCCTGCTGCATGGCAGATGATGCGGGCATACTCGCGCTCGTCACCAGACGGGTCGTCGGCCGATAGCGTTATACAGGTCAGCTCAGCCTTCGCAGCGGCGAAGCAGTGCGCCAGAATGGAGGAATCCAAACCGCCTGAGACGCCGAGGAGGATGCCGTCGAAGCACGATGCCCAAGCGCTCGTACAGGACTGAATCGTCCGCTCGAGCTGGGCCGGCTTTGACTCCGAATGCGATGGGGAGTGCGGCGTCACATGGTCCCAAGGAGACCAGAGCGTAATGATGTGGCAGCCTTCATTCGACTCCAGTGAGGCAGTGCCAGGCATGACTTGAGACACTCCATCCAGCGCCGTGGCAACAAAAGGGAGATCAGGGAGGTAGAGATGGCGGGCGAAAACCTGCCAATCGATCGAGGGTGTCAGGAGCCCGGCGGCCACGAGGATGGCGGGGTCGGAACAGAACGCCGTAAATGTCGCGGTTCTCAACATGTAGCACGGCAGCCCGCCGGAGGGATCGCGCAGGACTATGATACCGTTGCTGGTCGGGAGTATAGCGACGTAGGCACCCCAGTATCGTTGGATGAGTTTCGCGCCGCCCGAACTCTGAATGGCGAGGCCCTCATCATGGTCAATTTCGCGAACCTGATGAGCGTGTCCAAATCGATGGAAAAGCTTCCCAGCGACCGCGCCACCGGGAAAACTGACCACATCGCTCCCGACAGGGGTCAGCAAAGCGAATTGTGGCCCCGAAGCGGAAACCACAAGCCCCGACTTGTGGATAAGCCGATTGGTCAGTGTCTGCGAATCTGGAAGACCGCGGAACGCGATAAGGAGATATCGGAGCGGCTTCATATGACTAGGATCGGCACAAACAGTCGAGCATGTTCAGCGGAGTCGTTGAGCACGACATCGCGGAACTGAACCCAACAATGGGCTGAGAAGGGATTTGTGCGAACTCCGAAGATCAGCCTTGGCGCGATACCGCGGGCGTGCATCATGGACATCAGAGCGAGCGATCGCACCAGACATCGATCCGCCGATGCAAGGACAAGGCTGGTACGTTCAAAGGCGGCCGCAATCTTCGCGATTTCTTCGTGCGGTAGCTGGTGTGAACACCCTCGCACTTGCGCCGATCGTTTAGCCAGCTTGAATTTAACTGCTGCGAAAGAAGAGTAGCGAAGCGAAAGTTCAGCGGAGATTTGATATGTGATCGCGCGAACGACTTGAAACGCCGATGGGGCAGCGGAAGCCCAAGCCCCGATCTCGCTCGTTGGGATCGGTAGGGGGATGTCTGCTGCAATGCCCTCTGACATCTGGTCTGGGACCAGCACGCCTCGAATAACGAGCGTGTCGAGTTCGGGATATGTGGTGCGGGAGTTGCCTTCAATATATTCTGCGAATGCCTTCTCGATAGGGTCAGGCAAACAGAAGTATTTATTTGCGTCGACATCGAGGAAGATCGATCTTCCGCCGGATCGACAATGATAGAGATTATCCCGGAGCCGATACATATTGAATTCCGCCAGGAATCAATGGGCGCGCAACCTTGCGGAAGCGCGCCCAAGGTGGTCAGTCGTCGGACAGGCCGGGAAGACCCTGCTGCTGGCCGGCGCTGTCGTTGCTGACAATGGAGCCGCCCTTGGTGGCCTCGGTGACGGCGCCGAGATCGATCAGATGGTCCTCGCGATGTTCGCTGATGCTGTGCATGACACGCTCCTCTTGATCCGCCGCGACAATTCGCGGCAGTCCAAAGATAGCGTGGTCGAACTGTTCACGGACTTATATATATCCGGACAAAATGGCGCGATATCCGCGAGTTGATATTAAGAAGAGCTAGTGAGGACAATAGAGATCTGCTCCTATCTACTAAGTAGCTGGATTATCGATCTAATGTCTCTTGATCCTGAATTTGGATAATTTTCTGTTGATGGCCGATTCTCCGCTCGTGGTAAGACTCAATACGCCGATGGACGCTCTTATGGACATCGGCCACAGCGGAGTTTGTCATTGTACGCAGCTCCCTGGCCGCCTCCTTGACCTTGGCTGCTCCAGAGACTCGCGGATAAAATAGACGCTCATTGATCTGCGCGATGGTGGCCATGGCCTCCGGATTGCCTGTGGATTCGGCAAACGCGAGGAAGATCGATCCGGTAAGTGTGGCGATCTCAACGGGGGTGCTGCCGAACTCGGCACGCGAGAAACGGTCCAACGTCTGGCTGAGAACCGATTTCTTTAACTTCTGGGCCAAGCCCAACAGCAGATGCGTATTCCAGGCATAGAGGTGAATCAGTGTCAGCGGGGTCGTGAGCGTGACCCGAAATCCGCCGGTGCTATCTGGCTCGACCAAGCCCTCTCCCATCAGTCGACAGGCTGCTTCTCGCACGGGCGTTTTACTCGACCCATGGCGGTCTGCGATGTCCTGTATTTCGAGCTTTTCGCCGGCGTGGAAGAGTCCCGCCAGATAATCCGCCTTCAGAGCACGATAGATGCGCTCTTGCGTGATCGGATCGGCGGCTGACATCATGAGCTCGCTCCCGCCGCGAGCGACGAGGACTGCCAGCGAGGCGTCAAGGCATTGGTCAGTTGACTGAGATTCCGCTCCGCGACAACTTCAACGCACAGCCGCTCGAGATCGCAAAGGTCGCCGGCCGCGAGCTGCTTTGGGAAGCACATGCGTTGGCCCGCAAACAGCAGGGGAATGAGAATGTGGCCGGTCGACAGACCAAGCCGATATGCACAGCGCAGATGATCGTCGAGCTTCGCCTTCGGATTTCCGGACTCGATCTCGCGCAGCCAGCGGACTCCCATACCGAGATTCCTTGCCAGCTCGCGCTGCGTGATACCTACCTTCTTCCGTGCTTCTTCAATCTGCCGTCCCGACTGTTCTTTCACATACGAGAGCGGTGCATCAGCAACGGAAGCCGCGCAATCCAGCGACATTTCCGCGTCTCCTTACGGGAGATACCGCCCGCCAAGGCCATTCCGGACCCTATTGCTAGGTGTGCATACCACCACTGTCAAACGGAACCGCCGCCAATTTGGCCAAGCATTGGCCGCCAGAAGTCTGAAATCATTCGGTAATCTGGCCATCGGCGATGGGCGGCCTCTTCACCGACGGCCTCGCGCGCTCGAAAGCAGCCAGGAGCTGTGCGCCATCCGCGCGCGCAAGATGCTGAAGCGCGAGGATGTAGATGCTCCCGAGCGAGGGGGGCTCGCGATCCGGCGTGGCACACCGGACCCGCTCAGCGATCTGTGAAGCAATATCCCAAAGACGATGCGGCGCGCCGACGTGATGCTCCTCCGGTCCGCTCAATGGTGCTTCTCGGAGAGCATTCAAAGAATCGACGATAGCACTCGCGGGGACCGTATCGAGATAGTTCACTGCCACATGCAGGGTCGTGCCCCACGCTATCAGACAGCGTGTCGTGCGAATCAGATGGCAGTGCGAGTTGATGAGCACATCCATCCCGGCCGGCGAGAGCCGGAGTTTGAAGGTTCTTGTTGCTCGGCCCATTCGCTTACTACCCCCTTCCCGATGGCAATTTGCTGCTGTTTCGGGGCGAAAGTCGGCCTGCACCCTACTCCAACGATGACTAAAGCGGCACTGAAGTGCCGCTCGGGTCCGTCTAGCGCCCATTTGGGCACGTGATGGTCTCCAATATTCAAGTTGCGGACTTATAAGCTTTCTTTCGCCGCTTCGGCATCTCAGTGCCCTCCCTATTGCAGGCATTTCAAGACATCGGCATTGCTCGTGGCACACCGGATCGGTGGTCATGGGCGGCTCTAGCTAACGCCCGCAGTCCGTCGATCCGTACCTCCAAACCCTGAACCAAAGCGCGGATTCGCGCCACGAGGAGACGTGTCTCATGACCTTTTCACGCCCATCGACCGGGCTTGTTGCGATCCTGGCGACCAGCCTTCTAGCGCCCCAGGTCCAGGCTCAGGATTACCGGCCCGACGCCGAAGGCTATCCCTGTGCCGCTCGCGGCCGCCTGGCGATCGTTCAGGACGATCAGGGCTACTCGATCCGCCACCGGCCACTCACGGAGGTCGACAAGGCGGCGGCTGCGTCCGTCATCCCGATCGGCGCAGCGCTCACGGTCGACGCAAAAATCTTCGCGCTCGCCGCCCGCACCGCGAAGGAGGCTTCGCATGGGCCGCGCCGCTGAACTGTTCGCAGCTTCGCTGCTGATCGCCGGGACATCCGCTTTTGCGCAGGATACGCCGGTGGCGCCGGCGACCGGTCCCCTGCCCGCGGCAGCTGCGGATGCCCAGCGTCAATTGCGCCAGACCTTCACCAACCTCAGCTTCGAGGACTTCGGACCGGCGCCCGTCAAGGGACCGATCTATCAGGCAACCGCAGGCGGGCGCATCATCTATTTCGCGCCGGACAGCGGGCACCTGCTGTTCGCAGCCGTTTACGACAAGAACGGCCTCAACGTCACCGCGATGGCGCAGGATGCGAGCGCGCGGAAGCGCCTCGCCGTTATCGACCCTAGCCAGGCATTGGTCATCGGCCCCGTAGGTGCGCCCAAGGTCGTCGAGTTCACCGATCCCGACTGCCCTTATTGCCAGGCGCTCGAGCGGTTCTGGGCCGCCAAGGCTGCCGAGGGCAAGGTCGTGCAACGACTGATCTATTTCGTCAGCGGGATCCATCCCGAAGCCGCGGCCAAAGCCGAGCACATCCTGTGTTCACCCGACAAAGTGGCGGCCTTCAAGGCAGTTTATGCCGGTGCCCAGCCCCCGGTCCTGCTCAAATGCGCAGCCGGACAAGACAAGGTCAGCAAGGACGCCCTCACCGTCAAGAAGATGGGTGTCTCGGGGACACCGACATTGTTCGTCGACGGCAAGCTGATCTCCGGCTTTCAACAGGCCGAACTCGAGGCGTTCCTCGAGCAAAAGCAGGGGAGCGCAGATGCGCGCCCCTGACACCCGGTCCTCGGTCGTAAGCGACCGCGTTGACCTCGATCTGGCGGGCCTCATCCCCGCCCCGCGCGACCGCTCCCCCGAGCGCGCGCCGGGTGGTGCGAGGGCCGGGATGCCGGCGGCCGCGCTCCTTCGGAGCCGTCCAGCGTCGCCGTCGGCCGACAACGATTCCAATCGGTGCCGGCAGGCATGTGTTCGGACGGTTCCGCTTCCAAGGAGACCATCAATGCTCAAACTGCTTGCGAGCAGGACCTTCCGCACGATCGACGCGGCCGTCCTGATCCTGCTGGCCGCGCTGGCCTGCACCACCGTCGCCCATGCGTTCGCGGCGCCCGCCGCGGGCGACCTCGGCTATGACATCTACGACATCGTCGTGAACCAGGGCGTGAAGGGCCCGCTGGGTTTCGTGGCCGGGGTCGCCGCCTTCCTGTTCGGCGTCTCGCGCCTCTTCAGCAACATCATGATCGGCATTCCGACGATCGTGGCTGCCGTCTGCCTGATCAAGGCGGACAGCATCCTGCTGACGTTCGGCATGGTGATCTGAGCCTTGGCGCGCCGCGCCGGGTCAGCCGGCTCGCGCGCCTTTCGAGACGGGGGGTGATGGTCACCTCTCGGAGATCACGCTGACGCGTGATGAAGCAAGGGAGAAGGGCGTTGGACGAACGTCTTCCACAATTCCTGCACCGGCCGGTCCAGATCCTCTGGTTCGACTCCCAGGAATTTATCGTGGTCATATCGACCATCTTCGTCGCCGTGATTGTCGGCGGGATGATCGGCTGGGCGCTCCTCGGTGTCCTTCTCCTCTTCATTCCCTGGAAACGGAGCAAGCCGCGCGGTTTCATCCCGCACCTCGCCTGGCGCTGGGGCCTGCTCAAATTCCGCAACTATCCGGGTCCGACACAGACCCGCTTCTTCGAGTAGAGCGCATGGGGCATCCATTCAGACGCAAGGCTGCGGCCGACATGATCGGCGACACGCGGCCAAGCTGGCACCTTCACCGCTATCTGCAGGGCTCGGCGAACCTGTTCGAAGAGAACCGGCTGTTGAAGTTCGCGATCGCCGGCCTGTTCGGGATCACCGCGGTGCTCGGCACGGTCCTCTACACGTCGAACCAGAACCAGCGGACCGTGATCGTTCCGTTCGGCGCGAGCGGCGACCTTTATGTCACCGGCAACAAGCCATCGGCGACCTACCTTCGCACCATCACCCGCAACATCGTCAGCATGGCGGGGACTTATTCGTCCTATTCGGCCGACCGGCAATTCCAGGAGCTGCTGAGCCTCGTCCATCCGAGCGCCTTCAACGGCCTGCGCGACAGCCTGAACCGGCTGCTCGACGAGCTCAACAGCAACCCGACGCTGTCGATCGCCACCTACATCCGGGCCGATCAACCGGTGACCTACACCGATACCGAGATCGTCGTGCCGGTGGAGAAGGTCCGCGTCATCGGCGGCGTAATCCGCAAATTCCGCGGCAATCTGCGCATTCGCTACGCGATCGACAACGGCCGCTTCTGGCTGACCGCGCTTCAGGAGGAGAATTTCAGTGCCGAGATTCGGTAGAAACCTGGGGCTTGCCTGCGCCCTGGCGGCATTCGCCGCCACCGCGCCGGCGCTTGCCCAGTCGGTCGCGGCCCTGCCCGACCAGACCAGCCGCATCCGGCTGTCAAACCGCGACGTCAATCACATCGTGTGCGTCGGTGGCGACATCGACGACGTCAAATTCTCCGCGGAGAAGGGCCTGGCCGTCGAGCGCGGCGGCTCTGACGCCTGGGTCAAGTTCCTGGTGCTCGAGACCGACGACATGGGTGCGAAAACCCGGACCTATGTGACGACGCCGTCCGAATTCTTCGTCTCGTGCAACGGCGCAATCTATCCGCTCTATGCCGAGCCGGCGGACATGCCGGCCCAGACGGTGACTTTGGTGCCGGGCGCCGCCCAGCGGGCGCGGGCCAATGACGCGCTGCTGGGCCCGCTGGTCGAGGAAGAGCGCGCGGTCGGCGTCGTGCTGGCGCTGTTACAGGACCGCGTTCCCGCCTCCTTCTCCGAGGTGGCGCCGAGCCGCGATCGGCTAACACTTCCCGACCTGCCGAGCATCACCATCAGCGAGCGGCGCCGTCTCGATATCGAGGGGGCGGGGCTGTCGGCCAGCGAGTATCTGGTGAGCACGAGCCGTCAGGTGGCGCTCGAAGAACGCAATTTTCTCGACAGCGCGTTCGGCCCGGACATTTTCGCAGTGACGCTCGACCGGCTCGCGCTTGGCCAGGGCGATAGCGCGCGTCTGATTGTCGTGCGTCGGAGCGTCGGCCAATGACCGCGTCAATGGACCCCGGCGCATCAGGCGCCGCGCCCCAGCCCGAACCGCTCGGTGGCGCTTCCACAGGCGCACCCATCGAGGCTGATACCGACCGCCCGGCCATGCTCGACCTGCGCGCGCAATGGTCGCGCATGACCTCCGACCAGAAGCTGCGGGCAAAGCAGATCAGTGTCGCGGCGACGATCGCCCTGGTCGGTTACGGCCTCTATTCGGCGAGTTCGAGCGGCACCAAAGATGCGGCACCGGTACCCGAGGCCTCCAAATTGGACATGGGCGCCGGCCTGCGCGGCGACAGCCTCGAAGTGAAGATGCGGGGCGATCTGCAGAAAATCCTCGATGGACAGTCGCTTCTCGGCGACCGAGTCACCGCGATCGAGGAAGGCAAGATCGTACCGGGCGGAGGCGCCGCGGGCCACGCACTGCCAGATGGCACCGACGCGGGATTGCCGCCGGCCTTGCCTGGGGAGGCTCCCGCCTATCCGCCCGCACCGCCCGAGGCGAATTCGGATGGCGGGTCGCTGCCACCCCCGCCCGCAGCCCCCACGTCACCCCCGGCGCCACCAGCGCCGCCGACCGAGCGCCAGGTCGGTGCAATCGGCGCCGCGATCACGGCTGCGGGCGAGGGAGGCGCGGCCGGCGGGGCGCGATCAAAAAAAGCCAATCGGACGATCTATTTGCCGCCTGGTTTCATGAAAGCGAGACTGCTGACCGGGGTCGACGCGCTCGCGAGCCGCGATGCGACAAGCAATCCGGAACCAATCATCGCGCGTGTCCAAGCCCCCGCCGTTCTGCCGAATGACGTGAAAGCCAACCTGTCCGGATGCTTCGTCATCGGCAATGCGACCGGCAGCCTGGCCAAGGAGCGAGTTGAGATCCAGCTCGTCTCGATCTCGTGCGTCGATTTCGACCAGCACGCCATCGTCGACCAACCTATCAAGGGCTTCTTCGTCGATGCCGACGGCAAGAAGGGCCTGTCCGGCAAGGTCGTAACCCGCGCCGGTGCGACACTCGCGCGCTCGTTCATCGCCGGCACGATCGCGGGCATCGCGCAATCGGTCGAGGGCACGTTCGGCGATGTCTCGACATCGGCGCTTGGCAGCGTGCGGACCCTCGATGCTGGCGACGCGGCCAAAACGGGCATCGCCGGCGGACTGTCGCGATCCTCGGACAAGCTCACGGACTTCTATCTCGATCTTGCCCGCCAGGCCGGGCCGGTGGTCGAAGTCGGCGCCGCCAAGGACGTCGTGGTCGTCATCCAGGAGGGCCTGGCCCTCGAGATCAAGCCCTCGGTTGGAGCCAAGTTCTGATGCGCCGATCGACCATTCTCCAGGGAGCACCATCCATGCCCAAACACGCCATGCACGGCGGAGCGCTTGCGCTCGCCGCCGGAGCCAGCCTGCTCCTTTCAGGCTGCGCAACCATGGGGTCGCTCATGTCGCCCTATAGCGAGAAATTCTCGTGCAAGAATGACGATCACGGCCAGTGCATCCATCCCGAGCGCGCCTACGAAGATGCGGTCGCCGGCGTCGCATCGAAGTCGGATCCCGCTGTCACCAACGACCGCAAGATGCTGCGCGACCAACCCGCAGCAGAGCGTGCACGAAGCGGCGGCCGGGCCACGGCAGCGAGTGCGTATGGCAGCTACCGCGACAGTGTCTATCAGGAGCTCAAGGGGCTGATCGAGGCGCCGGTGACGCCGATGCTCAAGCCCGCGCGCACTGTCCGCACGCTGATCCTGCCCTATGCCGACCGCCAGCGGCCCGACCGGCTTTATATGCCGCGCTACGTCTATTCGATCGTCGATAAACCCGTCTGGGTGGTCGGGGGCACGCTCGTCGCCCCGCCGAGCCAGGCGTCGAAAGCTCCAATCCTCGGCCAGGTCCAGGAACCGGCCGCGGCGGCCAGTGATGCGCCTGAAGCGCCGATCGCCTCCGCGACGGAGCCGCGGCAATGAGCGCGCTCGGATCCAAGAGCGGTGGCGGGCTCACCTACGCGCGGATGCGCAATGCGGTCCGCCGCGATGCCTATTCGGACTATCTGCCGCTTGTTGCCTGGGACGCGGAGACCGAGGCGTTCCTGTGCATCGACGATTGCTGGGGCCATGCCTGGGAGATCGTGCCAACCGCCTACCTGTTCGCACATGTCCAGGGTGCGCTTCAGGGCTTGCTCAACATCCATTTCCCCGACGGCACAGTCCTCCAGCTCCACACCTTCGCCGATCCGCTGATCGATGACGCGCTCGATGCCTTTCTCGACCTCAAGACCCGCGACGACCCACTGATCCAGGCGTCCGCGCGCCGGACCCGCGAATATCTGAGCCAAGGCCGCCATGGCCTGAAGGCGCTGCACGGTATTCCCGTCCGCAACTTCCGGACCTTGTTGTCGATCAAGACCCGTCGGCCGCTGGGCGAGGACTTGCGCCGCCAGGTCGAGGAGCAGCTCGCCAAGCTCGGCATCCGTCGGCTCGAGCCCGAGGAGATGATCGCCTTCTACCGGCGCATCTTCAACGGCGTCGCGCAGCCCGCGCCCGGTGTGTTCGCCGACGGCACGACGATCGGCGCCCCGCCGCTCGCCAAGCAGATCATCGACGCAGGTCCCGATCTGGTGTTCGAAGGTCAGGAGGTTTTCCTCGGCAACCAGGTCGCGCGCTGCCTGACGCCCAAGGCGCCGGCGCGGCGCATTACCGCCGAGCGCGCCAACCGCTTGCTGGGCGGCATGCGCGGCTCGGCAGAGGACAGCGACCAGATCGGCGGGCCGTTCCTCTACACGCTCAACATCCTGTTCGATCATTCGCAGTTCGAGATCCACAAGCGCGCGCAGATCCTCTCGGCCCAGAAGGCGGCGGGATCATTCGCGGTGGAGGTCGGCAAGCAGATCGAGGAGATTGGCTGGATCCTCGACGAGGCGGGCAATTCGAAGTTCGTCCGCGTCATCCCGACGGTCTGGGTGTTCGGCCGCGACCGTCCCCATGCCCGCGATCTTGCCGCGCGCGCCAAGCGCTTGTGGGAGAGCGAGCCGCTTCCCTTCTCGATGCAGGAGGAGAGCTATCTCAATCCGACGCTGCTCGCGATGAGCCTGCCCTTCGGGCTCTACCCCGACCGGACGACGCTGCGCATGCTCGAGCGCGACTTCCGGATGCCGGTCAAGGCGGCGGTCCTGATGGCGCCGATCCAGACCGACTTCCGGGGCGGCGGGCGGCCGGCGCTGCTCTATACGGGGCGCAAGGGCCAGCTCATCACGCTCGATCTATTCGACCCGCGCATCAACAATTACAATTTCATCGTCTCGGCGGAATCCGGCGCGGGCAAGAGCTTCCTGCTCAACAATCTCTGCCAACAATATTTCGCGTGCGGCGCTCTCATCCGCATCATCGACATCGGCGGGAGCTACCGCAAGCTCTGCACGCTGTGCTCGGGCCGCTATATCGACATCGGCGAGGAACAGCTGGTCCTCAACCCATTCGATATGGGTCTCGCGCTCGACGGGGACGACAAACAGTCCGCGATCACCATGGCGGTGGCGATCGTCGCCGAAATGGCCAATGCCTCGACCCGCAAAGGCGTCTCGACCTCCGAATGGAACCTGCTGAAATCGGCAGTTCAATGGACGATCGACACTGGCCGTGCCGACCATGGCATCGACTCCGTCCGCGAGTGGCTCGGCACTTATCCTGCCCATGCGGGAAGCGATCTCGACCGGGTCGAACATCTCGTACCCGTCGCGCGGGAGCTGGCCTTCAATCTTCGCGATTTCGGCTCCGACGGCGCCTATGGCCATTTTTTCAACGGCCCCTCCACGCTCGACATCCGCTCGGACGAGTTTGTCGTGCTCGAACTCGAGCGCCTCAAGTCCATGCCAGACCTGTTCAACGTCATCGTCATGGTGGTGGTGAACGCCGTCACCCAGGAACTCTATCTTTCGGCCCGCGACCGCCCGCGCTTTGTCCTGTGTGACGAGGCCGCGCAGTTCATGACGCGGACCGAAGGGCAGGATCTCAGCCGCCTCGCCGAGGCGTTCGGCCAGGGTTATCGGCGCGCACGCAAATATCGCGGATCGTTCGGCATCGTGCTGCAGTCGATGAACGACCTGATGCTGTTTGGCGGCACGGGCCAGGTGATCCTCGAGAATGCCGCGACCCGGTTCCTGCTGCAGGGGTCGACCTATGACCGCGCCGTCGAGAACAAGATTCTCGACTATTCGGGATTCGTGCTCGACCTGCTGAAATCGGTCCGAAACTCCAAGCCGAACTATAGCGAGGTGTTCATCGACTCCCCGCTGGGTCTGGGCATCGCGCGGCTGGTCGTCGATCCCTTCTCCTATTGGATCAACACCTCGGCGCCAGAGGAAGTGGCGGCGTTCGAAGGCCTGTTGCGGCAGGGTTTCTCTCCCCTCGAGGCGGTCTGCCGCCTGGCGGGTGTCGATCCCGCCGAGATCCTCGGCACGCCGGACACAGTCCGGCAGGCGGCGGAGTGATCGCCATGGGCCGCTCCCACTTGTCCCACCCCGACCAGTTGCCGCTCGAGCTGTCCGCCGACGGGCTCGAACGCGAGATCGAGGCCCGTGTCGCGGCGCGCTGCGAAGCGGAGTCGGTCCGCTGGAAGTTCCGTCTGGTCGCGATCGAGACCGTGATGATGGGCGCGCTTGTCGCCGCCGCGGGGATCGCCCTTGACCAGCCCGGCATGATGGTCGCCCGCGCCGCCGTGCTGGTCGCGGCCTCATGCTTCGCAAGCGGCCTGTTGCTGCTCGGCCTCTCGGCCTGGAGCGCACGCCTGCTGACCCGGCTCAAGCGGTGGAGGGCGTCATGAGCGGGCTGCTGTCTGGAAAGCCGTCGCCGAGCTCGGTGCGTCTCGCCGTTGGCGGCTTCGTGCTGATGTTTGTCCAGACCTATCTGCTGATGCGCGCCCCCGGCATCGCGACGCACCTGCGGATGATCGTCTGGCTCGTCACCTTCGTCTCCGGGGCATCGTTGATCGGCGCGCTCGTCGGCCTGCCGGATCCTCCCCGCACCGACTGGAGACGCCGCAATGGCCGCTGATCTCCCCTTCCCGCCCCGCGCGCGTCTTGTCGCGTTGGGCCACGCGGCAACCGTCGCGGTGCTCATCCTCGCCGCGGGCGCACTCGCCATTGCCGCGGACGCGCAGACGGCGCCGACCGGACGAAGCACGATTGGCCGGACCTGGCCGATCGCCGAGCCCGACGCGCTCTCCGAAATCGAAGCCAAGGTCGCCACCTTGCCGCGCGACATGTCCAAGGCTTTCGGCCCGCGGGAGAAGTGGAGCGCCCTCAAATCCGCAGCGCTCGCTCCGGCCACCGCTGATCGGGTTCGCACCGTGGTCCCCTTCTACACGCTCGACTTCGACATCCAGTTGCCGGATGGGAAAACGCTCTACCCCAAGGGCTTCACCTTCAACCCGCTCACCTTCGTCAAGCTGCCGCAGAGGCTGGTGGTGGTGCATCCGCGCGACCTTGGCTGGGCGCTGCGTACCGCACGGCCGAGCGATTTCATCCTGCTGACGGCGTTGGGTGCCGAGAGCGGTGATCCGATCACGCTTACCGAGAAGACGGGCCGCGCGATCTACATCCTGGAGGAACGGGTCAAGGACCGGCTCGGGTTGACCGTCGCACCGGTCGTGATCGCGCAGGCGGGCCAGAAGCTGGTGCTGACCGAGTTCGGGCCGCGCAGCCGAAGGCTGCCCCTCAGTTCCGCGGGAGCAGCGCAATGATCCGGCGCTGGCAGATCTTCCTCATCGGCCTCGCCATCGGCCTCGCGGGCACGCTCGCCTGGCCGAGCCAGGCGCATGCCTCGAAATGCGAGACGGGCACGGTCTTCAATCCGATCACCAAGGTCCGCTGGACCTGCATCTTCCCGATCACGGTCGGTGGCGTTCGCATCGGCAGCTTCGATAAACTCGACAAGGCGCTGGATGCTCAGTCGGCGTCAAAGCCGCTCTGTGCCTGCCGCAAGGGCGTCCAGTTCTGGTTCGGCGTCAAGGTCTCCTACTGGTCGCCCAACCGCATGATCGATGTGGTGACGGAGCCGGGCTGCATGATGGCGCTCGGCGCCGATCTGATGCCCACTGGCGGCAAGCTCCAGGGCAGTCAATCCTCGATCTCGGATGGAACGAACACGCGCAAAATGTTCGCGCAAATGCACTATTACATCTCGCCGGTCTGGGCGATGCTCGACATGTTCACCGATCTTCCGTGTCTGGAAGATGATGGGTTCGATGTTGCACTGATCACCGAAATCCTGCCGACTTGGCAGTCGGGCACGCTGGGCGCGATCATTCAGCCGGAAGGAATCCTTTTCGGTAATCCTGCCGCGGGCCTCGCCTGTATGGGTGACGGCGCAGCAGCCGCCGCTGGCAAGGTGATCGATCCGCTCTTCTGGTGCATGGGGTCGTGGGGCGCGACCTATCCGATCGCCGGCGACATTCATTTCGATGATAGCGTCGAGGCCTGGGCCGGGCTCGCCGCGCGCGGCACGTTCATGATGGGTCGTCTGGGCGCGCTTACGATCAGCTCGTCCGATGGCTGCTCGTTCAAGCCCAGCCCGATCTGGACCAAGTCCCGTTACAAGCTCCAATTGATGGAGCCCGTCAAAGGCGGGAAGTGCGTCAATATCGGTCGGCCCGGTGCGCTCTGGACCAGCGGCAAGCATGCTCCCGGCAAGGACAACGCACAGTTCATGCTTTTCGAAAAGGTGATCTGCTGCGCCGGGATCCCGGTGCCATGAGCGGATTGCTTCCCCCCAATCCCATTGGAGAACGTCTCGCGCACGCCGCCGGCAATAACCGGGGGTCTGTCCGCCAAGGCCTCTACGGCCGCTGGCGCGCGCGCGAGGCGGGAGCGGCGCCGATGTCCCCCCGCGGCGTCGCTCCACCTACGGCCAGCGCGGCCGTCACGCTCCCCTGGCGGTCCGGGCTGCTCCCCCTGGTCTGGACCGTGAAGGCGACCGCGCTGGCCACCCTTTTCTCCACAGCACCCGTGCTCGCCCAGACGATGGAAGAACGGGCGCGTACTGCGGCTGAAGCCGCGCGCGCGAAGTCCGGGGACAGCGAGGCGATCCAGCGCAACTATGTGACACCGGGTCTGTCGGGCCAGCCAATCACGACGGTCGATTCCAGCAAGGCGTTCTCACCCAATCTCGCCTGCCAGAAGACAGCGACGCTGATGGAGGTGCTGGTGCAGCCGGCATCCTCCGGCGATCTCGGAACGGTCCAGATCGCGCGTGATACCGATCTCGACGGAACGGCCGACAGCCGCATCAACCTGCCCGTGCCGATCTCGGGGATTTGCGCGAATGGGGTGATCTCGTGCCAGCCCGGCACGTGGAACCAGTGCAACTATTTCCGCTGGGATGTCGATAGCGCGCGCACCCTGAAGCTCACACAGGTCGACATGCCCGAACTCGCCGGCTGTTACTGCATCAACAATAGCTGCGGCTCCAATCTCGCCTGGTCCAACATGCCCTCGGTGCTCGGGGACCTGGGCGGCGGCATGATCGGCGCCCTCACTACGGCCGACCCGCGCATTGGCGTCGCGCAAGCAGTGATCGACGGACCCGCGATCCGCTATGTCGGCGCCCAGTCGACCGCTTGCGCGAGCGATCCCTCGCTTGCCCAGACCGGCTATCGCGCCAACCCTTCCGCGCTGGCCGGCGACGCCTTCGTCGCGTCGAGCGGCAACAATGTCTTCCAGGCGCTTGCCGGGTCGCCTGTCGGGATGGGTACCGCCCAACAGATGCGCCACTGCACGATCGAGCGGCAGGTGACCGTCGTCAAGACCGGCGCCGACGACGTCATCCGTCGCACGAGCGGCGGCTATGCGACGATCAAGAACGGCACGTCGCTCGATTTCTATCTGGGCTCACCCAACGACAACAGCCTCGCGGGCGGAAACTGCCGGCTGTTCGACTTCAGGATGACGCTGCGCGTCGGGGACCCTGATCGGATCGTCGAAGCACGGCTTGCGCAATATTATGCGGACGACTGGGCACAGGTCCGGATCGACGGGACACTTGTTGCGTCCGGTCCGAGCCCGTGGACGTCGACCGGCTTCCCGCCCAGTAGATGCGAGAAGAAGAAGACCTTCTACGCTTATCCCAATCTCGACCTGAAACCCTGGCTTACCCCCGGCGACCACGAAATCTGGCTGCGCGTTGCCGTCGCCGATGGCGGCGAGGGCTCGGCACAGGTTCATGTGGTTGTCGACGATAGCTGCAAGACCGTCGAACAACTGGTCGATCGCTGCGGCGCGATCGCCGCCGATCCCAAATGCCGGGTCGACAGCGAGCTGGTCGACGGCGTCGAGACTTTCCGGAACGGCATCAGCACTGGGTTGCGTCCCCTTCCCCAGACGCGACTCCTCGGCACGGAAACCTGCCCGGTATCGCTCACGCGGGACTTCTTCCAGAAGGACCGGACCTATCGCTGCGAGATCGACAGCACATCGCTGCCGAAGCCGGATACGAGCCGCGGCGCATACATAATCGACCATTCGACCGAGACGATGCTGGCCGACCGCGCACGCCAGGGCGATGGCAGTTTCGCGGAATCAACACGGCCGTTCAGCCTGCCAGATCGCGGCAGCGTGCTGGCGTGCGAGCCCATCTGCAAGACCCGCGCCCCGCGCGTGAATACCGCCGCGGCCCCTGCCGGGGTGGTCGGCAGCCTGCAGAACAATCCCACCGCCTACGACACTTTCTATCATGCTTGCGGAAGCAACAATGTCTGTCCAACCGGCCCCGGCGAGGAGATCGTCTCGGCTTGCGGCTGCCTCGACGATTTTCCCGAGGCTGTCGTCATGATGCAGACCGTGCGCCTGGGCGGCGCGGACCTGGTTTGCACGGGAACAGTACGATGATCGCGCGCTGGCTCCTCTCGCCGCGCGGCGCGGCGCATGCCATGCTCTTCGCCTGTGCCCTTGTCGCGGCGTGCCAGGCGCGGCCGGCCTACGCACAGCAGATGTGCGCCGCCGATCTGAACGGGAACGGCGACGCCGCCGATGCCGGTGAGATGGCCTATTGCAGCATCACGACGAGCGGCCAGTATCAGTGCCCACTCGAGGAGACCGCCTGCGTTCAGGCACCTAGCGGCGACTTTAGCTGCCCGCTCGGGCCACAATTTTCCTGCTTGCCCAAAAATGGCGGCGCGACCTGTTCACCGCACGCCTGCGCCGATGTCGCGAGCAACCCGATCGTCGAGGAGCCTCCGATCGAGGATCCCGGGACGGCGCCCGACGGTCCGGTCGATGCCGATGGCAATTGCATGGGCACGGTCGAGATCTTCGGCGGCCGCGCGATGCGCTGCCGGCCCCCTGGGATCAGCACTACCCTTTCAAACTGCTGCAAGGACAAGGGCAAGATCGTCAAGGACGGCATGGGGTCGTCAGTCGGTTCGATCGGCACCAAGATCGCGGTCGCCAAGGGCGTCTTCACCGGCATGAGCGCGGCTTATGCAGCGTTCCGTGCCGGGGCGACGGCCGGCCAGGCGGCGAACGCCGGCGCCAATGCCCTGATCATCGGGCTCGATCCGACGTCGATCGCGATCAGCCTTGCGATCAACTTCATGATCGAGGTGCTGCTCCAGGGCTGCGACCAACAGGATATGGAGGTCGGCATGCTGCGCGGCTCGGGCATGTGCCACGAGGTTGGCAGCTATTGCACCTCGAGCTTTCTCGGCATCTGCCTGCAGAAGGCGCGCGGCCATTGCTGCTTCAACACCAAGCTCGGCCGGATCATCCAGGAGCAGGGCCGTCCCCAGCTCAAGGCGTTCAACGGCAATCTGTGGGGCACACCCAAGAAGCCGATGTGCCGGGGTTTCACGCCCGAAGAGTTCCAGGCGCTGGATTTCAGCAAGATGGATCTCTCCGAATATTATGCGGACATCGAGGCTCGCGCCCAGTCCGACATCCAGATCGATATGAAGGAGCGCGTCGATGCGTATCTCAAGGCGGTCGGCGAATAGCGCCCTCACCCTGGCTGGCCTCGCCATAGCGACCGCGGCCCTCGCCCAGGATTCCGCGCGCGAGCGTATCCAGGATCAGGGCGACGCCGCAATGGAACGCGTGAAAGGCGCTGTCACGCGCGCCAAGGAGGGGCACGCTGACGTGCCGGATCCCAAGCTGCCACCAACCCCAAATGAGGCGGAGCGTCAACGCGCGTTCGAGGGGCTCCGCAGCCGGGTTTCGTCGCCGGCACTCGACGCGCGCGCCCGCGCCGCGCTGGCCGCCGGCGAGGCGCGTATGGCAGAAGAGCGCGAGGCGCAAGCCAAGAGATTGCGCCAGGCGCTTGGCCTCGAGCCCGGTGAAATGGAGGCGGTGGCCAAGGCAGGCCCCTCCCCCGCGATCAAGGCGTGGGTCCCCGTGTTGTTCGTCTCATCATCGATCCCTCTGCCGATCCTTCGGACTTATGCGATGCAGCTCGAGCGGGTTCATGGGGTGCTGGCGTTCCGCGGGATGCCGGGCGGTCTCCATAAGGTCGGGCCGATGGCGAAACTGTCGGCTGAGATCCTGCGGATCGATCCCGGTTGCGAGGGGCCGTCCTGCGCGATGCGGGGCGTCCAGCTCATCGTCGACCCGATCGTATTCCGCCAGCACGGCGTCAGCCGGGTGCCCGCACTGGCAATGATTCCGGGCGACCCGACCCAGGCCTATTGCGAGCGGGAGGATGAGAGCCCGAGAGCGTCGCATGTCGTCTATGGCGACAGCGCGCTCTCGGGGTTGTTCGAGGAATATGCCCGGTTGGGCGGCGACAAGGAGGTGCGCGATGCTCAGGCTCTTCTGGGCGCTCGCTAGCGCCGTCCTCGGGCTTTGGCCGCGTCTCCGGCGATTGCCGGGCAAGGCTGCGGTCGCGCTTGGCGCGCCCGGCCTGGGCGAGCCAGCGCGACCGGCGCGGCTGTGGCGGGCGCTCGCCTTCATATTGCCGGTGGCCCTGCTCGCCGCGCTCCTCCTCCCCAAGGTCAGCCTGGTGATGAGCCCATCGATCGAGGCCTTTGCGGTGCGCAAGGCGCCCGGGGCCATCGCCAAGGGCGACTATGTGATGTTCACGCTTCGCCACCCGATCGCTGGACCCAAGCCCGTTAATGTGACCAAGCACGCCCTGTGCATGCCCGGTGAGCGGCTGACCATGATCGAGACGCCGTCGGTCGGCGCGCCCAAGGCATGGGACGGTCATTATTTCTGCAACGGCCAGCTCCTTGGGGTCAGTCTTCCTTATGGCATTCACGGCCTGAAGCTCGAGCACATGCAGTGGAGCGGGGTGATCCCTCCCGGCATGATCTATGTCGGCTCGCACCATCCCCGCGGGTTCGACAGCCGCTATTTCGGCCTGGTGCCCGCAGCCAAGCTGACGCGGATGGAGCGGCTGTTGTGAACGCTCGCCGCACACGCATCGTCACAGCGACCGCCATGGGCCTGCTCACGGCCACGGCTGCGCTCGCGCAAAGCCCTACCGCCGCGCCCGCGCCGCGCCCGACACTCAAGCAGGGCTATTGGTGGTATGAGGCGCCCAAGCCCGCGACACCGGCGCCGGACGATCCGGACGCGCTGGCGAAACCGGCGATCCCTCCGATGGCGGAGCTGGCGACCTGGACACCGCCCAAGATCCGCAAGCTGATCGAGCAGCAGCGCGACTATGCCGCGACCGTGTTGACGGTCGATGCGGTTGCCGATTTCTGGCGTCTGCAGGACTTTGCGCGGCGCAAGGCGCGCGCCTTCGCTGGCGTGACACAGTTGGCGATGCTCCAGCATCCCGAGCTCAATTCGAAGTCGGCCAACCCGATGGTCGGCGATGCCCGCGCCGAACTCACGGCCGAGAAAGATGCGATCCGCCGGGCTTATCTGCGGGCGCATGCGGGCGAGTTCGCGCTGGTCATGTTCTCGCGATCGACCTGCGGCTATTGCCGCGTTCAATGGCCCATCGTCCAGCGTTTCCAGGAGGAAATGGGCTGGCAGGTCACCTTGATGGACGTTGGCAAGCGGCCCGATGTCGGGCAGCGGTTCGGTGTCGAGATCACGCCGACCACGATGGTCATCCGCCGCGGCAGCCCTCAGCGCATGGTGATTGCGAGCGGCGTCGAGGCTTACCCCAATCTCGCGCAGATGGCCTATCAGGCAGTGCGGCTGCTGCGCGGTGATATCCGCCCCGAACAATTCCTGACCGGTCCCGGCGAGGATGACGGATTTTTCGACGCGCTCGGCAACGGACCGGTCTCGGCGACCGATCCGCGGGCCTTGGGTGGCGACCTAGTCGACGCCAGCGTGGGGCCGGATCGATGATCAAGCTCGTCGCCCTGATCGCCATCCCCGGCATCTTGATCGCCACCGGGTCGGCTGCGGCTGCCCAGACCGTTACGCGCGAGCAGGCGATGCGAGCTGCGATCCATCCGGTCGCAGACGGCCAGAGCATGCAGGCCTGGCTGTCGCGGGTTCCGGTGACGCGGGATTTCCCGGACGATTTCAACGTGACGTTGCGTGGCCAGGGACCGGCGTTCGTCATCGAAATGACCACGAGCCCGGGATGTGTGCCCTGTGGCGATCTCTGGACCAAGCTCACCACGCTCGGACGGCTTCATGGCTGGCAGGTCCGAACGATCAGCGCCCAGGAAGCGATGATACGCTCGGGACGGCTGGGCCTGCCCTGGGTGGGGAACCCGGTCGCCTGGGCGCGGCCGATCACCGACGCAGGGCGCGTCGTGCCGATCGCGGTCGGAACCGACCACGGACCCAACCTGGCGCGCAACCTCTATCTGGCGGCGAAGATGCTGACGGGCGTCCGGCCCGCCGTGGGCGTGCGCGCCATGTCGAAGTTCACCGGCATCGTGGGGGTGCCGGCACGATCACAGGGAAGGCGCTGAGCAATGGCGGGCGCAGCACCTCCCCTCCCCTTCGATCTCAACAGGAGCCCGCCATGTTTCTAGCGTTTGCCCGCGTCCGCATCCTCTTCACGGGGCTGATCCTCGCGATCGGCGCGAGTGCCGCACCGGCGAGCGCGCAGAGTTGGGCCGAGAGCTGGTTCGACAATGTCACCTATACGAGCCCCGGCAGCTTCGAGGATCAGACCCGCGGCTATGTGACGGCCGGCGGGATGTCGGGCCGGGTCGATGTCCACAACGACTATCTGATGTCGGTGACGTTGCCCAAGGTGAAGGCCGGCTGCGGCGGCATCGACATGTTCCTGGGCGGCATGTCGTTCCTCGATCCCGATTATTTGGTCCAGAAGCTGGAAAGCATCCTCCAGGCCGCGCCCGCCGTCGCCTTCCAGTATCTGCTCGAAACGCTCGATGAGAAGATGGGGAACATCATCTCGAAGATGGAAGCGGCCACCAACTTCCTCAATTCGATCCAGGTCAATGATTGCCGCCTTGCCAACCGCATGGTCCAGATCGCCAAGGGCGACGACAATATGTCCGGCATCATCGAGGAGATGACCGGCTATCGCTCGGTCAAACAGGGCTTCTCGAAGAGCTATCAGCAGAGCCGTGAGCGGATCGAGGCGAACAACAACAATCCGACCGAGGACTTGCGCGATTCTCTGACCAACTGCCCGGCCGAAGTGACAGAGATCTTCCGCACCGGTTCGCTCTTGAGCCATGCCGCCACCCGCGTCGGCGCGGGCGACTGGGCGAGCGTGATGCGCGCCAGGGTCGGCGACGTCTACATGCGCTGGGACCCTGCCGACAAAGTCCCGCTATTCACGGCAATTCCCCAATGCCCCGCGCAAGACACCGAAAGTGCACAGGACTTCCTCACCGGTCGCGTGCAGAAGCGGGCGCTGAACGTGCCGCCGACCGGCGCCGATTGCTCGCAGGATGGCCCCGGCCGCGGCGCGCTGGTCCTTGCGCGCGAGCGGATGCAGTCAATCGCCACCAAGATCCGCACGCGCGCCGCGCTGTCCGCCGAGGAGCGGCAGTTCGTCGCCAATGTCCGGACGCTGCCGGTCTATCGCATGCTGGAATGGGGCGTTCGCCAGGGCGTGGTGGACTCGGTCATTGGCGACACCGACGAACTGGTCGCGCTGACCCTCGCCTATCAGATGCTCAACGACCTGACGCGCTCCATCGACTTCGCCGTGAGCAATGCCGAGCGCGGCGCCAGCGCGGCGGGTGCGGTGGACGGCAACAGCGCCAGCATTTGCCAGACGCGGATATTGGTCAAAGGGATCGAGCAGCTGCGCGACCTGCGAGACGAGGTGCTGCGCCAGCGCGCGCAGATGCGCCAGAGCTATATGGCAGCGCTCAGCCAGGCAAACCTCTCCGCCAATTATGCGGGCCTGATCCGCCAGCGTGACCGTGACGCGCGTGACGCCGCCGGCGCCGCCGCCGCTCGCAACCAATAGTCGAAGAGACAAGCCGTGCGCCGCCTCACCAAGGCCATCGCCTCCCTGCCCGCGCTGCTTGCCGCGACCCCGGCCGTGGCGGTCGATACCAGCTTCCACACCTATGACGGTTTCGCCGAGACCGTCGACGCGTTCCGCCTGGTGTCGCTGATCTTCGCCGACCCGCGCTACGAGACGCTGGTGCTGATCGTCGCGACGGTCGGCATAGGCCTGGGCGCGCTGCTCGCCAGCGTCCGCGGTTCCGGCATGGGACTGGTGGCGTTCGGGTTCCAGATCCTGGTCGGCGTCGGGCTGTTCGTCGGTCTCATCGCCACTACCGGGACGGTCCATGTCTATGACCGGGTCCGTAACGCCTATCAGCCGGTCGGTGATGTACCCGTCCTGCTGGTGCTGGTCGCCGGCGCAACCAACATGATCGAACGCGCGCTGGTCGAGACGATCGATGACAACACGCTCGATCCGGACGCCAAGATCGAGTTCGGCGCCGGAGGCCATTCGTTCGATCTTTTCCTCAACGCCGTTAGCCCACGCGGTCCGATGACCGACACTTTCCTCGACGCGACGATCAAGGACTATGTCCGCCAATGCTATCCCGTCGCCCGCGTTTCAGCTGCCTATGGCGTCGATGATGACAAATTGTTCCGAACGACAACCGACCTTCCGGCTGCCTTTGCGGCGATGGCAGGACCAGCGACCTTTTCGACGGTCTATACGGAGTCCGACAAGGGCGGCACGACGGTGAGCTGCACCGACGCTTGGGCGCATATCTCGGATCGACTGTCCGACCCGGCTCTGTTCGAGGGCTATAGCCGCCAGGTCTGCGCGCGAACCGGGTTCGATACCGGCAACGCCCAACAGCTCGCGCGATGCCGCGAGCAACTGGGCGAGATGGGGCAGATGATGCTCGGTCGCCCGCTCACCACCCAGGCGCTGATGACCCATATCCTGCTCGGCAACACCGTGGGCGACGTGCTGTTCGAGGATTCGCCCGCAACCGCGGCGCGCGTGATGGCGAACCGGGCAGTGGTGTCGAACGGTCTCGCGACCATGTCAGTCGCGAATGAGTGGATGCCGACGATCCGCGCGACCGTGTTCGGGATCATGCTGTTCATGATCCCCGTCGCGTTACTGTTCATCCTGACGCCGATCAACCTGCGCGTCGCAAGCTTTGCGCTCGGCCTGTTCGTATTCGTCGCGCTCTGGGGCGTTATCGATGCCGGCATCTACCAGCTGACGCTCGGCCGCGCCGCCGACGTGCTCGAGGAGATGCGCTCGAATGCACTCGGCGCCAATGCCTGGCTGCTTGCCCCGTCCGCGGCCATGAAGGCACTGGCGATCTTCGGGAGCTTCCGCACGGCAGCCGCTGGCCTCGCCGGCGCGTTCGTGTTCACTGTGTTCCGGTTCTCCGGCAATGTGTTCACGTCCTTCACCAGCGGCGCGCTTGGTGTCGCCGGCCAGGGCACCGCCGCGGCGGCTCCCATGGCGACTACCGAGGGCTATGCGTCGGCGCTTGAAAGCCAGGCGTCGGCCTCTGGCACCCGCGCTCGGGCTGGCGCGGCTACGAGCTTCGGGGATTTCGGCGACCGTTCCACCTTCGGCACCAACCGCGCCTTCGGCGAAGCCAACCGAATTCTCGGGGAGCGGCCCGGCACGGCCGGAGGCACGGCGTTCGCGCTTGGCGGCATCGAGGGAGCTCGGCAGATGGGCAGCTTGGCGCCCGCGTTGAACGGCCGCGACCTGGGCGACCCGCAGGTAGCGCGGGCGGTCCAGGCCAATGCCGCAACCAGCGCGATCCACCAGTTCGCGGAGAAGGACGCGCTCCGGCGTCTTGGCACCAATTATTTCGGCGGGGGCGAGGCGGGCGAGAAGGCGTTCGGCGCATTTGCGCAGAATCTGGTCCAATGGCGCGCGTTCGGCGACCAGCGCGCTTACGGGATGATGATGCAGGCGGCGACGCGACATTTCGAGCGGAGCGGCTACTCGACAAAGGACGCCGAGTTGAAGGCCTCAGGGGTGATCGGGGAGGCGCAGTCCGACCCGACCTTCGCCAAGCTGATCGCCAATGCCTATGATCAGGAGCAGATGATTGCCAACGACCTGACATCGGCCCAGGTCCATGTCGGCGCCATGGAAGGCCGGCGGGACTTTGCCGGGGACAATGTCGCCGGGATCGAGCGCGGCAATGTCGCGACCGAGCAGGCGCTGCGCACGGGCACCAACCAGGGGCAACGCGACGCCGCGCAGATGCTCGGCCTCTCGCCGCAGGAGACCGCGCGCCACATCGGCTTCGTCAACGCGCTGTCCGGCGAAGCTCGGAGCTCCGCCATCTCCCAACTCTCCCGCGCTACTGGCCGCAACGAGGCGCAGGTGCTTCACGCGCTCGAAACCTACAATGCCGCAACCCAGGTCGGCACCGCGGACGGCGCAACCGCCGAGGCCGGTCGTGAGGGCACCAGCGTCTATGGTCGGACCCGCGAGGCCGCTGGCTATGACTTCGCGGAGCGCTCGGGCAAGCTCGATGCCCAGCGCGAGGTGGGAACCGGTGGCACGCGCGCTGCGGCACGGATCGGAGAGCAGCGCCGGCAGTCCGATAATTTCGGGTTTGCCGAGGGTGCTGCGGCGGCCGGCGTCTCGACGCGCGAGGCGGCGCGCCTCGACAGCTTCATCCAGGCGTTGAGCCGGACGACCGGCAACCAGGTCGATATGGCCGAGGGCGGCGCTGCGGGCATCGCCGACCGTGCCGGCAACGAGCGCATGACACGCATCGTCGAGAACGAGCGGCTCAGCCGCATGCAGGGGCTGCTGCGCGGTCATGGTATCACCATGTCGAAGCGCGAACTGGCGATGGCGCAAAATGGCGATCTCGCGATGAACCTGACCGCGGATCAGGCAGGTCAGTTGCTCCGTGCCGGGCTCATCAACGACAGCCAGTTTGGCGCGCTTGCGCAGGGAGGTCATGCCCGCTTCAGCTTTGCTGAGAATGACCTGCTCGTATCCAGCAGCGCAGGGTTCCAGCAATCCGCGCGCAACGATACCAGCACGCGGTTCGAAGCGGGCAAACAAGCCGGTCCGGACACAATCGAGCACTTCATGGGCGGCGGCGAAGAAGGCCGCATGGCTATGGCGAATTGGTTGCGTGGTGGGTTCGAGATGGACCGAAAGGGCGACTGGCGGTTGAAACCGCAGGTGGCGGATACCCTGCAACGCGATGTCCAGGCGATCATCGCTCAGACCGGCTGGGAACGATCAATCAGCCGCGACGCTCAGGACCAGACGACTATGGGTACGGAGGTCGGCGGACGGATCGGGGGAACGGTCGAGTCCACGAGCGCGACGCCCCGTGAGGGCGGTGGTGGAAAAGCCGGGGCTGGTCGTCGCGCTGGCGTTTCCGGCGGGCGTGTAGGTGGCGAGATTGGCTTCACTAGTCGAGATGTGGGAGTAACGAGCGAGACAGCACATGCCCGCTTGGATGCCGTCAACTACGACGTCCGCGAAACTATTGCCGCCGCGGAAAGAGCTGCCTCTCGATCTCCTACACCCGAAAAGGCTTTCACCGAAGAGCTTGGCCGGCAGATTCTTGGCAGCGATGGCCTTCGCAATCGCTATCTCGGGGAGGCCGATTCAGGCCGCGGTGTATGGGATATTACCGGGCCACTGACTTCGGTTGAGCAATCGTCTGTAATAAACAGCGGACGCTTCTCGAACGATCTCGGGAATGGTCCGGCTGACGGCGATTCCAGCTTCAAGAAGCGCTAGCGATGACGCATCGTGTCTTCGCTGTGGGCATTTCTATATATCGCGCCGGACAGAGGATTTCCTGGGTCAGTATAGGGATCATAGAGCGAGCGGGGGAAAAGCTCGTCGTGCATCACAGCGGGGCCTTCTCCACCCCATTCGATGCGATCGAGCCAAGCCCGTGCAAATCCGACACCCAGCACCATGAGCGCGGTGATGGGGTAGAACAGGACGTTGAGGAAACCCGCGAGCGCGCTTGCATAGAAATCCGCCAGCACCGGAACAGAGGACGATGCCGCCATTCCCAGCCAGTATATTGGGATCGCAGCCCACCAGAGCTTCGCGTACCATGGACGCCACAGATAGTCCGCAGCGCGAGGCCGAACCCACTCCTCCGCCGGGACAACCGGTTCATCCGTATTGGTAGCAGAATCTGGCGACATTTGATCCACGTTCCGGTGCGGGACGATTGTAGCAAAATCCGCACGCTTTTGGAATCGCCGATCTGGAATCGATGGGAAAAATTCGTGACGCATAGCCAATCTCCTCCAACCATTCCCGTCCCCTTCCCTTCGGATATCTTGTCGATGTACTGCGATGAGGCTGCCAACCATGGGTGAGCCAACGCACTTGTCCATCCTGTCATTTCTTGCTATATCAGGGACAGGAAGGACAGACATGGCCACCACCGCACCCATACCAGCACGTCGCCCAGCCTCCCGATCGCCCCTCACAGCCTCGGTTGGAGCGAACGATACACTGCGTCGACGCGCGCTCGAAGTACTGACCCGAGCTATTGCAAAGGCTGTAGAGTCCGCCAGCGAAGATACATTGGCCGATATTGTCGGCAGCGACGCCGACCCCCGGCACGCGCTCAGCGTAGCGCGCAGGGATATTGCGCCGGACTCACCTTCCGATCTGGATGCCATCAAGGCTGCTCGCGACAAGACTGCCAAGTTTCGCGAGGAAATGGCAGCTCGTGCGGGCGGCATGCTCGATCGTGGGCATGTCGCGGCGATGCTCGGCGTTAGCCCGGCTGCGATCGACAAGCAGCGCCAGCGCCGCCAGATTCTGGGCGTTCCCTATGGGACCGAGACTCGTTATCCGGCTGCCCAGTTCGTGGACGGCGAGACGGTGAGCAACTTCAAGCTCGTGCTGGAAGCTCTCGGCGATATGAACCCTTGGGAGCAGCTCATACTGCTGACGACGCCGGTCGAAGGCTATGGCGAGCGACCGGAAACGGTCCTTCATCTGCTCGCCAAACGACCAGATACCGAGGTTCTGCGCCAGCTTGTCGCGCTGGTCTCGGGCTGGACGGCTTAATCGCGCGTGGCGGGGGTCAGACTACGGCGGATCGATGCGGGGGTGCGTCTGCATCGCATCCATCGCATCGCCCATGATCCGATATTCTTCGGCCCGGCAGGCGCCCTCCCTGAGTTCCGGTACGATTCCCCGGACGGCAGCTACAAGGTGCTTTATGCGGCGCGATCTCTCGAGACGGCTTTTGGCGAGACAGTCGTCCGGTTACCGGGGGTTTCCTATGTGCTGTCGAGCGCGATCGAGGCGCGTGTCCGGAGCGAACTCGAAACGACCAGAGCACTCAAGCTCTATCCACTAGTCGATGCTGGCGTCTCTGCGCACGGACTGTCATTCACCGATTTGCACGGGGACTCATATAAGAAGACGTGGACCGTAAGCGCTGAAATCCACGCCGCGACCATGGCCGATGGCATCCTCTATACGTCCCGGTTCGACAATCAGCGCTGTGTCGCCCTGTTCGATCGGGCATCGGACTCTATCGCCGAGACCGCAACTCGAAACATCTCCATAACACCAGCAGAGGCGACCCAACTCGCCGAGCATTTCGGCAAGCAATATATCGAACCATGATGCGACATCGGCGGATTGCAGCATAGTCACATAAAACGAGAACCAGGATAGTCATGCGAACAGAACTCGATCATCTTCCCCCGGCGAAGCGGCGCGAGCTTGATCGTGTGGTCCAGATTCTGTTCGAGGAATTCGAAGATGCACACGGCAAACCGGACGGCCAGCGTAAGCTTGGTCGGATACTGAAGGTCATCCTTTACGGATCCTATGCGCGCGGCAACTGGGTCGACGAGCCGCACACGGCAAAGGCATATCAATCAGACTTCGATCTGCTGGTTATTGTCAACCAGAAGGAACTGACCGATCGCGTGGCTTACTGGGAGAAGGCCGATGAACGCCTGAACCGTGAGCGGACGATTACTCAGAACTTAAAGACGCCCGTAAACTTCATCGTCCATTCCCTGCAGGAAGTGAACGACGGGCTTGCACACGGTCGCTCCTTTTTCATTGATGTCGCGCGCGATGGAATCGCGCTTTATCAGGCTGAGGACAGTGAGCTTCACCAACCGAAGCCGAAAACACCGGATCAGGCATTCACGGCTGCTTCCGAGTATTTTGAAGAGTGGTTCTCCGCAGCCCTGAGTGCCCAAAAGGGCTTTCACTTTTATATGTCTCAAAAGGAGTACCGCGATGCCGCGTTCACTCTGCATCAGGCATGTGAGCGGCTGTATCACTGCGTCCTTCTCGTCACGACCTTCTACACGCCACATGTCCACAATCTGGCGTTCCTGCGCACACAAGCGGAACGGCAATCCAATCATCTTTTCGAGGCCTGGCCCCGAGACAATGCCCGAGCCAGAGCGCGTTTCGCGAAGCTCAAGGACGCATATGTGAAGGCGCGTTTCTCAAAGCATTATCGGATCACCGAGGAAGAACTGACCTGGCTATCCGAACGCGTCGAGGAGCTTGGGCGCCTCGTCCATGAGGACTGCACCGCGCGTCTCGCTGAGCTGCGCCGCGCTTTGATCGGACCGGTTTAGCGGGGCGATGGCAAAACTTCGACAATAAGCGTGGCCGCCAACAGGAGGGAGCCCGTTCAGGTCGATGTCGATGGCCCTATCACGCTCGACGAAGCGAGCCTTTCCCGGATCGCCGTTCTGGATAGCGTCGGGATCGGGTTCTTCATGGAATCCGATGTTGGAGAAGACCTTGCCAGCGGGCGGCTGGTGCGGGTTCTGGAAGATTGGACGCCACCACTCGCCCCGCTCACCCTATATTATCCAAGCCGGCGCAATCCGTCTGCCGCGTTCCAGGCCTTCATTAGCCTCGCGCGTGAATATGCCAGCACTGACGCGGCAGAGCGCGATGCCGGGTGAGGTCCGATGGCCATTAGTAAGTCCGACCCATTCAAGACCTTCAGCGCATGATTCACGGCCCCTAGCTGCGGACGGTCCGCTATTCCGGCGGTTCACGATCAATTCACGCCATTCTACAGCAGGCGCCTAAATGCCTGCTCACGCTAAAACCAGTCGTTGGCATATGTCTGAGCATCCGGGTAGAAGGCGCCGTCAGTGCAGCCGTTCAGCGGGATCTGCGCCTTCCCTAAATCGGCCACTCGGTCATGAACTTCGGATTGGCGTCGTCGGGTTTGGAAACATTAGGAAGCACATAGGCCGGGCTGCGCCGCGATAATGCAAGTTACTACGCATGCGTCCGTTCTAGGCTAGAGCAAAATCACTTATAAATTTGCACCATTCGGGGCGGCTCGGACACGCCGAACCACCCCATGTGGCCTACAGGCTTTTGCCCAGATGCTTCGCCACGGCGGCGGCGCTAGTGCCCACCGCGGTGACTGCCGCCTGCAGTTGCGCCTTGGTCACCCCGAATTTGTGGGTCCACCAGTTCACTTCATAGGGCTCTTGCATGTGGATCGGCGTGCAAAAAGGACCCCGTTCGCGGAGTGATCGGCGTCTAAAAGGGGCTCTGACTCACTTTTGGTGCAAACGCGTTGATAGTGGCGAGTTTCCCCGAAGGAGGATATCGCCATGCATGGGAGAGGTTTTCGCGAAGCCATTGCGCCAAAAGGATTGGTGATCGACAAAGTCGAGTTTGCCGCCGGGCAGATACTGATCACCGGGCGATCGCGATCGCGGGTTTCGATCTGCCCGAACTGTTTCCGCCCATCTGCGCGTGTCCATAGTCGATATCACCGTACACTCGCCGATTTGCCATCTCATGGTCGGCCTGTTCGGATCACTCTCGTCGCCCGGCGGTTTCGCTGCGCCACATCTCGCTGCGCCACGCGTATTTTCGTTGAACGTTTTCCCCAGGAAGTGGCTGCCGCTTTCGCCCGGCGTACGACCCGCCTGGATTCTATCGTGCATCACCTTGGGCTGGCGCTGGGTGGACGCCCGGCGGCCAGTCTGGCGCACCGACTTCTGATGCCTGTCAGCAAGGATACGTTGCTTCGAACGGTGCGGCGACGTTTCGGTAGCGCTCAGGTGAAGCCGACGATCATCGGCATCGACGACTGGGCATGGAAGCGAGGGCAGCGATATGGCACGATCGTCTGCGATTTGGAGCGCCGTTGTATCGTCGACCTGCTCCCCGATCGTGGCGTCGTCACCGTGGAAGCATGGCTCAAAGCCCGGCCTGAGATCAGTATCATCTCGCGTGATCGCGGTGGCGGGTACCGTCATGCGGCCGCGCGCGCCTTACCAGGCGCACTGCAGATTGCGGATCGCTGGCATTTGATGGAGAATGCAAGCCAGGCGTTCCTCGACGCTGTCCGTAAATCTATGCGCGACATTCGCCAAGCACTCCAGGCCGCTGCACCCGATCCCGAACTCCTCACATGCGTCGAGCGGCTTCAGTACGAAGGATTCAAGCGGCGTCAGGATGCCGATGAGACTATCCGTGCGTTGCTTAGCAAGGGATCGTCCATAAAGGCGGTTGTTCGCGAAACCGGCTATGCTCGCAAGACCGTACGGCAAGTTGCTCGTGGCGGACGATCCGACGTGTTCCGCACTCGGCTTAGCTCTCTCGACCCGTGGCTGGCAACGCTCGACGCCGAATGGCATTCTGGTTGCCAAAACGGTGCCGAACTCTGGCGGCGGCTCAAAATCATGGGCTTTAACGGAAGCCTGCGTGTCGTCGCTGAATGGGCGACGCGGCGTAGGCGCAACGAGGCCGCTCCCGGCAACGTGTCGCGCGTAACTCCATCAGCTCGTGTGATTGCCCGGCTCATGACGATGGCACGCGATCAACTTTCGAGATCAGAAGCCACGCTTGTCGCGACCATTGAAGCTGGAGTCCCTGCGCTTGTCGTCGTTCGAAATCTTGCCGACCGTTTCCATCGGATAATCAGGCAGCAAAAAGGCGCCGAGCTCGCCACATGGATCGAGGAGGCTCGGCAAACACCGCTTCGTTCCTTCGCCAATGGCTTGAACGACGACTGGAATGCGGTGAAGGCCGCCATCATCGAGCCTTGGTCCAACGGACAAACGGAGGGACAGATCACGAAGTTAAAGCTCGTCAAACGCCAGATGTATGGGCGGGCCAAGCTCGATTTGCTGCGGGCGAGGCTGATGCCACCTCGCGATCAACCCTCTTTATTGCACCAAAAGTGAGTCAGAGCCTAAAAGGGACCCCTCATTTCGATGGTTTAAGCAGCTGGCTGGATTTTCAGGCG
>CAZLSU010000014.1:0-52120 GCA_964562225.1 uncultured Sphingobium sp.
TTCTCGCGCAGCAATCGCACCAGCGCCCGGCGCTCCCGCGATTACCCCATGTTTTGTAAATGCCCCCATCCGCGCCTTTGCCCCATGCCCGCTACATCGTTCTCCAGCATGACGGCGCATGGAAGATCAATCTGGATAACCGCTATTTCGGCCCGTTTCCTACGCAGGATGCCGCCGTGGCGATGGCTACGGATACCGCGCGCAAGGCGGGCGAGGGGGGCTATCCGGCGTCGGTGCTGCTGATGCGGGGCACGGAATTCGACACCCTGTGGACGACATTCCCCAAGCAATCTTGATATAAGTTAGATTTTCTTCGGTTTTTGGGGAACCCACCCGTGTCGTCGCGCATTAGGGACGTTGTGAAACACGGATCATATCATGCGTAAACGGGTACTTATCGTCGAGGACGAGATTTTCGTCGCACTGGAAATCGAACAGGCTGTCGAGGCGGCAGGGTTCGATGTGGTGGCGATCGCGGCCGATCGCGCATCGGCGCTTGATGTGGCGGACCGCTGCGACATCGCGCTGGTCGATCTTAATTTGCGCGATGGTCCCACGGGTCCGCAGATCGGCCTGGCACTGGCGGGCGAGCACGCCGTGCGCGTCATCTATGTGACCGCCAACCCATCGCAGATCGGCGCGGCAGCGGTTGCCGCGCTGGGCGTGGTCATCAAGCCGTTCAATGTGCACAGCATTCAAGGCGCGCTGAGGCTCGCCGCGCAGGACGACCCCGTCCTTGCGACTGAAATCGTCGGCTTTACGCCGTTCCTGCCGCCGCAGCACGGCTCATGGCGCGGGCAGGAATCCAGAGGCTGAGCGCCACGCCCTCGGGCCGCCATGCGCGCTCGATCCGCCCGCCCAACTGCCTTTCGGCACTTAAAGACATTAACCGGCTGCCAAAACCATCCGGCTTGCCCTGCACGGGCGGCGGGCCGCCCTGTTCGCGCCAGTCGATGCGATAGGCATCGCCCTCATTCGTGACATGCACCAGCACCCGGCCCTGCGCCGTCGATAGCGCACCATATTTGGCCGCATTGGTCGCCAGTTCGTGGAACAGCAGCGCCAGCGGCGTCGCGGCCCGATCGTCCACTGGGGGATTGTCGCCCGTCAGGCGCACTCTTTCGCTTCCTTCGCCGACCGGGGCGTAGGGCGCGAATAATTGTTCCAATATCCCCCATAAGGTGCCCTGCGAATCGCCTTGCTGCGGGGCGGACTGCGCGCTGTGCGGGCGCACGAAATCATGCGCGCGGCCCAGCGCCATGATGCGGTCGCGCAGATCGTCGGCGACCGGCTTGATCGCGGGATGTTCGCGCGCCGACAGCCCGACCAGACCCGCGATGACGGAAAAGATATTCTTGATGCGGTGCGACAGTTCATGCGCGATGATCTCGCGCTCCTCCATCATCAGCTTCTGTTCGTGGATATCGGTGCAGGTGCCCATCCAGCGGATGATGCGCCCTTCCGCGTCGCGCATCGGCAGAGCACGGCCCAGCGTCCAGCGATATTCGCCGCTATGGTGGCGCAGGCGATATTCGATCTCATAGGGTTCGCCGGTGTCCAGCGAATGTCGCCAAAGCGTCCATGCCCGCGCCTGGTCGTCGGGATGGAACATGTCGTTCCACCCTTCGCCGTCCGTCGATCCATCGGGCATGCCGGTGTAGCGATACCATTGGGCGTTATAATAGTCGTGATAGCCATCGGGCAGGGTGGACCACACCATCTGCGGCATCGCGTCGGCCAGCGTGTTGAAGCGGACGGCGCTGTGGGCGATCGCATCGGCGTCGCGCTGCTGGCGCTCGGCCAGTACGCGACTGCGGCGGCGACCCTCCAGTTCGGCGATCACCTGGCGGGCCATCAGGGTCAGGCCCTGCCGTTGCAACGGTGTCAGGTCGGCGCGCGGCTTGTCGTCGATCACGCACAGCGCGCCCAGCGGCACGCCGACCGGATCGACCAGCGGGGCGCCTGCGTAGAAGCGGATATGCGGCGCGCCGGTCACCAGCGGATTGTCGGCAAAGCGCGCATCTTCCCGCGCGTCGGGCACGACGAATATCGCTTCGCCCAGCATCGCATGGGCGCAAAAGCTCGTATCGCGCGGCGTTTCGGTCGCGTCCAGCCCGGTGCGGGCCAGAAAGCGCTGCCGCTCCGTTTCGACGATGCTGACCAGACAGATCGGCACGCCGCACAGCGTCGCGCCGAAATCGGTTATCGCGTCAAGCGTCTCGAACCCGCCGACGTCCAGATCATACAGCGCCAGCACCGCTGCACGGTCGGTCTCGACTCCGCACCACGCTGCTCTGTACGCCTCAGCCCCGAATGCTTCAGCCATCGCCGACGCGCTCAATATCCGCACCGACTGCGGATAATTTTTCTTCCAGCCGCTCATAGCCGCGATCGAGATGATAGACGCGCTGGACCTGGGTTTCGCCTTCTGCCGCCAGACCCGCCAGGATCAGGCTCATCGACGCGCGAAGGTCCGTCGCCATCACCGGCGCGCCGACCAGCCTGGCGACGCCGCGCACCACGGCGGTGCGGCCGTTGACGCCGATGTCCGCGCCCATGCGCGCCAGTTCGGGGACGTGCATGTAGCGGTTTTCAAAAATCGTCTCGGTCAGCACCGACGCGCCGTCCGCCAGCGTCAGCATGGCCATGAACTGAGCCTGCATGTCGGTGGGGAAAGCGGGGAAGGGCGCGGTCGAAAGGGTCAGGGGCTTCAGCTTGCCGTCCGATGACACGCGAATGCCGCCCTTATATTCGTCGACCTGCACACCCGCATCGCGCAGCGCGGCGATAATGGCGTGCATATCCTGCGCGTCGGCGCCGACCAGGTCGAGCGAACCGCCGGTGATCGCGGCGGCGCAGGCATAACTCCCCGCCTCGATCCGGTCGGGCATCACGCGATAGGTCGCACCGTGCAGGCGTGGCTTGCCATGTACGACCAGCTTGTCGCCGCCCACGCCTTCAATATCCGCGCCCATCGCCAGCAGCAGGCGACACAGATCGACGATCTCCGGTTCGCGCGCGGCATTTTCCAGGATGCAGGTGCCGCTGGACAGGACAGCGGCCATCAGCGCATTTTCGGTCGCGCCGACGGACACCACCGGGAAAGTGTAGATGCCGCCGGGCAATCCACCATCGGGCGCGCTGGCGCGGACATAGCCCGCCGTGACCTCTATGATCGCGCCGAACGCCTCAAGCGCCTTCAGGTGCAGGTCGATCGGCCGGTTGCCGATCGCGCAGCCGCCGGGCAGCGACACGATCGCCTCGCCGGCGCGCGCCAGCAAGGGACCAAGCACCAGGATCGACGCGCGCATCTTGCGCACGATGTCATAGGGCGCTTCGGTGGAGGTGACGCGGCCCGCGCGCAGCGTCATGACCCGGCCGAAATCCTCAGGCCGCGCGCCTTCGATCATCGTCGAAACGCCCAACTGGTTGAGCAGATGGCCGAAACTGTCGACATCGGCGAGGCGCGGCAGGTTGCGCAGCGTCAGCGGCTCGTCGGTCAGCAGCGCGCAGGGCAGCAGCGTAAGGGCTGCATTCTTCGCACCGGAGATGGGGAGGCGGCCGCTCAATGTCTTGCCGCCGCGAATGTGAATGCGGTCCATGGCCGTTGCTAATAACGGTTAATGCGCCCTGCGCAAGGCGGGCGGCGCGGTGGCAGGACCGCCCGTGCACCGAAACGGAAAGAATTGCACCATCGCCCGTCCAGCTTGATCGAGTTTAGTGCAGCCGCCGAAAATGCAGCCAAAAGGCGGTTGAGGCGTTTTGCCATCGTAACGATAATCGAATGGGAAACGTATAAAAGTGTCAACTAGCTGTTTTGCCGAAAGATTGGGAAAGCAATCGCCCCTTTCGGATAAAGAAATCGACGCATTGACCCGGCTGGAGGAAAATCAGCGCAAGGTCCGCAAAGGGGCAATGATCCAGCGCGTCAACGACACGGTGACAGAACTGTTCGTGCTGCGCGAAGGGCGTGTGATGAGTTTCGTCATCATGCCTGACGGAAGCCGCCAGATATTGCGCGTCTATTTTCCGGGCGACTTCATCGGTGCTGCGAGTACCGCCTATAGCAAGGCACCCGAATCGCTGATGGCGATCGAGGACTCGGTGGTCTGCCCGTTCGACAAACATGCGTTGCGCCAGTTGTTGCAGGAGCATCCGCGCGTCGCCGCGCTGTTGTTCGTGCTGTCCAACGCGGAACGGGTGTCGCTGACCGACCGGCTGGCCTCGATCGGTCGCAGTTCGGCCAAGGCCCGCGTCGCGTCCTTCCTGCTCGACATTTTCGACCGGCTGCGCGTCATCGACGACGCCATCACCGACAGTTTCGATCTCAAACTGACGCAGGAGGAGATTGGGGATGCGACCGGGCTGACGTCAGTTCATGTCAATCGCATGGTTCGCCAGCTCGAACAGGACGGGCTGATCGCCCGATCGAACGGGCGCATCACCCTGCTCGACATTCCCCGGCTGGGTGAAGTTGGACATTATACCAACCGGCACAAGAATCTTGACCTCGATTGGCTGCCGGTGAGTTGATCGCCGCCTTACGGGCCGCTCCGGCGCGAAACAGGCGTCGCAGCGCCGCCGAAAGCGGCGCGCATCACGCCAGCAACTCGACATCCCAATAGAGCCAGTCGCGCCAGCTTTCGTGCAGATAGCCGGGCGGGAAGGCGCGGCCATGTTCCTGCAACTGCCAGGTCGTCGGGCGGATCGGTTCGACATGGAGGCGCATGCCCGCTTGCTTTGGCGTGCGCCCGCCCTTTTTGAGGTTGCAGGGCGAACAGGCGGTGGCGACATTTTCCCAGGTCGTGCGCCCCCCCGCGCGGCGCGGCACGACATGGTCGAAGGTCAGGTCGGTGCTGACGCCGCAATATTGGCAGGCGAACTTGTCGCGCAGGAACAGGTTGAAGCGGGTGAAGGCGGGATGTTCGGACGGGCGCACATATTGGCGCAGCGCGATGACCGAGGGGATTTGCATCTGGAAGGAGGGGCTGTGCACTTCGCGCGCATAGCTGGACACGATGTCCACCCGGTCCAGGAACACCGCCTTGATTGCGGTCTGCCACGGCCACAGGCTCAGCGGATAATAGCTCAAGGGCGTATAATCGGCGTTCAGGACGAGCGCCGGGCAGTTTTCCGGGTGCCGTATCAGGTCGGGATGGTACATATAGGCTCTACCCCCTTTGCCGTCGCCCGCGCTGATCAACCAGCAAGATGACGGGCGTATGACAGCATTAACCAGGTGAGGCCGTCAAGACCCTGTATGACGTCAACTGCTCCACCACAGAATATGGTGACGCGCTTTGCGCCCAGCCCGACCGGCAGGCTGCATATCGGGCATGGCTGGTCGGCGCTGATGGCGCATGACATGGCGCGCGCGGCGGGCGGGGCGTTCCGCCTGCGGATCGAGGATATCGACGGCGCGCGCAGCCGGGCAGAGCATGTGGCGGGGATCGTCGAGGATCTGCATTGGCTGGGACTGGAGTGGGACGGGGATGTGGTCTTCCAGTCGCAGCGGCTCGCCAGCTATGACGCGGCGCTGGACCGGCTGCGGGGCATGGGACTGCTCTACCCCTGTTTCTGCACCCGCGCGGACATTGCGGCGAGCGCCACCGCGCCGCATGGGCCGGAGGGGGCGGTCTATCCGGGGACGTGCCGGGGGTTGTCGGATGCCGAGCGGGCGCGGCGCGTTGTGAGCGAAGCGCATGCGTGGCGGATCGATATGGCAAAGGCGGTCGCGATGGCGGGCGGGCTTAGTTGGTCCTCCCTTCCTCTTCCCCCGTTCGCCCTGAACCTAGCGAAGCCTGTCCTGAGCTTCGCCGAAGGGCGCGCGCGTGAGCATGAGGTTATCGCCCACCCCCTGATCCACGGCGATGTCGTTCTTGCGCGGAAGGATGCGCCGACCAGCTATCACCTGGCCTGCACGCTGGACGATGCCGCGATGGGCATCACCCATGTCCTGCGCGGCGATGATCTGACCGCCGCGACCGATATCCACCGCCTGCTCCAGGCGCTGCTCGACCTGCCCAGCCCCGTCTATATCCACCACCCGCTGCTGATCGGGCCGGACGGCAAGCGCCTCGCCAAGCGTAGCGGCAGCATCGCGCTGGCCGACCTGCGCGCCGGGGGCATGGACCCGGCCACGCTCGCCGCTGACCTAAGGGGCAAATGCTTTCCGATTGGCATATCGCTGGCGAGTGCCTAAACAGGTGGCATGAACATCATCCTTGTCATCCTCCTCGTCCTCGCCATGGCCGCGACCGTATTCGCGCTCGTGCGCGGCATCATCGCCTTTCTTCAGACGACCAAGGAAGAATTGAACCTGCCCGAGGGCGTGGTTCGTCCGTCCAGCCTCAAACAGAATAAGATGATGTTCAACCGCATCTTCTTTCAGGCGGCCGCCGTGCTGATCGTGGCGCTGATCCTGCTGATGAAGGGCAATGGCTAGGATCGGGGGCTAAGCGCCGTGGTCAAGCTCAACAAAATCTATACCCGCACCGGCGACGATGGCACGACCGGCCTGGTCGACGGATCGCGCCTGCCCAAATATGCGGCGCGGATGCAGGCGGTCGGCGATGTCGACGAAGCCAATAGCGCGATCGGCCTTGCCGTGCTGGCGATTGGCGACGCACCCGAAGCGGCCTGGCTGCGCACCATCCAGAACGACCTGTTCGATCTGGGCGCGGACCTTGCCACGCCGATTCCCGATGGGCCGGACGAACCCTGGGCGCTGCGCATCGTCGCGTCGCAGGTCGATCGGCTGGAGCGCCAGATCGATGAGATGAACGCGGACCTTGCGCCGCTCGACAGCTTCATACTTCCGGGCGGATCGGCGGCAGCGGCGGCGACGCATCTGGCGCGCGCCATTACGCGGCGGGCCGAGCGCAGCGCGACGGCGGCTGCGGTCGAGGTGGCGTTGAACCCGCCGGCGCTTGCCTATCTCAATCGCTTGTCGGACCTGCTGTTCGTGTTGGCGCGGCGGTTGAACGACAATGGCGCGGCGGACATTAAATGGGTGCCCGGCGCGTCACGATAATTTCTTCCCGTGCCGGGACGATAATATCGGCTATTAGGGATGTAGGGTTGCGCCCAATCTCACCCCGCCTCCGCCAGCACCAGCGCGAACTGCCCGGCGTCGTCGGTCCATTCCCGCACCGGCTGCCAGCCGCCTGCACGCAGCAGCAGGCGCGCATCGCGCGGCCCATATTTGTGGCTGCTCTCGGTGTGGATCGTCTCGCCTTCGACCATCGCGAACGCGACGCCGTCGATCGCGAACGCCACATCCCGCCGCGCCTCCAGATGCATTTCGATCCGGGCGGCTTCGTCGTTCCAGATCGCGCGGTGGGCGAAGGCGTCGATCGGAATATCGCCGCCCAGTTCGCGGTTGATCCTGTGTAGCAGGTTCAGGTTGAACGCTGCGGTGACGCCTGCCGCATCGTCATAGGCAGCGATCAGCGTGCCTGCGTCCTTGATCCGGTCCATGCCGATGAGCAGCATCGCGCCATCCCCCAGCGACCCGTGCATCGCGCGCAGCAGATCGACGGCGGCCTGCGGCTCCATATTGCCGATCGTCGATCCGGGAAAGAAGCCGAGGCGCGGCATGTCGGCGATCGCTGCCGGAAGAGGGACGGGGTGGAGGAAATCGGCTTCCACCGGCATGACGGGCAGGCCGGGAAATGCCTGCGCCAGCGCGGCGCTGCTTTCGCGCAGGAACGCGCCGCTGATGTCGATCGGCACATAGGCGGCGGGGGCGATGGCGGACAGGAGATGCGGCGTCTTGCGCGAACTGCCCGCGCCGAACTCCACCACCGCCCGCCTTGGTCCCACCGCCGCAGCGAAATCCGCGCCATGGGCGATCAGCAGCGCGGTTTCGGTGCGGGTCGGGTAATATTCCGGCAGGTCGGTAATCGCCTCGAACAGCTCCGACCCGGCCCGGTCGTAGAACCAGTGCGGCGGCGTCGCCTTCGGGCTGCGCGCAAAGCCGGCCAGCATATCGTGGCGGAAGGCGGGGTCGGCCTGGCCCGTATGGCCGGGCCTGTCTTGCGTCAGCAGCATGGGTCAGAGATCCTTGGCCAGCCGCAGTCCGGTGAACTGCCAGCGTTGATGGGGGTAGAAGAAATTGCGGTAGGCGGCGCGCACATGGCCGCGCGGGGTGGCGCAACTGCCGCCCTTCAGCACGAACTGGCCCGACATGAACTTGCCATTATATTCGCCGACCGCACCATCCGCCGCGCGGAAACCGGGGTGCGGGCGATAGGCGGTGCCGGTCCATTCCCACACGTCGCCGAACATCTGGGCGATACCGACCTCATCCTGGCAGGCGCGCGGGCGGGGGCAGGCGGCGGCGTCCAGTTGCGTGCCGCTCAGCGGCGATATCGTCTGCGCGGCGCTTTCCCATTCGGCTTCGGTGGGCAGGCGTGCACCCGCCCAACTGGCATAGGCGTCGGCCTCATAAAGGCTGATATGCGTGACCGGCGCGGCGGGATTGACCGGGCGGCGGCCGTCATGGCCAAAGCGGGTCCAGCCGGAGTCGTCATGACGCCAATAAAGCGGGGCGTCGATCGCCTCCGCCCGAACCCAGGCCCAGCCATCCGACAGCCAGTGGCGCGGTTCGGCATAACCGCCCTCGCGCATGAATTCCATCCATTCGCCATTGGTTATGGGTCGATTGGCGAGCGCGTGGCGCACCAGCAGGGTGCGGTGGCGCGGTCCTTCGCAATCGAATGCAAAGCCCTTGTCGCCGCTATCGCCGATCTCGACCGGCCCTTCGCGCCCCTCCATCCAGTGAATCGGCCCCGGCACCGGCGCGGGCAGCGCGTTGGCGGCGGCGAACATCGCGGGTTCCAGCGGGTTGAGCGAGAGAAGGTGCAGAATATCGGTGAGCAGCAATTCCTGATGCTGCTGTTCATGCTGAAGCCCCAGCGCCACCAGCGCCAGCGTCGCCGCGTCGAAATGGGGGATCGCGCCGGCCATCGCCCTATCGACATGGCTGCGATAGGCCAGGATATCGTCGAGCGAGGGCCGGGTCAGCATACCGCGCAGCGGCCGGGCATGGCGCGGCCCTTCCGCTTCATAATAGCTGTTGAAAAGATGGGCGTAGCGCGGGTCGAACGGCTGATAGCCGGGCACATGGTCGCGCAGCAGGAAGGTTTCAAAGAACCATGTCACATGCGCCAGATGCCATTTGGCGGGGGACGCGTCCGGCATCGACTGGACAGTCGCGTCGGCATCGCTGAGGGGGGCGGCAAGGGCGGGGGTGAGGGCACGAACGGTCCGATAGCGGCCGATCAGATCATCATCCCTGGACAGGTTCCAGTTGCTGGCCACAAAGCCCCTTCCCGATACGGTTGCGCCGCTCTCGTGCGATTTTTTCAAGCGCATGAGGTGGGGGTTGGGTTCCAGCAGGGCTAGTGTGTCTTTGGGGAATCACGGCGAAATTTACGCACTATTCCTGCAACGACACCCCCGGACTGCGCGGATCGGCGGCACCGATCCAGTGACCGTCGGGCGCCTTTTCCGCCGCATTGGCCTTCAGCCCCATGCGCGCGACGCTGACCTTGTGCCCCATCGCTTCCAGCGCGCCCTGCATTTTCGCCGTGTCGGTACCTTCCTCCAGCACCAGCCCGTCCTTGTTGAAAAATTGCAGCCCCATGGCGATCGATTCCTGCGCCGACAGGCCCCAGTCGAAATGCGCGATCAGCGCCTTGGCGACCTGCATGATGATGGTCTTGCCGCCCGCCGCGCCGACCGTGAAGATCGGCTTGCCCGCCGCGTCATAGACGATGGTCGGCGACATGGAGGACAGGGGGCGCTTGCCCGGCTGCACCCGGTTGGCGACCGGGGCGCCGTCCTTTTCCGGTGCGAAGGCGAAGTCGGTCAGTTCGTTGTTGATGCTGTAGCCGTTGGCGATCAACTGGCTACCGAAGAAGCTTTCGATCGTCGATGTCATCGCGCTGATGTCCCCCGCCTTGTCGATCGCGACAAAATGGCTGGTGCCCGATTCTGGCCGGGACGGCGCAGGGGTGCGCGGCTGCGCGCCGGGCGGGGTGCCGGGTTTGTAGGCAGCGAGTGTCCTGCCGAGCATGATCGCGCGCGAGCGGCCCTTGATATAGGCCGGGTCGATCAGCCCGATGACCGGCACCTCGACGAAATCGCGGTCGCCCAGATACATTTCGCGGTCGGCATAGGCGAGCTGCATCGCTTCGCCCATGACATGCCAGGACCGGGGATCATCCTTGCCCCATTGCGCCAGCGGGAAGCGTTCGACCATGCCCAATATCTGGAGCACCGTGACCCCGCCGGACGAGGCCGGTCCCATGCCGCAGATGGTATAGACGCGGTAAGGGCCGCAGATCGGCTTGCGTTCCTTCGCCTGATAGCCTGCGATATCCGCCAGCGTCATCGGCACGGGATTGCGCGGCGCGTTGGTGACGGCGGCGCTCAGTTTCTGCGCATTGTCGCCGGTGTAGAAGGCGTCCGGCCCTTCGGCGGCGATGCGTTTGAACAGCGCGCCCAGTTCGGGATTCTTCTGGATCGTGCCCACCGGCAGCGGCGCGCCGTCCCTCCAGTAGAGTTTCTGTAATTCCGGGAAATCCTTCCAGACGCCCTCGACGGCCTTCAATGCGGTGAACAGTCGCTGCCGTATCTCGAACCCCTCTTCGGCATAGCGGATCGCGGGGGCAAACAGGTCGGCCCAGGGCAAAGTCCCCCATTTGTCATGCGCCAGCTTTGCCAGCCGCAAATTGCCCGGCACGCCCGCGGAAAAGCCGCCCGGCCATGCCTGGATGAAGGGCAGGGGCTTGCCGTCCGGACCCAGGAAGCGGTCCGGCGTGGCCGCGGCAGGCGCAGTTTCGCGCCCGTCGATCGTCTCCAGCAGGCCGGTCCGCCCGTCATGATGCAGCATGAAGCCACCGCCGCCGATGCCGCTATTATGCGGTTCCACCACGGTCAGCGCGATCATCATGGCGATCGTCGCGTCGGTCGCGCTGCCACCCTTGCGCAATATCTCCTGCCCCGCCGCCGCCGCGCGCGGATCGGCGGAGGAGACCGTGCCGTTGGTGACGGCCGGTTCCCGCGCGATTGCCGGGAGCGGGGAGAGGGCGAGGAGAGCGAAGGGGGCCAAAAAGGCCGAGAGGCGGGATGTCATGGGGGGCATCCTAAACGAGCGATCCGATGTCGTCACCTACTCCCGTTCGGGCTGAGCTTGTCGAAGCCTCGTCCTTCTTGGTCGGCGGAAAAGAGGAGCAGTCCTTCGACAAGCTCAGGACGAACGGGAATTTGGCTTGGAATTCAACCATCCACCCCTACCACCTCACGAATATGCTCCACCCCGTCGCGCGCCATCAGGGCCTTCAACTCCGCATTGATCCGCCGCGCGAGATATGGCCCTTCATAGACCAGCGCGCTGTAGATCTGGATCAGGCTGGCACCCGCGCGGATGCGGGCATAGGCTTGCGCGCCGGTCGCGATGCCGCCGACGCCGATCAGTGGCAGGCGGGCGCCGATAGCGCGGCGGAAATCGCGCAGCCTGTCCAGCGCCATGTCGGTCAGTGGGGCGCCCGACAGGCCGCCGGTCTCCGCGCCATGTTTCGACCGCAGCACCGGCCGCGCGATCGTGGTGTTCGACACGATCAGCGCATCGACGCGGTGGTCGATGCAGGCGGCGGCGATATCATCGACATCGGCGGGCAGCAGGTCGGGCGCGACCTTCAGGAATATTGGCGGACCGCCCGGCCCGCGCGCCGCCATCACCGCGCCCAGCAGTGCGTCGAGTGCGGCGCGGTCCTGCAAGGCGCGCAGGCCGGGCGTGTTGGGCGATGAGATGTTGACCGTCAGATAGTCGGCGAGCGGGGCCATGCAGGTCACGCCGGTCACATAGTCGGCGATGCGGTCCGCCGCATCCTTGTTCGCGCCGATGTTGATGCCGACAATGGGGCGGTGTGTGCCCGGCCGCCGCCGCACCGCGACTCGCTCGGCCGCGGCCGCCTGCCCGCCATTGTTGAACCCCATGCGGTTGATCACTGCCCTGTCCTCGACCAGGCGGAACAGGCGTGGCTGCGGATTGCCCTGCTGCGGCAGCGGGGTGAGCGTGCCCAGTTCGGCAAAGCCGAAGCCCAGGCCGTGCATCTTGTGCGCGACCAGCCCATCCTTGTCATAGCCCGCCGCCAGCCCGACCGGGTTGGGAAAGGCGATGCCCGCTACGGTCTGGGCCAGCATGGGGTCGGGCGCGAGCGGTGCCGGGGCCGGCATGAACCGCAACAGCCGTAGCGAAACATGGTGCGCGCGTTCGGCATCGAGCGCGAAAAGCAGCGGGCGAAAAAGAGGATAGAGCATCGCGGCGCTATGCCACCGCCTTGCCCTAGCGTCGAGTCGCTGTGGCGCGGATGCAACGCTGTGTCAGCAATGCCCGTTTATAACGCAAATCGAACAAATTTTGATGCTTTTGGACAGCGCAATGTCGATTCCATCCAATAAAATTACGGGGATTCGGGACTAAAGCGCCCCTGCGACCCGAAGGCTCTTGGTCATTGACCGTAGAGACCTTTTCCTGACCCGGCGGCCTTTAATGGTCGCCGGGTCATTTTTTGCGCCGGGTCGAATAGACGGGGCCAATTGCGCAATCGTTAAAAAATATTAACCCATTGGATCAAGACGCTTGCGTGGCGGCACCGGCCGTTCCACTGTCAATGGCTCTTCGGGGGCGGAATGGGGCAAATGGGGTCGGAACAGCGTGACTTGGCGATCGAAGCATCGGGCGAACTCGCGACCGATAGCAGCGCTCCCATGTCCTACAGCGTCGTCGGCGCGCGCGGTCCTGTTAAGCTGCGTTACTTTGCGCCGCCGGACGCACTCTGCCCCTATTTCGGTTCGCTATACCTTTTCTCCGTCGATATTGAAGGTTTTGCCGACGTTACTCGCGCCGATGTGCCGCAGTTGCGGTTCATGATGGCGGGTGGCGGGCATTATCATTTTCAGGACGGGATGGTGCTGGAGACGCCCGAAATCTGCCTGCTGGGGCCGACGCTGGGCGCGACCCGGTTCCTGCTGGACAGGCCCGCGCGGGTGCTGGGGGTGTCGCTGCTGCCCGCCGGGTGGATCATGCTCCAGGGCGACGACGCCAGCCATCATACCGACCGGCCATGCGACATGGCGGCGGGGGATAGCGGGCCGGCCTATCGCGCGCTGATCGAACGGCTGCGCGACATGGACGACGCCGATGCGATGGCGGCGGTGACATGGGATTTTCTGGCGGGACTCGTGCGCCCGCTGTCGGAGGCGACCTGGCGGTTCCTGCATGCGGTGGACGACTGGCTGACCGGGGAAGCATCGCCACGGGTGGAGGATCTGGTGCGCCGCACGGGCCTGTCGGCGCGGCAGGTGGCGCGGTTGACGCGCAAACTGTACGGCGCGCCGCCCAAACTGCTCGCGCGTAAATATAGAGCGCTGCGGTGCAGTGCGCGAATAGCGATCGACCAGGAAAGCTGGCAGACGCTGTGCGACGACGGCACCTTTTACGATCAGTCGCACTTCATCCGCGAGATAAAGCATTTCATCGGCCTGACCCCGCACCAGTTGCAGACCGAGCCGTCCGCGGTCGCGCGCCTCACCATGTTGCGCCGGTCGCTGGGCGGGGATGTCGCGGTGCTCAACCGGGTGAGCTAAAAAGCCCCTTGATTTGCGGATCGTTCAAGTCCACATGCCAATCGGATTGAATTGATCCGATTTGAGAATGGTTCGCAAATGAAGCTCTCCAGCTTTGCCGATTATGCCGTCGTGATGATGTCTGCGGCCGCGCGCAACTGTGGCGGAACCAAGATGAACGCGACGACGCTAAGCGTTGAAACCGGCATCCCGTTGCCCACTGCGCAGAAGCTGGTGAGTCGCCTGTCGGCGGCCGGCCTGCTCGAATCGTCGCGCGGCACCGGCGGCGGGGTCCGTCTGTCGCGCCCGCCCGCGATGATCAGCCTGGCCGATGTGGTCGAAGCGGTCGAGGGACCGATCGCCATGACCGCCTGCGCCGACAGCGGCGCGCATGACTGCCTGCTGGAGCAGGACTGCCGGGTTCGCCCGCATATGAACGCGGCGAATGACGCGATCCGCCTGGCGCTGGCCGGGGTTTCGATCGCCAGCTTGACGAGAGAATGGGCATGACAGACGTCACCACGAGAGAAGCGCGCAATGCCGAAGCGCAGGAGGCCGCCGACCGCGCATCCTCCTACGAATATGGCTGGGCGTCGGACATCGAGCAGGACTTCGCGCCCAAGGGGCTGACCGAGGATACTGTCCGCTACATCTCCGCCAAGAAGAAGGAGCCGCAATGGCTGCTCGACTGGCGGCTTAAGGCGTTCGCGATGTGGAAGACGATGGAGGCACCCGACTGGGCCAAACTCAACGTGCCGCCAATCGACTATCAGGACGCCTATTATTACGCTGAGCCGAAGAAGAAGGTGGAGCTGGATTCGCTCGACCAGGTCGATCCGGAAATCCTGGCCACCTATAAGAAGCTGGGCATCCCGATTGCCGAGCAGGAAATGCTTGCCGGGGTGAAGGGCAGCCGCCGGATCGCGGTGGACGCTGTGTTCGACTCGGTGTCCGTCGCCACCACCTTCCGCAAGGAGCTGGAAGAGGCGGGCGTCATCTTCCGCTCGATCAGCGAAGCGGTGCGCGAATATCCTGATCTGGTGAAGAAGTGGATGGGCAAGATCGTGCCGATGCACGACAATTATTTCGCGACGCTCAATTGCGCGGTCTTTTCCGACGGCACCTTCGTCTACATCCCCAAGGGCGTGCGCTGCCCGATGGAACTCAGCACCTATTTCCGCATCAATGCGGAAAATACCGGGCAGTTCGAGCGGACGTTGATCGTCGCGGACGAGGGGTCTTACGTCTCCTATCTGGAGGGCTGCACCGCGCCGATGCGCGACGAGAATCAGTTGCATGCCGCGGTCGTGGAGCTGGTCGCGCTGGACGATGCGGAGATCAAATATTCGACCGTCCAGAACTGGTATCCGGGCGACGCGGACGGCAAGGGCGGCATCTATAATTTCGTGACCAAGCGCGCGCTGTGCCAGGGCAAGAATAGCAAGGTCAGTTGGACCCAGGTGGAAACGGGCAGCGCGATCACCTGGAAATATCCGTCCTGCGTGCTGAACGGCGAGAATAGCGTTGGCGAGTTTTACTCCGTCGCGCTGACGAATAACAGGCAGCAGGCCGACACTGGCACCAAAATGATCCACAACGGGAAAAATACCCGATCGACCATCGTGTCGAAGGGGATTTCGGCGGGCCGCTCCAACAATACCTATCGCGGGCTGGTGCGCGTCGCGCCGGGCGCGGAGGGCGTGCGCAACTTCACCCAGTGTGACAGCCTGCTGCTGGGCGACCAGTGCGGCGCGCATACCGTGCCCTATATCGAGGTGCGCAACCCTTCGGCGCAGATCGAGCATGAAGCGACGACGTCGAAGATTTCCGACGACCAGCTATTTTACGCGATGCAGCGCGGGCTGGACACTGAAAGCGCGGTGAGCCTGATCGTGAACGGCTTTGCGAAGGAAGTGTTGCAGCAACTGCCGATGGAGTTCGCGGTGGAAGCGCAGAAGCTGCTGGGGATTTCCCTCGAGGGGAGCGTGGGGTGAGCAGGCTAACGCCTCTCGATCAAGCCAAGCGCCTCGACTCCCCTCCCCTTCAGGGGAGGGGCCGGGGGTGGGGGCTATCCGCCGGGCACCTCGACAAATTGGCAGGCCATGCGCGCGACATGCGCCAAGACCCGACCGAGCCGGAAAAACGGCTATGGGCCATGCTGTCCCGTTCCCAGCTTGGCGGTCATAAATTTCGGCGTCAGCCTGTCATCGGTCCGTTCATCCCCGATTTTCTTTGCGCGCAGAAAGCGTTGATCGTCGAGGTGGACGGGGACACGCACGACATTCGGGCAGATCTGAAGCGCGACGCTGCGTTGAACAAGCTGGGTTTTGCCGTGCTGCGTTTCAGCAATGCCGATGTGATGCAGAATATCGAAGGCATCTGTGAAACGATTCTCTTGGCACTCGAACAGGCCCCGGATCGTTGGGCCAGCCCCCACCCCAACCCCTCCCCTGAAGGGGAGGGGCTTTCAAACTCTCAAGGAAATGCACGTTGAGCGACGAAGACGATATCCAGGATGCCCTCGCGGATTTCGCGGAGGATGTTGGCAATGGCCAGGCATGGACCGCCGCGATCCGTATCCTGACCGAGGATTATGAGCTGGAAGAGGGCGAGCTGGAGCCGCGCGCCCGCGCGGAGTTCGGCGATCTCGATGCCTATCAGGCGGCCAGCCGCGATGCGCTGCAAAAATCCGACGCCGCGATGACCGAGAAACTGCGGACCGACAAGGCGTTCCACAAGGCGAAGGCCCCCAACCTCGCGCGCATGGGACCGGTCAGCGAATTCGTCGTCGCGCTGCTGGAAAAAGGCCCGCCCAAGGGCGAAGCCGACTGGTGGCCCTATATGCCGGTCAAGCGCCATATCGACACGCTGTTCCCCGCGCCGGGCGACGTGCGCGACATGGCCTTCTGGACCGCGCGCACGCTCGAACGGGCGCATAAAGGATAAGTCATGCTGACGATCGACAATCTGACGAACACCATCGACGACAAGGCCATCCTCAAGGGGCTGTCCCTCTCCATCAACGCGGGCGAAATCCATGCGATCATGGGACCGAATGGTGCTGGCAAGTCGACGCTGGCCTATACGCTGGGCGGGCGGCCCGGTTATGAAGTGACCGGCGGCACCGCCACGTTCGAGGGTGCCGACCTGCTGGCGCTCGACCCGCATGAGCGGGCCGCCGCCGGGCTGTTCCTGGGCTTCCAATATCCGGTCGAAATCCCCGGCGTGTCCAACCTGCAATTCCTGCGCGAAAGCCTCAATTCGCAGAAGCGCGCGCGCGGCGAGAAGGAACTCAACGGCGGCGAATTCATCAAGCTTGCCAAGGAAAAGGCCGGGCTGCTCGGCCTCGACATGGATATGCTGAAACGCCCGGTGAATGTCGGCTTTTCGGGAGGCGAGAAGAAGCGCGCCGAAATGGTGCAGATGGGCATCCTCGATCCCAAGCTGGCGATCCTTGACGAGACCGACAGCGGCCTGGACATCGACGCATTGAAGATCGTCGGCGCGGGGATCAACGCGATCATGCGCAAGCCGGACCGGGCGGTGCTGCTCATCACCCATTATCAGCGGCTGCTCGACTATGTGAAGCCGGACTTCGTCCATGTCCTCGCCGGTGGCCGGATCGTCAAGTCGGGCGGGCCGGAACTGGCTCTGGAACTGGAACGCGAAGGCTATGCGGAGGTGCTTGCGTGATGATCAAAACATCCGTTCGCCCTGAGCTTGTCGAAGGGCTGCATTTTTCTCCGAGTGAAGAGCAGGGCTTCGACAGGCTCAGCCCGAACGGAGTTATGGTGTGACCGCACTTTCCCTTCCCACCCGCCGGGATGAAGCCTGGCGCTACAGCGATCTGGAGGCGGTCGCCTCGGTCTGGCCGGTTGCGCCGGCGCAGCGGATCATCGTCGCGGCGGGCGAAACCGCGCATCATCATCTGCTCCAGGACGCGCCCGATGGCGCGGCGGCGGTACATGATTATGTCGTGATCGTGGGCGATGGCGCGCGGTGCGATTTTCATGTGCTCAACATCGGCGGCAGGTTCGGCCGTGTGACGATCGACGTGACGCTGGGGCAGGGCGCGCATTTCGAACTGGGCGGGGCGATATTGGGCGGGGGGGATCAGGTGCTGGAGATCGTCACCACAGTCACCCATGCAAAGCCTGACGCCACCAGCGGCCAGACAGTCCGCACGATCCTGGCGGGTCGCGCCACCGGCAGCTATCTCGGCAAGATCGCCGTCGCGCGCAACGCGCAGAAGACCGACGCTTTCCAGTCGTTCAAGGCCATGCTGCTGGATCGCACCGCGACCGCCAACGCCAAACCCGAACTGGAAATCTACGCCGACGATGTGAAATGCGCGCATGGTGCGACGGTGGGCGAGTTGGACAAGGCGGCTTTGTTCTACATGGCGTCGCGCGGCATGGACCCGGCGACCGCCAAGACGCTGCTGCTGCGTTCGTTCGTGGCGGGCGTGTTCGGCAGCGTGGCGGATGAGGCCGTGCGCGAGACGCTGGAAGCAGCGGCGATCGCCAAGCTGGAGGCGTTGGTATGAATATAGATACCACCTCCGTTCGCCCTGAGCTTGTCGAAGGGCCGTCTTTCTCTTCGGCAGAAGGGCAGGGCTTCGACAAGCTCAGCCCGAACGGCATTTTGGGTGCCCGCCACGACTTCCCCGGCGTGCGCGACTGGCATTATCTGGACAGCGCCGCCACCGCGCAAAAGCCGCAAGCCGTGATAGACGCCATCGCCCGCGCTTATGGCCCGGACTATGCCACGGTCCATCGCGGCGTCTATGCGCGGTCGGCGAATATGACGCTCGCTTATGAAAGCGCGCGGCACAAGGTAGCGGCCTTCATCGGGGCGGCATCGGACAGCGAGATCGTCTATGTCCGCGGCGCGACCGAGGGGATCAATCTGGTCGCGACCTGCTGGGCGGGTGAGCAGTTGAAGGCGGGCGACCGCATCCTGCTGTCCATGCTGGAGCATCACAGCAATATCGTGCCCTGGCAGATGGTGGCGGAAAAGGTCGGCGCGCAGATCGACGTCGTGCCGCTGACGCAGGACGGCAAGATCGACCTCGACGCTATGGCCGCGATGATTACGCCCCGGCACAGGCTGGTCGCACTCGCCCATGTCTCCAACGTGCTGGGCAGCGTCCTCGACTGCCGCCGCGCCGCCGATATCGCCCATTCCGTCGGCGCGAAGATATTGATCGACGGTTGCCAGGCGGTGCCGCGCCTTGCCGTCGATGTGGCGGCGCTCGATTGCGATTTCTACGTTTTTTCCGCGCACAAGCTGTACGGCCCGACCGGCATCGGCGTGTTGTGGGCGCGCCAGGCATTGCTCGACGCCATGCCCCCCTATCAGGGCGGCGGCTCGATGATCGACCGGGTGACGTTCGAGAAAACCACCTACGCCCCCGCGCCGACCCGGTTCGAGGCGGGGACGCCCCATATCGTCGGCGTCGTCGGCCTGTCGGCGGCGATCGACTATGTGCAGGCGATCGGGCTGGACGCGATCCACGCCCATGAATGTGCGCTGGTCGGCAAGGCCCGCGCCGCGCTGGAAGGGCTGAACAGCGTCCGCGTCTTCGGGCCGGAGGATAGCGCGGGCATATTGAGTTTCGAGGTCGAGGGGGTGCATCCGCACGATGTCGGCACCATATTGGACGAAACGGGCGTCGCGATCCGCGCCGGTCATCATTGCGCGCAGCCGCTGATGCGGCATCTGGGCGTCGAGGCGACGGCGCGGGCGAGTTTCGGCATCTACAGCGACGAAAGCGATGTTGATGCGCTGGTCAAAGGCATAGAACGGGTAAGGAAAATCTTCGGATGACCGAAACGAACAAAATCCTGGTCGAGGAAGTGGACGCGGTGGAAGCCCCGCCCAAGGTGCGCGTTGAAGAGACGCGCCAGCGCGACTATCTGGACGGTTTTCTGGCCGCCAAGCCTGTAGAGACACCGGTTGGCGAACCGGGTGGTGACCTGTATGAAAGCGTGGTCGAGGCGCTTAAGGAAATCTACGACCCGGAAATCCCGGTCAATATCTATGATCTTGGCCTGATCTACGGGGTCGATGTCACCGAATCCCGCGTCGTCGTGACCATGACGCTGACCACGCCGCACTGCCCGGTCGCCGAATCCATGCCCGGCGAAGTCGAGATGCGCGTCGGGGCGGTGCCCGGTGTCGGCGATGCGGAGGTCAATCTGGTGTGGGACCCGCCATGGGACCCGGCCAAGATGAGCGACGAGGCGAAGCTCGAACTGGGAATGTTGTGATGACCGAAGCAACGACCAAGACCCGCGCCCGGCCCGCCGCCGTCATCCTGACGGACAGCGCGCAGGCGCGCATCGCCGACCTGATGGCGACCGCGCCCGAAGGGTCGATCGGCGTCAAGCTTTCGACCCCCAAGCGCGGCTGTTCGGGCCTTGCCTATTCGGTCGATTATGTCGCCGAGGAAGCGAAGTTCGACGAGAAGATCACGACCCCCGGCGGCGTCCTTTATATCGACGGCGGATCGGTGCTGTATCTGATCGGATCGACGATGGACTGGGTGGAGGATGACTTCACCGCCGGTTTCACCTTCGTCAATCCCAATGCCAAGGGTAGCTGCGGCTGCGGCGAGAGCTTCACGGTCTGACACCACCCACCGCCGTTCGGTTCGAGCGTGTCGAGACCTTCGCGCGCTGTTCTCGACAAGCTCGAACCGAACGGAGTGGGGATGAGTCACTTGCTGATCCTGGGGCTGGGCTACACCACCGGCCGCCTCGCTACCCGACTGCGCGACGAAGGCTGGCATGTCACTGCCGTCCGCCGCACCGCCAGCGCCGAAACCCTTGCCTTTGATGATGCCCGCGCCGTCCGCGCCGCCAGTGCGCAGGCCAGCCACATCCTGTCATCCGTCCCGCCAGAAGGCGATGCCGACCCCGTTCTCGCCCGCTATGGCGCGGACATCGCCGCCGCGCCTGCGCGCTGGGTCGGCTATCTGTCCTCGACCGGGGTCTATGGTGACGCGGCCGGGGCCTGGGTGGACGAGCATAGCCCGGTCGGCACCGGCCGTCGCACCGCGCGGGCCGCCGCCGATCTCGCCTGGGGTGAATTGCGGCCCGAAACGCGTCGCTTCCGCCTGCCCGGCATCTATGGTCCCGGCCGATCGGCGCTGGACCGGGTGCGCGCAGGGAAGGGGCACCGCATCGACCTGCCCGGCCAGATTTTCAGCCGCGTCCATGTCGACGACATTGTTTCCGGGCTGATCGCGTCCTTCGATGGGCCGCCTGGCGCCTATAATCTGGCCGACGACCTGCCCTGCGCCCAGAATCAGGTGATTGAGGGGGCGTGCGACCTGCTGGGGCTGCCCTGGCCACCGCTGCTCAGCCTGGAGCAGGCCGGACTCTCACCGATGGCACGCGGCTTCTATGCGGAAAATCGCCGCGTCGCCAATGGCCGGGCAAAGCGCCTGCTGGGTTGGACACCACGCTATCCGACCTGGCGCGAAGGGCTGGCTAGCTGCCTGTAACAGCAGCGGGATTCGTTCCCCGACGAAGGTCGGGGTCCAGTCCCCACGCTTTGGACTGGACCCCGGCCCGCGCCGGGGAACAGCCATTACCCAATGCGGCCTGCCTCTGAATCGGCCCGTCGCACGGCATGGCGCTCCGCTACCATCTGTTAACCTTCTGCGCCGATGAAGATGTCTCCACATGGGAAGGGACGGACTCGATGGACCGGCTGGAAGATGCTTTCACCACGATCAGCGCGAAAATGGATGCCCTCCCGCCCACGCTGTTCCGCGCGCCCGCCAATTTCGGTGAGCCGATCGCCAGCCTGATCGCCAAGGTGGAGGCGCGTCGGGACCGCTATGTCAGACCTTGCGCGTCCGCATCGCGATAATCATCCCGACGATCACCAGTATTGCCCCGGCCGCTGCGGCGGGCGACCAGCTATAGCCCTCCACCACGGTAGATATCAGCATCGCGATCACCGGGATCAGTACGCTGCTATAGGCGGCTGGCCCCGCGCCCATGCGCTGGATCAGCCGGAAATAAAGCGGGAAAGTCACCACCGATCCCGCGATCGCCAGCCAGCCGACGCCCAGCAGATAGCCCGCGCGCCAATCGACCACCGGCGGACCCACCGTCGCCCAGGCAAAGCCCGCGTCGATTGCCGCGCCGATCAGCATCGCCCAGGCCAGAACGCTCACCATCGGCAGCCGATGCGCGATCTGCATGCCCTGCATCACATTGGCGCTGGAGGCCGACAATAGCCCCGCAATCGCCAGGCCAGCGCCCAGCAGCACATGGTCGGGTGCCACCCCCGATGCGCGATATTCATGCGCCAGCATCAAGGCGATGCCGCTGACCGCGATCACCGACCCGAAGACGAAGCCGCGCGTCACTGGCTGGCGGAAGATCGCAAAGCCCATGATGCTGTTGGGGATCAGCAGCATCGCATAGACGGTCGCGACCACGCCCGACGTCAGATAATGTTCGGCGCGATAGACGAAGTTGAAATTGAGCACGAACTGCGCCGTACCCAGCAGCGCGGCAAAGCCGATCCCGTCCCAGCCGATCGCCAGCGGCACCCGCCGCATCTTCGCCAACAGCGCCATGCCGATGCCCGCGACCAGAAAGCGGTAACAGACCGACCAGCTCGGCGGCACGTCGCCCAACTGATCGCGGATCACGATCCAGGTGGAACTCCAGATCAACGTCACCAGGATGAAGGGCAGGGCGATGCCGCCCTGTCTGGTCGTCGGGCTATCCATCGCCCAGCGCCCGCAGCGCATCGGCGAGCGGCGCGACATCGCTTGCGGTCTGCGCCCAATTGGTCACCAGCCGCGCGGCACCATCGCCCCAATCGTAAAAATCATAACCCTGCGCGCGCAGCACCGCCGCTTCCGCCCCGCTCAATCGCACGAACAGCTCATTGGCCTGCACGGGGTGCAGCAGCCGCCCCGGCACGCTATGTGCCAGCGCCTGCGCCGCCGCATTGGCCGCCCAGCCATTGGCGATCCACAGATCATCCTCCAGCAGCGCCAATATCTGCGCCGCCAGATAGCGGCCCTTGGACAAGAGATGCCCCGATCGTTTGCGCCATCGCGCGCATTCCGCCGCACGGGCGTTTGCCTGCGGGCCGAAAAATACCAGCGCCTCGCCGACCATGCCGCCATTTTTGACGCAGCCGAAGGATAATATGTCCACCCCCGCGCGCCAGGTCATATCGGCGGGCGCGCAGCCCAGATGCGCCGCCGCATTGCCGAAGCGCGCCCCGTCCATGTGGAAGCCCAGGCCATAAGCGCGGCACAGATCGCCCAGCGCAGCCACCTCGTCGGGCGTGTAGACAAGCCCATATTCGCTGGCGTTCGTGATGGTGAGCGCGCGCGCCGGCACCTGATGCACATCGTCGCGGATGCTCGCCAGCCGCGCCGCCGCCGTATCGGGCGACAATTTCGCGCCAGCACCCGGCAGCGTCATCAGCTTCGCGCCATGGGTGAAGAAACCCGGCGCGCCCGCCTCGTCGACCTCGACATGCGCTTCTTCATGGCACAGTACCCCGCCATAGGGTGGGCACAGGCTGGCGAGCGCGATGCTGTTCGCGGCGGTGCCGGTGCTGACCCACAGCGCCCTGCATGGCGTCTCGAACAGGGCCGAGAAGGCGCTGTCCAATCGCGCGCTCCAGCCGTCGCCATCATAAGGCGCGTCGACCCGGTCGGCGGCGGCGATGGCGGCCATGACCTTGGGGTGCAGCGGGGTCGCATTGTCGGAGAAATAGCGCATCACCGGGCGATAGCGGCGGGGCAGGGCAGCGCCAAGGGGCCAATGCGACGCGACCGGCCCGCAAAAGCGCAAATGGGACAGTAGTGTTGACGTTGTTTGCCGTCCGCCTTTGTGACATAGGCGGTCGCGTCCAACCCGAAGGAGACATATGATGGACGTCCAGCAGACATCGCGCTTCACGCTCAGCCCCAGCCAGAAAGCTGTAGCGGCGGACGCGCGGGCGGTAATGCTGGAAGATCCGGGGTTCGGCCGTATCTTCACCGATCATATGGTGACGATCCGCTGGAGCGAAGGAAAAGGCTGGCACAGCCACAGCGTCGGTCCGCGCGAACCCTTCATGCTCGATCCGGCCTGCGCCGTCCTGCATTATGCGCAGGAAATCTTTGAAGGCATGAAGGCGTATCGGCTGGCCGATGGCAGCGTGGCGATGTTCCGACCCGAAGAAAATGCGCGCCGCTTTGGCGAATCGGCCGAACGGATGGCGATGCCGGTCATCCCGCAAGACCTGTTCCTTGAAGCGGTCGAGCAACTGGTGAAGATCGACGCCGACTGGATTCCTGGCGGGGAGGGCAGCTTGTACCTGCGCCCCTTCATGTTCGCGTCGGAAACCTTCCTGGGCGTGCGCCCGGCGGCCGAATATATTTTCTGCGTCATCGCTTCGCCCGTCGGCGCCTATTTCAAGGGCGGCAAGAAAGCCGTGACCTTGTGGGTGTCGGAACATTATACCCGCGCGGCGCGCGGCGGCACCGGCGCTGCCAAATGCGGCGGCAATTATGCCGCGTCGCTGATCGCGCAGGCCGAAGCCAGCAAGCATGGCTGCGACCAGGTCGTCTTCCTCGATTCGGCCGAAAATAAATGGGTCGAGGAACTGGGCGGCATGAACGTCTTCTTCGTGATGGAGGACGGCTCGCTGGTCACGCCCCCGCTCGGCGGCACCATATTGCCCGGCATCACCCGCGACAGCGTGATCACCATCGCCCGGCAGCAGGGGCATGTCGTGCGTGAAGAGCCTTATAGCTTCGACCAGTGGCGCGCCGACGCGGCCAGTGGGGCGCTGCGCGAAGCCTTCGCCTGCGGCACCGCGGCGGTCGTCACCGCCATCGGCCAGGTCAAGAGCGTGGACGGCGATTTCACGATCGGCAATGGCGATGGCGGCTTGGTGACCGAGACGCTGCGCGCGGAACTCGTCGGTATCCAGCGCGGCGATGTGGAAGGGCCTGCGGGCTGGCTGCGGCGGGTCTAGTCACACCCTCCGTTCGGTTCGAGTTTGTCGAGAACGGCGTAAGCGTTCTCGACAAACTCGAACCGAACGGGACTTGCAAATAGGTAAAGGGTGACGCCCGCCCCCCATGGCCCTATAGCCCATCCCCAATGGTCGCAGCCCTGCTATTTTCCGCGCTTGCGATGAGCGCCATCGTCGGTGTGCGTTATTTGATCGCCAGCGGGGGTTTCGCGCTGGCGACACGGCTGCGCTATCCCGGCCTCTATCATGGACTTGGCCCTCAGATGCGGCGGGAGATCGGCTGGTCGCTCGCCTCCGCGCTGATCTACGGCATCCCGGCGGGCATCGTCGCCTGGGGCTGGCAGGCGCGGGGATGGACGCGCATCTACACGGCTATCGACGCTTTCCCGCTCTGGTATCTGCCAGCATCGGTGCTGTTCTATCTCGCGGCGCACGACACATGGTTCTACTGGACCCATCGCTGGATGCACCGGCCCGCCCTGTTCCGCGTCGCGCATGCCGTCCACCATGCCAGCCGCCCGCCGACCGCCTGGGCGGCGATGAGCTTTCACCCGTGGGAGGCATTGACCGGCGCGATCGTCATTCCGGCGCTGGTCTTCCTCATCCCCATCCATGTCGGCGCGCTCGGCCTGGTCCTGACGATCATGACCGTCATGGGCGTCAGCAATCATATGGGGTGGGAGATGTTCCCGCGCTGGATGGTACGCGGGCCGATCGGCGGCTGGCTCATCACCGCGACCCACCACCAGCGCCATCATGATCAGTATAGCTGCAATTATGGTCTCTATTTCCGCGTCTGGGACAGGCTGTGCGGCACCGACCGGGGGCTGGGCGACTTCCGCACGGCGGAGACCGGGCGATGAAGCCGATGCTGTTCGCGCTGCCGCTGCTGCTGGGCGCAGCGCCGCCGCCGCCCCAGCAACTCAGCCTGTCCGTCGAAGGGCTGCGCTCGGAAAAGGGGCGTATCCTGGTCTGCGTCACCCGCCTGGCCGACCATTTCCCTGACTGTACCGATGATCCCGCGGGACGGCATCTGGCCGTCCCGGCATCGGCCGCCACCATTTCGCTCGGCATGCTTCCACCGGGGGACTATGCCATCGCCATCGTCCATGACGAAAACGGCAATGGCAAGCTGGACACATTCATGGGCATCCCGCGCGAAGGCGTGGGTTTCTCGCGCAATCCGGTCCTCCGCTTCGGCGCGCCGCGCTTCAGTTCGGCCAGTTTTCCCATCGGCGACGTCGCCGTGCGGCAGAGCGTCAGGATCAAATATTTCCTCTGATCCCGCGCGCATGGAACATTTAACCGTCGCGAAACATTCTAGCGGCCAGAACAGTATCAGGAACAGGGCCTTCATGAACCATATCAAGCCATTCACGGCGCTCGCGCTGCCCCTCGCCGCCTTGGCCCTCGGCATGCCCGCAAATGCGCAGGAAGCGGAAGATCATAGCAGCCTGACGATCGGCGTCGGCGGCGCTTATGTGCCAAGCTATGAAGGCTCCGACGATTATCGCGCCATCCCGATCGCGCAGGCGCGCGGCAAGGTGCACGACTTCGCTTTCTGGACGCGCGGCACCGCGCTCTACATCGACGCGATCCCCAATATCGACGATAGCAGCCTGGATTTCCAGCTTGGCCCGGTGGCCAATATCCGCCTCGATCGCACCAGCCGCAAGCAGACCAAGGACAATCAGGTCCGCGCCCTGGGCAAGCTGGACACCGCGATAGAGGTTGGCGGCTTCGTCGGCATCGGCAAGACCGGCATCATCACCAGCGCCTATGACAATCTGTCGGCGCGCGTGGCGGTGACAAAGGATGTCGGCGGCGCGCACAAGGGCTATGTCATCACGCCCGCGATCGAATATTTCACCCCGCTCTCGACCACGACTTTCGTAGGTCTGGCCGTATCGGCCGACTATGTCAGCAAGAAATATGGCAGCTATTATTATGATATCGGCGCGGCCGACGCGCTGGCCAGCAGCCTGCCCATCTATTCGCGCGCGGGTGACGATGGCGGTTTTAAGAAGATCGGTCTCAACTTCACCGCCGGCAAGTCGCTGTCGGGCGATCTACGGCGCGGCTGGGCGCTGTTCGGGCTGGTCGGCTATTCGCGTCAACTCGGCGATTATGCCGACTCGCCGGTCGTCGCCATTGCCGGTTCGCGCAACCAGTGGGTCGGCGCGCTCGGCGTGGGCTATACATTCTGATGCTTGCCCTGGCCTATGCGGATAGGATGTCCGCATAGGCCAGGGAATCGACATTGCTCCCCGACAATATGATCACGGTCGCGCCGTCGCATGCGGGTGCAAGTCCGTTCAGCGCCGCCGCCAGCGCCACCGCGCCGCCCGGCTCGACTACCAGTTTCAGCGTCGAAAAGGCGAAGCGCATCGCGTCTCGCACCTGATCGTCGCTCACCGCCAGTCCGCCCGCCAGCAGCGCGCGATTGATCGGGAAGGTCAGCGCACCGGGCTGCGGCGCTTGTAGCGCGTCGCAGATCGACCGCGCGTCGGGCGATACCGATTCGCGCAGCCCGCTGACCAGCGACCGCGCGGTATCATCGAAGGCTTCGGGTTCGACGGCGTAGATCGCCACATCGTCGCGCTGCGCCCGCACCGCCGTCGCGATCCCCGCGACCAGCCCGCCACCGCCGCAGCACACCAATATCTGCCCCACCGCCACACCCATGTCGGCCGCCTGCAACAGAATCTCCAGCCCGACCGTCCCTTGCCCGGCAATAATGTGCGGATCGTCATAGGATGGCACCAGCACCGCGCCACGCACCTGCGCCAGCGCCGTCGCTATCGCCTCGCGGCTTTCGGTCAGCCGGTCATAGGGCAGGATGTCCGCCCCCAGCGCGCGGGTATTGGCGGCCTTGATCGCGGGCGCGTCGGACGGCATCACGATCGTCGCGGCTATCCCCAGCATCGCTGCCGCCGCCGCCACGCCCTGCGCATGATTGCCCGACGACCAGGCGACGACCCCCGCCGCCCGCTCCGCCGCATTCAGGCGCGACAGCCGGTTATAGGCCCCGCGAAACTTGAACGACCCGCCGACTTGTGCGCCCTCGAACTTCACCAGCACGGGACGGCCACAGGCAGCATCCAGCGCATCGTTACGCAAAACCGGGGTGCGGATGGCGACGCCTGCTATGGCGCGTGCGGCGTCATCGACATCGGCGGCAGTGATGGCGAACGAATCGGTCATGCCTGTTTATCGTCCGGGGGCCTATCGGCGCGCAAGGCCATGAAGCCGCTTGCGGGCCACGGGGCAGGCGGCTAAGTTCCCGGTTCGTTCCGCATAAAGGCCGCTTAATGGACAGTCTCGCTCTCATCATCGTCATCATCGCGCTGATCGCGGGTCTCGCGGTCGGCTGGCTGCTGCGCGGCGGGGCGTTGAAGGCGCTGGCGGCGGAACGCGCCGATCTTGTCCTGCGGCTCGACACGGCCACCGAACAGCGCAACGGCGCGCTGCGTGAACTGGTGGTCGAACAAGAGCGGGTCCGCCAGGCGCTGCTGCTGCGCGACCGGCTGGTCGCCGCCGAGTCCGAGCGCGAACTGGCGCTGCGCGATCTCGCGGCGCTGCGATCCGACACGCAGGCGCGGACCGAGAGTTTCGAGGCGCAACTGGCCGCGATGAAGGATGCCAAGGAGCAGCTTTCGGCGCAATTCAGCGAGATTGGCGGCAAATTGCTGGGGGAGGCGCAGGCCGCGTTCCTGACCCGCGCCGACGCCCGCATGGCGCAGGCGCATGAAAAGAGCGAGGCGCAGCTCAAGCAACTGCTCAACCCGGTCAATGAGACGATCAAGCTGTACGACCAGAAGATCAGCCAGATCGAGGAAAAGCGCAACGAAGCCTATAGCGAGCTGAAGGGCCATATGGAGGCGATGCGCATCGGCCAGGAAGCGGTGCGCGCGGAGGCCAACAAGCTGGTCACGTCGATGCGGGCGGGGCCGAAGATGCGCGGCCGCTGGGGCGAACAGCAGTTGCGCAACGTGCTGGAAAGCTGCGGCCTGTCCGAACATGCCGATTTCCAGACCGAAGTCAGCGTCGCGCATGAGGATGGTCGGCTGCGCCCCGACGTCATCATTCGCGTGCCGGGCAACAACATCCTGGTGGTCGATGCCAAAGTATCGCTCAACAGCTATCAGGACGCCTTCAGCGCCGACGGCGACGACGAACGCCGCCGGCATCTGATGGCCCATGCCGCCGCGATGCGCGCCCATGTCGATGCGCTGGGGCGCAAAGCCTATGCCGACCAGTTCGACGAAGCGCCCGATTATGTCATCATGTTCGTGCCCGGCGAACATTTTCTGTCCGCCGCGCTGGAACAGGAGCCGGGCCTGTGGGACCATGCCTTCGCCAAGCGCGTGCTGCTGGCGACCCCCACCAACCTGATCGCCATCGCCCGCACCGTCGCGGCGGTCTGGCGGCAGGAAAAGATGGCGGATGAAGCCAAGCGGATCGGTCTGCTGGGCAAGGAATTGTATGAGCGGCTGGCCGCCGCCGCGACCTCGCTGCGTAAGCTGGGCAACCGGCTGAACGGCGCGGTCGGCGATTATAACGCCTTTGTCGGCAGCTTCGAGGGGCGGGTGCTCGTCACCGGCCGCAAATTGCGCGACCTCAATATCGAAACCGGCGGGCGCGAACTGGAAGAGGCCGTGCCGGTCGATGCGCTGGTGCGGGAACCCAGTTCGGTCGAAGCGTTGAAGGCATTGCCGGAGGGAGCGGGGTGACACGCCTTCCCTGACAGGGCATCTTTATGAAATTGTCGAACCCCCACGCCCCGTTCGGGCTGAGCTTGTCGAAGCCTTCCACTTCACTCTTTTAACAACCGAGAAAAGGAAGGCCCTTCGACAAGTTCAGGGCGAACGGAGAGAGGAAGTCAGAATTTCGCGATGACTCCCCTTTGGCGGAGCATTTCAGAACCGATCCAGATCCATCACCTTGACCCACGCTTTGACGAACGCCGCCACGAATGCGCTCTGCGCATCGTCGGTCGCATAGGCTTCCGCCAGCGCGCGCAGTTGCGAATTGGAACCGAAGATCAGGTCGACCCGCGATCCTGTCAGCACCGCCTCCCCGGTCCGGCGATCCCGCGCGACGAAGCTGTCCTTCTCGCCCGCCACTGCCTCCCATTTCATGCGCGTACTGGTGCGCAGCAGATTTTTGAGGAAGTCGTTGGTCAGCGTCTCGGGCCGGTCGGTAAACACACCATGGCGCGATCCGCCGACATTGGCGCCCAACACGCGCAGACCGGCGACCAGCACGGTCATTTCCGGCGCGGTCAGCGTCAGCAGATTGGCCCGATCGACCAGCAATTCCTCCGCCGAATAGACCGACGCTTCGCCGACATAGTTGCGGAAACCGTCGATCTTCGGCTCCAGCGGCGCAAAGCTGTCCGCGTCGGTCTGGTCCTGCGTCGCGTCGGTGCGGCCCGGCGTGAAGGGCACGGCCACCGCATGACCCGCCCTGCGCGCCGCCTCTTCGACCGCCGCCGTGCCGCCCAGCACGATCAGGTCGGCCAGGCTCACCGTCTTGCCGCCCGCCGCGAAGCCGCTCTGGATGCCCTTAAGCACCGCCAGCGCCGCTGCCAGGTAGGCCGGTTCGTTGACCGCCCAGTCCTTCTGCGGTGAAAGCGCGATCCGCGCGCCATTGGCGCCACCGCGCTTGTCCGACCCGCGAAAGGTCGATGCCGAAGCCCAGGCCGTCGCAACCAGCCGGCCGATCGACAGCCCGGACCCCAATATCCTGGCCTTGAGCGCCGCGATGTCCGCTGCGTCGATAACCGGGCCGACCGGCTTTGGCACCGGGTCTTGCCAGATGCGCGGCTCCGCCGGTGCCTCCTTGCCCAGCAACAGCGGGAGCGGACCCATGTCGCGATGCGTCAGCTTGTACCAGGCTTCGGCGAACGCCTTGGCAAACGCGTCCTGATCCTCGTAAAAACGCCGCGAAATCTTGGCATATTCCGGGTCGAAGCGCAGCGCCAGATCGGTCGTCAACATCGTCGGGCGATGCTTCTTTGCAGGATCATGCGCATCGGGCACATCGTGCAGCGCATCCTTCGCCACCCATTGATGGGCGCCCGCCGGGCTGGTCGTCAATTCCCACTCATGCTCGAACAGATTCTTGAAGAACAGGTTGGTCCATCTGGTCGGCTCCTGGGTCCAGATGACCTCCAGCCCGCTGGTGATGGTATGCGCGCCATGGCCGTCGCCATAGCTGTTCGCCCAGCCAAGCGCCTGCATTTCGACGCCCGCGCCTTCCGGCTCGGGGCCGACATGTTCGTCGGGACTCGCCGCGCCATGCGTCTTGCCGAATGTATGCCCGCCCGCGATCAGCGCGACGGTCTCCTCGTCGTTCATCGCCATGCGCGCGAAAGTATCGCGAATGTCATGCGCGGCGGCCACCGGATCGGGATGGCCGTTGGGGCCTTCGGGATTGACGTAGATCAGGCCCATCTGCACCGCGGCCAGCGGGTGCGCCAGGTCGCGTTCGCCGCTATAGCGCGCGTCGCCCAGCCATTCGCGCTCCGGACCCCAATTGGTGTCGCGCTCGGCTTCCCACACATCCACGCGCCCGCCGCCGAAACCCACGGTCGCAAAGCCCATCGATTCCAGCGCGACATTACCGGTCAGCACCAGCAGGTCGGCCCAACTCAGCTTGCGCCCATATTTTTCCTTGATCGGCCACAGCAGCATCCGCGCCTTGTCCAGATTGGCATTGTCGGGCCAGCTATTGAGCGGGGCGAAGCGCTGCTGTCCGCTGCTCGCGCCACCGCGCCCGTCGCCGATGCGGTATGTGCCCGCCGCGTGCCACGCCATGCGGATGAACAGCGGGCCATAATGGCCGAAATCGGCGGGCCACCAATCCTGCGAATCGGTCATCAGCGTGGTGATGTCCGCCTTGACCGCGTCGAGATCGAGCGACAGAAATTCCGCCGCATAGTCAAAGTCGTCGCCCATCGGATCGCCTGCGGGCGGGTTCTGGTGGAGCACGCTCAGGTCAAGCTGGTTAGGCCACCATAGCCGGTTGCTCATCTCGAACAGCACCGCATTGCCGTCGACCTTGCCACCATGCATCGGACACTTGCTTTCCTCGGTCATGATCGTCTCCTTTTCGCGTCGCATCACATTATGACCGGACGATCGCAGCAATATGACTATCGGTCCAATCGATTAAATTGCTGATATTGATCGAACGGATGAGTTTATCATCCGCGCCCTGTTCATGTCGGCTGGACATTACGCCGCCAATACATGCTCCCTCGCTTCGATATGACCAGATTGCTCGTCAATTCCGCCATTTCTGTACATCCATTGCGATCAGCGGCGCAAAATCTGGATGTTCGATAAGATATTTCGCCCGTTATGTGACAGGATAGGATGATAATATCGAAATGGACAGGATGATGATGACGTCGCAAGACATGGGCAATGCGCTGGCCAACCCCCTTGGCCTCAACGGGTTTGAATTTGTCGAGTTCACCTCGCCCGATCCGGTCGCGATGGGCTTGCAGTTCGAGCAGCTCGGCTTCACCCCCACGCACCGTCACCCGACCAAGAATATCACCCGCTACAAGCAGGGGCGCATCAACCTGATGCTCAATCGTGACGAAGCCGGGCGGGTCGCGGCCTTCCGGGGCGATCATGGCGCGTCGGCCAGCGCCATGGCCTTCCGCGTCGCCGATCCGGCAGCGGCGATGGCCTGGGCGCTCGATCATGGCGCGAAGCGGACGCAGGAGGATGACACCGTGATCCAGGGGATAGGCGGCTCCTACCTCTATTTCGTGCGCGACGGTGGCGATCTCTACGCCGACTGGGCGGCGCTGCCCGGTTGGCAGGATGCGGAGGCGCGCAACAGCGTCGGTCTCGACCTGCTCGATCACCTCACCCATAATGTCCGGCGCGGCCAGATGCGCGTGTGGAGCGAATTTTACCGCACCCTTTTCAATTTCGAGGAGCAGAAATTCTTCGATATCAAGGGGCAGGCGACCGGCCTGTTCAGCCAGGCGATGATCGCGCCCGACCATGCGATCCGCATTCCCCTGAACGAAAGTCAGGACGACACCAGCCAGATCGAGGAATTCATCCGCGAATATGGCGGTGAGGGTATCCAGCATCTCGCGCTCACCACCGCCAATATTTACGGGACGGTAGAGAAATTGCGCGCGCGCGGCGTGCGGTTGCAGGATACGATCGAGACCTATTATGAACTGGTCGACACCCGCGTTCCCGGCCATGGTGAGGATCTGGAACGGCTGCGCGCCAACCGCATCCTGGTGGACGGCAGCGCGACCAGCGGGGAGGGGATATTGCTTCAGATCTTCACCGAAAATCTGTTCGGTCCGATCTTTTTCGAGATCATCCAGCGCAAGGGCAATGAAGGCTTCGGCAACGGCAATTTCCAGGCGCTGTTCGAGAGTATCGAACTGGACCAGATCCGCCGCGGCGTGATTGCTGTCGATGCCTGAGGCTTATCTCACCGGCTTTGGCAATCATCACGCCAGCGAAGCCGTGCCCGGCGCGCTGCCGGTCGGGCGCAATTCGCCGCAGCATGTGCCCTATGGTCTCTATGCCGAACAATTTTCCGGCACCGCCTTCACCGCGCCTCGGGCGGAGAACCGGCGAAGCTGGCTCTACCGGATGCGCCCGACCGCGGCGCATCCGCCCTTCGTGCCGATGGACAGCGGGCTGATCCGCTCCGCGCCGTTCGATGAGGTGCCGCCCAGTCCCAACCGCCTGCGCTGGAACCCGCTGGACCTGCCGCAGGTGCCCACCGACTTTATCGACGGATTGGTCAGCTATGCGGGCAATGAGGGCGCCGCCATCCACCTCTACGCGGCCAACCGCTCGATGGTCGATCGCGCCTTCGTCTGCGCCGATGGCGAAATGCTGATTATGCCGCAGCAGGGCCGATTGCGGCTGATGACCGAAATGGGGGTGCTGACCCTCGCCGCGCTCCAGATTGCGGTCATCCCGCGCGGGCTGCGCTTTCGCGTCGAATTGCTCGACGATGTGGCGCGCGGCTATGTCTGCGAAAATATGGGCGCGCTGTTTCGCCTGCCCGATCTGGGACCGATCGGATCGAACGGCCTTGCCAATGCCCGCGATTTTAAGGCCCCGGTCGCGGCCTATGAGGATGTCGAGCGCCCGACGCAGATCGTCCAGAAATTCGGCGGCGCCCTCTGGACCACGACGCTCGACCATAGCCCGTTCGACGTCGTCGCCTGGCACGGCAATCTGATGCCCTACCGCTACGATCTCACCCGCTTCAACACGATCAACACGGTCAGTTACGACCATCCCGACCCGTCTATCTTCACCGTCCTGACCTCGCCCAGCGACACGCCCGGCACCGCCAATATAGACTTCGTCATCTTCCCGCCGCGCTGGATGGTGGCGGAGGACACGTTCCGCCCGCCCTGGTTCCACCGCAACGTCATGAGCGAATTTATGGGGCTGATAGAGGGCGAATATGATGCCAAGGCAGGCGGCTTCGTGCCGGGCGGGGCCAGCCTGCACAATGGGATGGCGGGGCATGGGCCGGACGCGGATAGCTATGCCGGGGCGGTTGCGGCCGACCTTGGCCCCCGGAAGATCGACCGGACCATGGCTTTCATGTTTGAAAGCCGCCATCTTCTTCGCCCGACGCGCTGGGCTATCGAAACGCCCTTGCTACAGGGCGATTATGACGCCTGCTGGCAGGGCTTTGCCAAGGCGGAGTTACCCCGATGAGCTGGTGGACCATAGACGAAACCCATGATCCCGCGCGCACCAGTTGGGTGGTCAGCGCCCAGGGGCATGCCGATTTCCCGATCCAGAACCTGCCGTTCGGCGTCTTTTCGCCAGCCGGACAGGGACCGCGCATCGGCGTGGCGATAGGCGACATGATCCTGGATCTGGCGGCCTGCGGGTTTGACCTGCCCGCTCTTGGAGAGGTCATGCTCAACGCCCTGTTCGCGTTGCCCGCCGACCAGCGAACGGCGTTGCGCCGCGCCATCAGCGCCTTGCTCGGCGACCCTGCGAAGGCCGAAGCGACGGCGCCCCATCTTCACGTCGCCGCAGACTGCACGCTGCACCTGCCCGCGCAGATCGGCGATTATAGCGACTTCTATGTCGGCATCCACCACGCCAATAATATCGGGCGGCAGTTCCGGCCGGACAATCCGTTGCTGCCCAATTATAAATATGTGCCGATCGGCTATCATGGCCGCGCCTCGTCGATCCGGCCTTCGGGCGTGCCGCTGGTCCGACCGCGCGGCCAGGTGAAGGCGGCGGATGCCGATACGCCCCATGTCGCCCCCACCGCGCGGCTCGATTATGAGCTGGAACTGGGCGTCTGGATCGGGCCGGGCAATGACCTGGGCGTGCCGATTCCGATCGACCAGGCGGCGGACCATATCGCGGGCTTCTGCCTCTTGAACGACTGGTCGGCGCGCGATTTTCAGGCGTGGGAATATCAGCCGCTGGGACCGTTCCTCGCCAAGAATTTCCATTCCACCATCTCGCCCTGGGTGGTGACGCCGCAAGCGCTGGCCCCGTTCCGCATCGCTCAGCCCGACCGGCCGGACGGCGACCCCGCGCCGCTGCCCTATCTGGCCGATGCGCATGACCGGGCGCATGGCGCGCTGGCGATCGGGCTGGAAGTGACGCTCTCCAGCGCGGCGATGCGCGCGCAGGGCATCGCCGCCCATCGGCTCAGTCATGGCCCGGCCAGCAACATGTACTGGACCGTCAACCAGATCGTCACCCACCACGCCTCCAACGGTTGCAATCTCCAGCCCGGCGACCTGCTCGGCACCGGCACCATCTCCGCGCCCACGCGCGACGGCTATGGCAGCCTGATGGAGTTGAGCGCCGGTGGGAAGGAGCCGATCACGCTGCCCACCGGCGAGACGCGGACGTTCCTGGCGGACGGCGACGAAGTGACCCTGCGCGCGCGCGCCTCTGCGGATGGGTTCGTGTCGATCGGTTTTGGCGAATGCCGGGCCGTGGTTTTGCCTGCGCGATGACACATCCCCGTTCGCCCTGAGCTTGTCGAAGGGCTGTTTTTTCTCGTTAAGAGGAAGGCTTCGACAGGCTCAGTCCGAACGGGTCTTGGTGATCTAATCCGCCCGGAACTGCTTGTGACAGGCCGCGCAAGTCCCCCCGGTCGCCTTGGCCTGCACCCGGATCGCGTCGATATTGCCGCCATTGATGACCGCGACCAGCTTGCCTGATTCAGCGATCAGCTTGGTCATCTGCCCGTCGAAGGTGGCACGCGCCGTCCAGATCGCGGGCAGGGCGTCGGTTGCGACGCCTGCTGCCGGGCCGCTGCCTGCGGGGAACAGCCTGGGCTGCTCCTTGGCCGTGGCGGCGATGGTCTGGGCGGCCGCCAGCATCACCGCTTTGGCGGGCGCGTCGGTCTTGAGCTGGTCGTTGATCGCCTTCATCGCCGCGCCCATTTTCTTGTAGCCCGCCTGTCGCGCGGCGATGGCGGCTTTCGGATTGGGCGCAGCCGGGGCGGCGGTCAGCAGGCTGGCGCTGGCGAGCGCGGCGGCGGGAGCGGCCAGCAGAGTGAGGCGAAACAGGCGTTGGGAGATCATCTTATATCCTCGTCTCATGGTCATTTCCGCGCGGACGCCAGCGTCGTCGCGGCGGGTAGGGGGAAGATGGTGCGGAAGATCGCCTTGACCTCGGTCAGGCCGCTATCCGCCATCTGCGCCGCCGTGGTGCCGCGCTTGCTTGGAATGTCGGTGCGTGCGCCATGCACGGCCAGCACGCGCAGCATCGGCTCCAGTTCGGGCTGCATCCCGCCGCCGACCAGCATGTGCAGCGCGGTCCAGCCGCCCGCATTGGCGACATTCGCGTCCGGGGCCAGGCTCAGCGCATAGTCCAGCGTCGCCGCGCTGCCGCCCTTGGCCGCCGCCAGCACGACATTGGTGCCGTCCTGCGCGACAAAGCGCGGATCGGCTCCCGCCGCCAGCAACAGCTTCATGACGGCGGCATGGCCGTTGGCGGCGGCGATCAGCAGCGGCGGGGTCGGCGGCACGGGCGGCGGCGCGACACCGAAATTGGCCTCCGTCACCCAGGTGATGCGCGACGGGCCGGTCAGCCCGTTGGCGTCGGCGCCCTTCGCCAGCAACAGGCCGACCAGCGCCGCGTCGCCGCCCGCCGCCGCGCCATGGAGCAGTTGCTCGCCCTCACGCCCGCGCTCGGCCACATCCGCGCCGCGCGCGACCAGCAGCGCCGCCGCACCATAATTTTTCTGATAGAGTGCCAGTTGCGCCGCGCTGGTCTGTTCCGGGCCGCGATAGTCGGCCTTCGCCCCGGCGTTCAGCAGCATGTCGCTGGCCGCCGGCACGCCGCTCTTGATCGCGAAGAACAACGGCGTGAAGCCGCCCTTCGACACGCGATTGGCGTCGGCCCCGGCCTTCAGCAGCAGCGCGATCGCCTCGGTCCGCCCAGACGCTGCCGCCCACATCAGCGGCGTCTGGCCCATCGCGTCCACCTTGTCCGGCGCAGCGCCCCCGGCCAGCATCCGCGCGACGGCATCGGCCGGGCCATAGCGCGCGCAGATCGCCAGCGGCGTCACGCCATCTGGCCGCGCCGTGCCTATATTGGCCCGCGCGTCGAGCAATTGCCCGACGATCCCGGCATCACCCAGTTCGCAGGCGAGTGCGATCGGCGTCACGCCATCGTCATCGGCCCCGTCGGGCTTCGCGCCCTTTGCCAGCAGCGCGGCGACAAGGGCGGGGTTCTGTATGTTCACCGCCCATGCCAGTGGCGTCGCGCCGAAGGTCAGCCGCTGATTGGGATCAGCCCGCTCCGCCAGCGCAGCCTCGACCCCCGCGACGTCATTGGCGCGGATGGCGCGGGGCAGGGGGGTGTCCTGCGCGCAAGCGACGTCGGCAAACAGCGCAAGGATCGCGAAAAGAGGGGCCGTTCCCCGGCGAAGGCCGGGGCCTAGTCCCGCCGTCCGAACTAGACCCCGGCCTGCGCCGGGGAACGGCCACGCCCAGAGGCGAACCCTACCCATCGCTCAACCCCCCGAACACCCCGGTGCTATCCCCAAAGCTGGTCGCAGGCACGTCCAGCAGGTTGAGCGACGCCAGCAGCAGGTTCGACATGGTCGTACCCTTCTCCGCCACGATATGCCGCCCGCCCTTCACCAGCCCGCCCGCGACGATCACCGGCAGGTCCATATGGTCATGCTCGTTGGGGTCGCCGAACGCAGACCCGCGCAGCACCAGCGTGCGATCCAGCAACGACCCCTCGCCATCCTTCACCGCCTTCATCCGCTCCAGATAATAAGCGAAATAGCTCATATGATGCCGGTTGATCCGCGCCAGCTTCTCCATCTTCTCCGGGTTGTTGCCATGGTGGCTCAACATATGGTGCGAATCCGGCACGCCGATTTCGGGATAGGTGCGGTTGGACAGTTCCCGACCGATCATGAAGCTGGAAACGCGGGTAATGTCCGCCTGCATCGCCAATACCTGGAGGTCGATCATCATGCGGACATGATCGTCGAAACTGTCGGGAATCCCCGCCGGACGCGCCATTTCGCCCGCGTCGCCGGTGGCCCCGGACGCAATCGTGCGCTGGATGCGCTTTTCGATATCGCGCGTCGCTTCCAGATATTCGTCCAGCTTGGCGCGATCCGCCATGCCGAGTTGCCCCGACAGCCGCGCCGTATCGTCCATCACAAAGTCCAGGATGCTCGACTGGCGGCGCAATTGCGCCAGCCGGCTCCTGGCGTCCAGCGTATCGCCGTCGCCGAACAGCCGCTCGAACACGTCGCTGGGGTTGGCGGTGACGGGCAGGGGGACGGTCGGGTTCCGCCACGAAATGCCGTTGGTATAGGCGCAGCTATAGCCGATGTCGCAACTGCCCAGCAGGCTCGCCTGGTCGATCCCCAGTTCCAGCGAACTGAGCGGCGTCGCGTCGCCGACATGATGGGCATAGACCTGATCCATCGACACGCCGCAGCGTATGTCGGTGCCCTCGGTCTGGCGCACATGGACCCCGGTGATGAAGGCGGGGCAGGACCGGCCATGCCCCGCGGGCCGGTCGCCCATCGCGGCCGCCTGCGGATGGCCAAGGCCACTGACGATGCTGATCCGGTCGCGATGCGCCGCCAGCGGCTCCAGCGTCGACGGCAGCGCGAAACCGCTCCCCGCGCTCGTCGGCACGAAATCCTTCATCATCATGCCGTTGGGCGAATAGAATATCTGCAACCGCTTGGGCCGCGATACGATATCGGCCGCCTTCGCCGATGGCATCATCGCCTCCATGAAGGGCAGCGCCATCATCGTGCCCAGGCCGCGCAGCATCGTGCGGCGCGCCAGCGGTTGCCGTAGCAGCTTCATTGCGCAGGTGTCTTTCGCAGCGTGAAGGGATCGCTGGTCACGATCCCCCTGATGATCGTCTGAATCCGGTACCCGTCCGCCGCCGCGCCGCGCGATATCTTGCGGATCGACGGCATGTCGCGCGCGCCCACGCCCCGCGCCAGTGCATAGGTCAGCAGCCGCTCGGTAAACGCCTCGGTAAACTCGCCCTTGCGCGCCATCAATATCTGCTGGAGTCCCGCAAGCCCCGCGAATTTGACGCCATCGGGCATCATCGCGGACACGTCGATCGGCTGGCCCGCATCGGTCCGTCGGAATCCGCCGATCGCGTCGAAATTCTCCAGGGAAAAGCCCAGCGGGTCCATCTTCACATGACAGGCCGCGCAGGACGGGTTGGTCCGGTGCATCTCCAACTGCTCGCGCGCGGTCAGCTTGCGGCCATGCGCTGTCTCCTTCAGCGCGGGGATATCCGGCGGCGGGGGCGGCGGCGGGGCGGCCAGCATGTTATCCAAAATCCACTTGCCCCGCTTCACCACCGATGTGTGATTGCCATAGGAGGTGACGGTCAGGATGCTCGCCTGCCCCAGCAACCCGCCGCGATTGGAGGCGGGGTCCAGGCTCACCCGCCGCATCGCCGTGCCGTTGACGCCGCCTATGCCATAATGCGCCGCCAGCCGCTGATTGAGGAAGGTGTAGTCCGCCGCGATGAAATCCAGCACGCTGCGGTTGGTGCGCAGCACATAGGAAAAGAACATCTCGGTCTCGCGCGCCATCGCTTGGCGCAGCCGCGCGTCGAACTGCGGGAATACCGCGATATCGGGCCGCTGCTGCTCCAGATTGCGCAGATACAGCCATTGCCCGGCAAAATTCTTGGTCAGCGCCTCCGCGCGCGGATCGGCCAGCATCCGGCTGATCTGCGCGTCCAGCATCGCGGGCTGTTGCAGTTCGCCGCGCTCCGCCGCCGCCAGCAGCGCCTCGTCGGGAATGCTGCTCCACAGGAAGAAGGACAGGCGCGACGCCAGCTCCAGATCGGTCAGCTTGTGGACGCTACCCGGCTTGGCCCCCTTGGGATCGCCCTCCACCAGGAACAGGAAATGCGGCGACACCAGCATCGCCTCCACCGCCGCCTCCACGCCATGCTCGAAATCGGACTGCGCGCGTTCGGCGGCATAAAGGCGCATCAGCGGCATGAGGTCCGCCTCGCTCACCGGTCGGCGATAGGCTTTGCGCGCCAGCGTCGCGACGATCCGCCGCGCGCAGGCGGTCTCCGCCGACGCCGCTTTGGGCTTGCACAGGAAGATGCGATCCCGGCTCGGCGTCCGCCCCACACCCCTGGGTGCGATCGGCCCGGCGACATCGATCTGCAACACGTCACGCGGGAAATTCTGCTGCGCATAGCGCGGCGACAGCCGGTAGGAGGGCACCTCAATCGTTTTCACCACCGCGCCGTCGATCGACACGTCCATCGGCAGCATCCGGGGCGCATCGACTGGCATCGGCACCTTGTCCAGATCGTTGCGCAGCGTCTGTACGCTTTCGTCGGGCGCCAACTGACGGCGGAAGGACAGCCCGACGACATGCGCGCCCGCCTTCATCGGCACGCGGACGCTGACCTTGTCCTCGACCATCCGGTCGGTCTCGTTGTTGGTATTGGCGTTCAGCCAGCCGCTGATTTCATAGGTCGCGTCATAGCGCGCATAATAGGCAAAGGCCCCGCCGCCGCGCGACCCCAGCGGCAGGTCGTCGCTCGCCCGCTCATTATAGGCGGGGCGGCCCGCATTCATCACCGACCCGTCCTTGGGCACCTCATAGGATGTGACGAATTCCCGCGCGGAGGTCAGCCCCGTCGCCATCCGCCCGACCTTGCCCGCAACCGCGATATAACGGTCCATCAGCGTCGGCGACACGCTCAGCACATCGGCGATATTGTCGAAGCCATAGCCCGAATTATCCTGCGGCAATTCGCGGCTGACATCGACCTTGAGCGCCAGCAGGTCGCGCACTGCATTGGCATATTCGACGCGATTGAGCCGCCGGATCGTCGCCCGGCCCGGATCGGGGTTGGCCGCGGCATAGTTGTCCAGCGCATTTTGCAACCACCACACAAACGCCGCGCGTTGTGCCGGGTCGGGCTGCGGCTTGTTCAGCGGCGGCATCTCGCCCAGGCTGACCCGGCGTAACACCTTCTCCCACTCATCGACATGGCGGCCCCATTGCACGTCGCCGCTGCGTAAATCGTCGATCGACAGCCCGGCGATCTTGTCGTCGTCATTATGGCAGCGCGAACAATAATCGCCCAATATGTCGGGCGGGCCATTGGCGGAGGCGGACGTAGGGACGACCGGCGCAGTCTGCGCACTCTGCGAATGGGCGATCACCGATCCGGCGGCGACCAGCATGGCGAACCCCAGCGCTGCAGTACCGAAAGTGGGTCGCCATAGAAGGCTCATCGTCACGCTTTACCCCGTCGCGGCGAAGGCCGCTCCCGTCCCGATAGGACGGACGGGGGACCATGGTTCCGCCATTCATTGTGGCGGGGCCTATGGCGGAATGGCGTTGCCGTCCATTGCCGTTATCGGGACAAAGGGTGCGCAAAATGAGGGCGGGCGGATATAGCTTTCTCTCAAAGGCAGCCGTTCCCCGGCGCAGGCCGGGGTCCAGTCCCGACCCTGAGGACTGGACCCCGGCCTGCGCCGGGGAACATCCCGCAGCCACATCACCGCCCACATTTCCGCAACGCCCCATCCTCAATATCACCATTGATCCAGCCCTGCCGACCCGCCAGAAGGCCAGGAAATCGGGGGAAATAAGATGCGCTTCAAAACAATAATGCTGGCTCTGCTGGTCAGCGCCAGCCCCGCCATGGCCCGCACCCCGGCACCGACCAACGAAGCCCGCACCGCCGCCGCGCTCGACCGCATCGTCGCCAGCCCGCCGCGCCTGCGCATGTTTCTCCAGGCGATGCCGAAGGGCGCGGACCTGCACAATCATGCGGGCGGCGCCAATTATGCGGAGGATTTCCTGCGCTGGGCCGCCGCAGACGGCCTGTGTCTTACGACCGACAGCTATCATATCGTCGACCCGCCCTGCGACGCCCCCAACCGCGTCCCCGCGCTGGGCCTAGAAAAACATTACCCCCATTATTCGCGCGCGATCGACGCCTTTTCGACGCGCGGGTTTGAAGATGGCGTGGGCGATCCCACGGTTGCGGGCTATGACCGTTTCTTCGCGACGTTCGAGGCGTCCGGTCCCGCCTATCGCCGCCATGTCGGTGAAGCGATGGCGCGGGTCCGGCAACAGGCGGCGGCCGACCGCGTCTCCTATGTGGAACTTGGCAGCGGGTCGAACGCGGTCGTCCCGGTCATGGCGAAAGCGGGCGACGCCGACGCCACCGATTTCGCCGCGCTCTACGCCCGCATCGCGCCGCTCCTGCCTGCCGCCATCGCCCAGACCCGTGCCGACTATGACCGGATCGAAGCGGAAGCGGCGGCGATCGACGGCTGCGCCACGCCCAGCCCCAAGGCCGCCTGCAACGTGGAGTTGCGTTATCTCTTCACCGCCTACCGCACCATCGCCCCGGCGCTGGTCTTCGCGCAACTGGCGACCGCCTTCGCCGTGGCGGACGCCGACCCACGCTTCGTCGGCGTCAACATCGCCGCGCCCGAACATGAACCTATCGCGATACGCGACTATAGTCTCCACATGCGCATGTTCGCCTTCCTGAAGGCGCGCTACCCCCAAGTGAAACTCTCGCTCCACGCCGGCGAACTGACGCTCGGCCTCGTTCCCCCGCGCGACCTCGCCTTCCATATCCGCGAGGCGATCGAAGTGGCAGGCGCGAAACGCATCGGCCATGGCATCGACATCAGCTATGAACGCGACGCCCCCGCTTTGCTCGCCAGGATGGCGCGCGAAAAGATCGCGGTCGAAATCAACCTCACCAGCAACGCCGTCATCCTGGGCGTAAAAGGCACGGCGCACCCGCTGGCGCTCTACCGCGAGGCAGGCGTGCCGGTCGTCCTCTCCACCGACGACGAAGGCGTCTCGCGCAGCGACATGACCAACGAATATCAGCGCGCCGTGACCGAACAGGGGCTGCGTTATGCGGACCTGAAGCAGATCGTGCGCGATGGGGCGCAATTCTCTTTCCTGCCGGGCGAGAGCCTGTGGCGGGATCGGGCTGGCGGCGCAAAGGTGGCGGCCTGCGCGACCGAGGGCGCAGCATGCGACGCCTATCTGGGTGCAAACCTCAAAGCGGCGAAACAATGGGCGCTGGAGCAGGATTTGGCCGCGTTTGAAGCGGTGGAGCGATAATCTGGCTACCCCCCGTTCGTGCTGAGCCTGTCGAAGCACCCGCGCACCCTCCGCCCAACAATCCGCTGTCCTACAACCGCACCCCCATGCGATAAGCCAATCCAACCGGCTCTTTCCCCTCATCCGCCCCCATCCCGATAGGACCAAGCCCGCGCAATAAAATATCAGGATCGGCGGGAAATATGCGAAGTTAAGCCTCGCCCGCCACGCTCAACGCCGCGAATCGCTTGGGCACCGCCAGATTCAACACCACCGCGATCAGTGCGGCGGGCAGCACGCCGGACGTCAGCACGATCCGCAAAGTCTGCGGCAAATGCGCTACCGCATCCGGCTCCAGTTCCAGGCCAATGCCGATCGACAGCGCCACGCCAAAGATCAGCATGTTGCGCTGGGTCCATTCCACCCCCGACAGGATGGAGAGCGCCGCCGACGCAACCATCCCGAACATCACGATCACCCCGCCGCCCAGCACCTCGATGGGGATCGTCGTAATCAGTGCGCCGACCTTGGGCAGCAGCCCGCACGCGATCAGGAACAGCGCGCCGATCGTCACGATATGGCGGCTCATGATCCCGGTGATCGCGATCAGGCCCACATTCTGGCTGAACGACGTATTGGGCATGGCCCCGAACACCCCCGCGATCGCCGTCCCCACGCCATCGGCGCAGGTCGCGCCGATCAGTTCGCGGTCGGTCGCGGGTCGCCCGGCGGTCCCCTCGCTGATCGCCGACACGCACCCCACCGTCTCGATCGCCGAAATGAAGCCCATCAGGACAAAGCCCAATATCGCCGAGACCGAGATCGCAAAGCCGAAATGGAAGGGGGAGGGCAGCATGAACCAGTCCGCCGGGGCCACCGGGGCCATCGACACCCGGCCCATCAGCGCCGCGACCGCATAGCCCGCCGCCAGCCCCAGCAGCACCGACGCAGTTGACCATATCCCCCGCCCGAAAAAGCTCAGCCCCAGCGTCACGAACACCACGATCCCCGCCAGCAACCAGCTCACCCCCGCGCCATAGGCCGCCGTCCCCTGCGCAGGCACGCCGCCCGCCGCATATTGAACGCCCACCCGCATCAGCGACAGCCCGATCATCAGCACGACCAGCCCCGTCACCATCGGCGGCAGGGCAAAGCGGATACGCCCGATAAAGAAGCTGACACCGGTATGGAACAGCCCGCCGATGATCGCCGCCGTGGTCAGTTGCGCCATCGCCGCGACCCCCTGACCCGCGACGATCGGGATCATCACCGGCAGGAATGCAAAGCTGGTCCCCTGCACCAGCGGCAACCGCGCCCCCGCCGGGCCGATGCCGATCGTCTGGATCAGCGTCGCGACCCCGGCGAACAGCATCGCCATCTGGATCATGTAGATCATCGGCGTCGGATCGGCCGACCCGAAACCGAACCCCGCCGCCCCCGCGACGATGATCGCGGGCGTCAGATTGCTGACGAACATCGCCAGCACATGCTGGATGCCCAGCGGAATCGCGACGCCAAGGCCGGGGAAATAGTCCGGATCGCGCGCCTGCTCCGGGGTCATCAGGCCGCTGTGGGTCATGCTAGGCTCTTCAAACGCTGGAGCGACCGGTCCGCCGCGCGCAGGATATCGCGGCGATTGGCCTGCACCAGGTCGCCGTCGCGCACCACCCCGCGCCCTTCGACGAACAGGTCGCGCACCCCCGAAGGCGGGCTGAGCAGCAGCGCCGCCACCTTGTCCCACGCGCCCGAAGACTGGATGTCGGCCATGTCCCAGATCGCGATGTCGGCCCGCTTGCCAGGCTGGATCGACCCGCAATCGGGCCGCCCCAGCATCTCCGCCCCGCCGCGCGTCGCCAGGAACAGCGCGTCCCTCGGGTCGAATGCCAGCGGCCCGCCGACGGCCCGTTGCAGCAGCATCGCCTGCCGCGCTTCCAGCAGCAGGTGCCCGCTGTCATTGGACGCCGATCCGTCGGCGCCGATGCCGACCGGCACGCCAGCATCGACCATTGCCTTCAACGGCGCAATGCCCGACCCCAGCCGACAATTGGAGCAGGGGCAATGCGCCACCCCGGTCTTGGTCCGCGCGAACAGGGCGATCTCCGCCGCGTCGAGCTGCACGCAATGGGCATGCCACACGTCCGGCCCGGTCCAGCCCAGATCTTCCGCATATTCGCCGGGGCGGCAACCGAAGCGTTCGAGGCTGAACGCCACATCGTCCGCATCCTCCGCCAGATGGGTGTGCAGCATCACCCCCTTGTCGCGCGCCAGCAGCGCGGCGTCGCGCATCAGGTCGCGGCTCACCGAAAAGGGCGAGCAGGGCGCAACGCCGACGCGCAACATCGATCCGTCGCGGGGATCGTGGAACCGGTCGATCACGCGGATCGTGTCGTTCAGGATCGCGGCTTCGTCTTCCACCAGGCTGTCGGGGGGCAGACCGCCCGCGCTTTCCCCCACGCTCATCGACCCGCGTGTCGGGTGGAAACGGATGCCGATCCCCTGCGCGGCGGCGATCGTGTCGTCCAGCGTCACGCCGTCAGGAAACAGATAAAGGTGATCGCTGCTTAGCGTACAGCCCGACAGCGTCAGTTCGGCAAGGCCAAGCTGGGTCGCGGCGAACATGTCCTCGGGCCGATATTGCGCCCAGATCGGGTAGAGCCGCTTGAGCCAGTCGAACAGCGACGCATTGATCGCGCCGGGCAGCGCGCGGGTGAGCGACTGGTAGAGATGATGGTGGGTGTTGACCAGGCCGGGCGTGATGACGCAGCCGCGCGCGTCGATGACCGCATCGGCTTCCGCCAGCAGGATGGCAAAGTCTGCTGTCGGCCCGACCGCTTCGACCAGGCCGTCCCGGAAGGCGACCGCGCCATCGGCTATCTCACGACGGGCATCGTCCATGCAAACGACGATATCGGCGTTGCGGATGACGGTGCGTGTCACGGATTTGGGGTACCTAAATTGGTCATTGCGGGACGGTCTTCTCATATTTGTCCCAATGGCCGACCAGTTCGTCCACCACGGTCGATCCCACCAGATACAGGCTTTCCAACGCCGCCGTCATGCCGGCAAACCCCTCATTTTCGCGCAGCAGATAGTCCGCCGCGCTGGTGCCCGGCGGGGGCATGGAATAATTACTCCCGGCGCGCAGCACCATGACGCGGTCCTTGTCCACGCGGCCGATCGTGTCGAGATAGGTGATCGCCTGGAAGGTGCCGGTCTCCTCCATACCCGATGTCACGAATTCGCCCTTGCCGTCGGTCCAGTAACGCACCCAGTCATTGGCCCAATCGGTCATCCGCGCGCCGTGCCAGAATGTCATTGCGGCCAGTTGATCGCCCTTTAGCACGAAGGGCGGGCGCTGGCCCATCGGGAAACCGGTGAACTTGGCGCGCTCCGCCTGGATCGCGGTATCGTCGGGCAGTTTCAGATCCTTGGTCAGGCCATAGGCCCAATCGCGCAGCGCCCCGTTGATCTCGAACATCTCGCCCTGTGACACGGGCGGGCTTTTGTCTTTCGGCCCCTTCTTGCTCAGCGGGAAATAGCCGGTCTTCCAATCCGCGGGGATTTCCCGCGCGTCGATTTCATGGCCCAGGTCGCCATCGACCAGATAGCGCGCCCAGGCGGCCGATCCGATCGACGCGTCATGGGGATCGATCCCGGCAATGCCCGCGACCAGCCAATAGGCGTGGCTCAAGTCGAACCGCTGGTCGAGGCCCAGCGCCATCGTCGCGGTCGCCGATTTGGCGGTGCCCATGCCGGTGACGACGCCCAATATCTGGCTGTCGGGATTATAATAAAGGTCATGGTGCGATTGCGGGAAGGGGATGCGCTGATCCAGCTTGCGCCGTTCCTTCCACAACTGAAATTCGCCGGGCGCGTCGCCGCTGTCCTGGCCGATCTCGAACATGGAGACGATGACGACGCGCACGGGCAGGGGCGTGGCGCAGGGGCCGCCGGGCTTGCACGTTTCGATAGCGGGGGCAGGGGCGGCCTGGGCAGCGCCCGGCACGCCGAACAGCATGAGGCCCGCGATCAGGGTTGCGCGATGGTGAAGGCGCATGGCTCAACTTTCCCCGGTCACGATAAGAAGGCGGGACGCCGACATCGATCGACGCCCCGTAGAGAGATTTTCAGAATTTGTAGACGGCCGATGCCTGGAAGCTGCGTGGCCGTTCGGGCAGGACGATCGTGCTGCCGAACAACTCGGTGAAGTTCGCGCGGAAATATTTCTTGTCCGTCACATTCTTCACGACCAGCCGGAACAGCAATGGTCCGGTTTCAAATGACGCGCTGAGATCAACCGTAGTATAGGCTGGCAGTTTTACAGCCTGGCTCTGGCCCGAATAGACTGAGTCCACATGCACGAGGCTGCCCGACAAAGCGAGACCCATGTCGAACGCATAGGTCGCGGTCGCCGAGAACATGTTCGCTGGGATACCCGCGCGCTTGGAGTCGCTCTTGCTATTGATCGGCACCAGACCGATCGGCTGACCGCCCAGGTACAATGACGGGTCGGTGACGTTTACCAGATCTTCGATGCCAAAGAAGCTGAACAGCGTGCCATCGGTAAGCGCGGTCAGATTATAGACATTAGTGTGCGTATAAGCGCCGGTAATGAGCAGATGCTTGTCCACCGACCAGCGGACTTCAGCTTCCAGACCCTTGGTCTCGACCGCCTGGTTCACCGTGATTGACTGGACATTGAAGTCGTTGCGCTTCTGCTTGTAGACCGAAACCGCTGCATAGAGCGTATCATCGAGGAAGCTCCCCTTGATGCCTGCTTCACGAAGCTTCGACGCTGAAATGAAGGTGTTGGTGGCGGCGAGGTCCGGATAGATTTCCGCGCCCTGTCCGGCGATCACCACCGATTGCTTGGCGATCGTTACATAGGGGATGAGGCCGAAGGACAGCTTGTACGATGCGCTGCCCGACCAGGACCATGCGCCCTTGCTTCCACTTGCTTTGTTGATAGCCGGGATAGCGGCCGGTTCCATCTTCGAGGTCAGGTTGGTCGATTTCACGTCGAAATGGTCGTAGCGCGCGCCGAGCGTAACATCGAGGCCGAAGTTAAAATCGAGATTGGCCAAACCGGCGAAGGCGAGGTCGGAATAATGGCCGACGACATTGTTGGTATAGTTGCAGTCGCATTCGGTCGACAGCAAACGATCTGACAGGGCGTCATAACCCACGGTCAGATCGACGCGGTGAAAATATTCATAGTTGAAATCGTCGCCATGCTTGAAGCTGGTGTAGCGGACCGAGGGCGAAAGCTGGAACGAGAATTTGCCGGTCGTATTTTCCATGGTCTTGGACAAAACGATCTTGTCCTCGATCACCCAGCTGTCGTGGAATTGTGAGAAGCCATAGGCATTCTCATTGAGGTTTTTGTAGGCGTCATAGAACCACTGGTTCTTCAGCTCGAAACCGCTGTCGGACGTGAAGATGGTATCAAAATAGAGTGTGGTGGACTTGTTGTTAAGCTTGTCGTCCTTGCCGGTCAGCGTATTTTTGCGGCTCAGCTTCGTGGTGCCGACATTGACGAGGTTCAGCGCGGTGTTCGGACCGCTGGTGAAGCAGGCGTCAGTGAAGCCGCTTGCAAAGGGGCTGAAGCTGCTGTCCGGACAACCGAAATTGCCGAAGATGGAGAACCCGCCGGGGACTGCGGCGTTAATCTCACCCTGCGAAATCTGGCTGTCTCCGCTGGTGTCGAGCGGCTTGGCCTGGCCGGTGATATAGGTGCCGTCGTCGACCAGCGCCTGGGTCAGGCGGTTCCAGCCGCCATTTTGCTGGCCTTTGTAATTTTGATACTGGCCGCCAAATTCGATGCGGACATGATCTGACAAATCCGTGTCGAACGATCCTTGCAAGATATATTGCTCGGTATCCATGTTGCGATAGTAGCTGCCGTCATTTTCATATTGACCGAACAGGCTGTAACCGAATTCCTGCTCACCGATCTTGAATGGGCCGGACACTTCGCCCTTCAGGATGTTCATGTCCCAACTGCCACGGGTATAGCTGAGTTCGCCTGACGCCTTGTCCCGCAGCTTGCCATCGCCAACCCGCGCCGACTTTGGCACGAAGTTCATGTAACCGCCGGTCTTGGACGGACCATAGATGGGCGAAGCCGGACCGCGCACAATGTCGATCCGCTCCGACGCGCCGATCGGCGTGGGGTAGTTGCCGGGATTGTCGAGGCGGCGCATGCCACGGAAATAGACTTCGCCGGGGGTGCCGCGAATGTCGAGTGCGCCGCCGACGCCGAAGAAGCTGTTGGTGAAGGTGCCGGGCGCCTGCGCGACAAGGTCATAGATATCGGTGATGCCGAAGCGTTCGATCTGCTCGCTGCTGATCGTCGAAGCCGATCGCGGCGTTTCCAGCACGGTCTTGTTGAAACCGAAGATGGAGCCTACATTTTCCAGCGGCAGCGCGTTCAGCGCCCCGGTGACGACGATTTCCTCGTTTTGCTCGTCTTGGGGGGCGGATTCCTGCGCTCGGGCCGCCGTCGTCGTCGCCGTGCAGCAAAGCAGGCCAATCGCCAGCGCGCTCAAAGAGGAATTGTGCGATGCAGCATGGGTCATCGCGCCAAGGAACCGAATCTTCGCCATTATTATAATACCCCCATTATAACCGCAAAGGCGTGCTTCTGCACTGCGCCGCGCGGCCCTGTGTCCCCGAAATCTCCTCTCCTATTTTTTCTGTATGTTGCTGCGCATCATTGAAATGCTGCAGGGCAATGTAAAGAAGAACTTATGATCATTCTGAAAGGTGCAAAGCCCCTCGCCATGATTGCGTCGGCCTGCCGATCACAGGTTTCTTCGCAATTAAGGGCTTGACCTGCTGCGATCAAATGCAATGAATCCGACGCGCTGTTGCAAAAATTAGGGTGGGCATGCCGGCACTTTCGCGGTTCCTGAGATATTTCGTCGCGGTCGGGCGGCTGGGGTCGATCCGCCGGGCAGCGGACGAACTCAATGTGTCGGCGTCCGCGATCGACCGGCAGATATTGAATGTCGAAGCCAATCTGGGCGTCCCCCTGTTCGAGCGACTGCCCACCGGCCTGCGCCTGACCGCAGCGGGCGAAATCATGATGGCGGCGGGCACCAAATGGCAGAAAAATATGATCGATGTGCGCGCGCAGATCGAAGATCTGCGCGGCCTGAAGCACGGGCATGTCGATATCGCGGTTATCGACGCGCTGGCCAAAGGCTATATTCCCGCCGCGATTCAGGCGATCCAGAGCAAATATCCCGGCATCACTATTGGCGTGCGCGTGCTGGAGAATGACCTCGTGCGGCAGGCGACCGCGCGTGGGGAGGTGGACCTGGGCATCTTCTTCGATCCGCAGAGTTTTCGCGATCTCGCGGTGCGCGCCTTCGTCGATGTCGTGCTGGGTTTCGTCACGCCCGTGGGCCATCCCTTCGGCGCCAAGCGGGAACTGCGCTTTTCCGCCTGTTCCGACGCGAAGCTGATCGTGCCCGCGCAGCCGCTCGCGGTCTATGAACAGATCGCCGTGCTGGAGGGCACGAGCGGCGTCATGATGGAACGCGCGGTCGCGTCCGACAATATCCAGATGATAACCTCGCTGGTCATGCAGGGCGTGGGTATCGGCATATTGACGTCGCTGGACATCATTACGGAGGTGCGGCGCGGTATCCTGTCCTTCACCCGGATATCGGACCCGATATTGCGCCCGATGACGCTGGGCCTGTGCACCGCGTCTGCGCGCACGCCCTCTTATGCTGCCGCGATCGTGTTGCAGGAACTGGAAAATGGCTTCGCGCAACTGGGCTATCCGATATCGATCGACGGCCCTGTGGAAGTTTGAAGATCAGGCACGCGAAGCGATTGCCCAATCCCTGCCGACCCGATAGCTCCGGCACTTTCTCCCGCCAACGGATTCGCGCGTCATGAGCAGTAATGCAGCCCCGGAACTTCACTATATCGCCAACGACGCCTTCGTCGCCGACGTTCAGGACGTCGCGCGGCAAATCGTCCAGGGGGCGTGGCAGCCCGACTTCGTGATCGGCATCGGCCGGGGTGGTCTCGTGCCCGCCGTCTATATCTCGCATCAGACCGACCTGCCGATGCTGTCGATCGACCATTCGTCCAAGGTGCCTGGCTTTGCCGACGAACTGCTGGCGAAGGTCGCGGCCAAGAGCGCGGCGGGCGTGAAGCTGCTGTTCATCGACGATATCAACGATAGCGGAGGCACGATCGACTATGTCCGCCGCCTGCTGACCGACAATGGCTGCAAGAACGACAATCTGCGTTTTGCGGTGCTGATCAACAATAGCCGTTCGCGCGTGTCGGTCGATTATTGGGCACAGATGATCGACCGCGACGAGGACAAGCGATGGTTCGTCTTCCCCTGGGAAGCGGTCGGCGCCAAGGAGGCGATTCTGGAGGAAGCCCTGTCCGTCCCCGAACGTCTGGCCTGAGGGAGTTAGCATGCGAATCTGCCTCTATCTCGGCTCTTCTCCCGGCAATTCCCCGGTCTATCGCGAAGCGGCGGAGCGGGTCGGCGCGCTGCTGGCGGCGCGCGGCATTGGCCTGGTCTATGGCGGCGGCACGGTCGGCCTGATGGGGGTGATCGCGGACGCGGTCTGCGCCGCCGGCGGCGAGGTGATCGGCGTCATTCCCGAAGCCTTGCGCGCGCGCGAGCATGACCATCAGGGCATCACCGAATTGCACGTCGTCAAGACGATGCACGAACGCAAGGCGATGATGGCCAAATTCGCCGACGGTTTCCTCTGCCTGCCCGGCGGCATCGGCACGCTGGAGGAAATATTCGAGGCATGGTGCTGGTCGCAGCTTGGCTATCATGAAAAGCCGTGCGGGCTGCTCAACGTC